>JAADEL010000009.1 GCA_013153395.1 Microcaldota archaeon
ATCATTCTGTCTCTTATCCTACTTCTTTCCAGTACTTGCTTCATTTCCTCTCCGACTATCCTTCTTCCTATCTTCGGAGGTTGTTTGACCCTCTGGTGCTCCAAAGGATTGGAAAGACTCCGGAGGCCTTTAGCATATTCTTGGAGTTTATGGGTGCCCAGCTCCAGCAGGAGAAGCTCTCCACCCAAGAAGCCCTCCAACTTTTCCTATTAAAGCTGGATAACAAGCCTGTGTTCTATGAGGCCATTAAAGAATCTCCCAAGGCCTTTCAATCTGCTCTTAGATTTGCTCGCACTTATTTCACCCCTTCTCAGATAGAGAAGCTTACCGAGGCCTATGGAGATGCCATTCTTACCCACTACATTGGCAACCCTGCCCATCTCCGCACTATTCTTTATTCTCTCTCCGACCATCCTCTAGACCGCCAGGTATTGAAGAGTTTCTTAATGATAGCAGCCTCTAAGAATGTGGAATCTTTCCAACTAGTGGTGGATTACATCAAAGACCGCTATGGAAAGAAAATCTTAAGAAGGATCTTTGTCTCCGAATGGCCCCATCTCCAGGCACCCTCTCATTTACGTACTGCTATTAAACAGATTATGGCCACATCCTTAGCTATTGACTATCATTCTCAGATGGTTTTAGAAAGAGTGGCCTTGTTCTCCACGGTGGAAGGTGAAGAGAGGATCTTCAAGCCTTTGCTTGCCCGTATAGACCTTAACGCTGATAACTGGAAGGATGCTCTCCTTAAGCCTTTGTTTTCCAATTATCCGAGATTAGTGGAGGTACTTTCCTCTCCTCGGTTGTTGGGAGATCCTGAGAACTGGGATGAGTTTTTCCTCCTCCGGTTGATGAGATTGAGAGAAGGAGAGCTTCGCCACTTGGAGAAATGGCTCAAGAGGATGGAGAATCCTGAAAAGGTAATTCGCTGGATCACCTTAAGTGATGATGAGAAGTGGAGGAAGGCGGTGTTAGCCAGCTTAGGTGCCAAAGATATCTTGGAGAAAGCCGCTAATAGGTACTTAGGAGGAGAAGTAGTGGAAAGATTGAAGAAAAACTATCCGGAAATCTGGGAAGAGTTGGTAGAATGGACAATAGCTGCTAGGGACCTCCATCCAGGAGCCCAACGCATGCTCGAGCTGGCCCTCCTTTCTAAAAAGGAATATAAAAAAGCTCGCTATGCTCATACATCCCTTCCTTCTTTCTGGAAGGAGGATTGGGAGAAGCAAGTGGATCACACCATAGTGCTTCAATCTCAGATTATTTCCTTCTTGAAGTTTTTGAAAGAGCAAAAGTGGTTGAGAAAAGATCCCACACTGAAGCCTATTCTAGCTCAGTTGGTTTATTTACATGAAAAAAGATATGAAAGCGCTCATCGCATCCTTTATTTGGTAGAAAAACTACTGTTGCCTGCCCTTTATTATCCTCAAAAGGCCATGCCCTATGTAAGGAGGTTGAAAAGCTTGTTACCTCCGCGTTTTACAATAGAGATTACCGATGATATCGAAGCCTTTTATGAGATCCACCAGCGAGGAAAAGGAGAAATCATCAATGCGGTGGGAGAGGATGAGTTTAAGCTGAGCTTTGCGGGTGCAGTGGCCAATCCTTGGATCAAGGTAGCCTTGATGAAAGATGAAGAAGGAAACATAATTGGCGGAGCCTTTTTATACCTCCTCCAAAAGGATGGAAAACCCTTTGTTTATGTAGATAAGTTCAGAGGAAAGGCAGAGACCCGGCCCCTTTTCCATTTCCATCTTAAGCAGCTTTTCCGCAACGAATGGAAGGTGCCGTTCAGCCTGGAAAAAGAGGTAAAGGATGTGGATTTTTACCGCCCTTTTTACGCTCCTTTTTATGTTTCTGTGGGCATCCATTATATCAAAAAAGGTTTGGCCTATCCTATTTAGTAAATGTATTCTTTTTCAAGCTTGCCCTCGGTGTAAAGCTTTACCTTCATAGGAGGCCCTATCTCCAGTATCATTACGGATGAAGGGTTGGGAGTGAGAGCTCCGCTTACTGCGCCTGCCGCTGTGCCCGGATTGAGCAACAACACTCCTTTGTATTCCTCTATCTTGCGCTTGTGAGTATGCCCATAAATGAGGACATTGGCCCTGAGCACGTTGGCAATAGCCGCCAATTGCTCTTTATCTCCTCTAGGCATTACCTTGTGGCTGTGGGTAAGCACCATATCATAAGGCCCAAACTTCAGCTCAATTAGCAAAGGATAGTTGTTTTGGTCCACATTCCCTTGCACCACATAGGTTCTATCCTTGGGAAAGTACTTGAGCACGCTTCCGTCTGTTAAATCCCCGGTAATCAAAAAGTAGTCGGGCTTTTCTTCCTTTATCAAATCCAATATCCAAGGCTTTATATCGGGTGCTCTATCGGGCACATGGAAATCTCCGGCTACAAATAGCTTTATCATGCTAGAACATTTCCAGATTGGCTTTAAATATTTTCCACCATAAATAAACTATGATTATCACATATCATTACCTTCATAATCCTGTTGAATATCATCTTATTCATAAAAAAGGACGCGCTCCTAACATCGAAGAATTCAAAGAAAAAGCAAAAAAGTATGTGATAGAGGATTATCTAAGGCAGTTTCGAGTAGGATTGGGGATATTGGTGGGAGAGGGAAATGTAAGAGCCGCCTATTGGAAGGGCAAGCGCATGATCTACCTAAGATTGGAAGAAAAGGAAAAAATGTGGTTTAATGCCCTTCATGAGCTTACCCATCACTTCCAACATGCCCACAACTTCCACTATACCATTACGGAGCATCTTCGAAAGAATCTCCTCTTTTTCTTCTGGGACGGCTATAGGAGATTGGGCCCTTTCATGGGACTGAAATTGTCCATTTATTATGATACCTTTTATGTTCCTCCCGATGAGTTGGATGCTCTTATTACCGAATATATGGTAATAGATCCCGAGAGCATACGAAGATGGGAGAGAAGAGTAGGAATAAAAGAGGGAACCACTGAGAAAGAATATCAAGAATGGTTTGGAGGAGTAAGATTGGGAAACCAGTACGCCTATCTTTTGAGAAAGGATCGGTAATGGAGGGGGTGGGATTTGAACCCACGAACCCACTACGGGACTACCCCCTCAAGGTAGCGCCTTTGACCTGACTTGGCTACCCCTCCTCCGCATTCTATCATAATATGAAACTGTTTTTAAAGGTTTGGTGCGCTAGGTTTATAAATTACAACATGGATAGTTAAGCATGGATTATGTTTATGAGTTAAAGGAATTGGAAAAGGAAGCTCCTCCTTTGTTTGGGGTAAAAACAGGTACTAAAATCGATGAGATGTTCTTTAAGATAGAATGGGTGGATGGAAAACCTAAGAAGGTGCCGCTGGGAGGAATCCCCTATCAAGGAGTGTTGAATGTGGTAGGTGTTCCTGACACAGGAAAGAGTGTGTTTGTGGAACAATTCTCAGTGGTCCAGGCTTCTTTAGGATATAGGGTAGTATTTGTGACTACGGAGAGCCCTGCCCATTTTCTCTACAATGCTTTGAAAGGAAAGGCGCTTGCCCTAGGTGTTAATTTTGAAGAGATAGAGGATAACATTATTGTGGTGGATGCCTCTCAATCAGCAGAGTTGAGGGAAAACCTCCATGTCCTCACAAAGACCATGGATTATGCTATAAAGCGTAAAAAGGCTACCGTTACCGTAATAGACTCTATCACAGGATTGTATGAGCATAAAGAGGTGTTCGCCCGCCAAGTAGTAAGAGGAGTCTATAACTTTTTAAAACAAAGAAGGCAGACCGCCTTGCTCGTTTCCCAGAAGAGAAGCTCTCAGGGATCAGATACTGCTGAAGCAGCGGGAGGACTGGCGGTTGCTCATATCTTGGATGGCACTATTGTATTCGATAAAAAGGTAATCATGACCTTATTTGAGTCTCGATTGTACAAGATTGATATTGGAGAGGTACTCCGAACAGTAAGGATAGATGGATGTAGATTAGCAGGTCATGATAGCTCTACCTATGTGATGGAGATTACCGATTTAGGACTGATAGATATAAAAGAAAAGCTCTCCCAATATATTAAAAGGTGATAAGATGGAAGTGATAGCCGGACCAATTGTAGATTTCGATAAAGAGGTGGATTTGATTGCTAAAAGAGTGTTTATGAGGGCAGTGGAGATTGCGGGAGGATTCCGAAAGCTTATCCTCTATAGAAACCTCACCTGGGTTCCTAGCCTAGTAGAGGCCTCTTATGTGATTGTTCTTCATGAGGAGTTTGACTATCCTCCAGAAAAGATTGCCGAGTTCTTGGGGGTAACCAAAGAAACCGTGAAGCGAATCTTAAACGCTGATGAAGAAAAGGTGAGAGAGTATTTAGAGGGATTGGTGGAGAAGGTGGATGAACATAAGGCAGGAGGATTGGCAAAGCTGGCTTATAAGAAGCTAAAGGAAGAAGGTGCTCTAAGAGCTATCGAAGTGACCGAGAGCTTGATCGCCAGCTCCCAGAGAGACCTTCCAGAGTTTGCATGGCCTTTGTTGGTACTCCACCACATTCGTGGATTGGATTTCCCAGTAAGCAAAGAGCGGTTGAAGCAGGCCTTTGAAGGAGTGGACCTCAAGATCAACGGCAAGCCTATCCAGACCTTGCTGAACTATCTTGAATATCCGATAAAAAGCCCAGCCGATTTGCTCAAGAAGCTTAAGGAGGCCGCATTTTGATGAGGTTTTATTGCTTTGGGTCTGGAGGTGCAGAGGGCATACCGGTGCCCTACTGCGCCTGCCGCACCTGCTCCTATGCTCGAGTCCATAAAGTGGATTTGCTTAGGCCAGGATATGCGGTAGAGATGGGAGAGAGTATCTTTTGGCTTGAGCTTTCCCCGGATTTAAGAAAGCAGCTTTTAACCTATGGAAAAGAACCCCAATACTTTTTTGTATCTCACATCCACTATGACCACATCGTAGGATTTGGAGAGCTTAAGATGTTCTTAAAGGTGGCTTTGAGAGAGGGTGAAACGCGAAAAACCCTTACGTTGTTGATGCCCAAACATCTTTACAACAACTTCTTCCGCCCCATTAAGACTTTCTTTCACATGATTCCAGAGAGTTTTTACCATTCTTTCTTTGAGTTGGTGGATGAAGGTTATATTCGCCTCCATATAATGGAAAAAGACACCTTTTATTCCATAAATGGGGCTAGGGTGATGCAGGTAGAGAATGTTCATTCTGGGGGCATATCCTCCTCATTGATAATCGATAAAGATGAGAAGAGGTTTGTGTATTTAGCGGATGCAGAGAAGGTAGATGATGGAATATATGATTTACTGGAGAATAAACCAGCCGATTTGTTGATTGCCCATACCCCTATTTTAGATAACTTTACCCATCAAGGGCATATGGGGTTGGAGGATCTTCTGGAATTGAATGCAAAGAAGATTTTGGTTACCCACTTTTCCCATAAGGTGGACCTCACTCCGGAGGAGATAAGAGAAAAGGTAAAGGCCTTTGCTGAGAAGTGGGGAAAGGATATGGAACCTATTTTTGATGGAGAGGTAAAAGACTTTTAAACATTTTCTCCTTATTTTTAGGGAAGGGCCCGTAGCTCAGCCTGGATAGAGCGGCGGCCTTCTAAGCCGAAGGTCGTGGGTTCAAATCCCACCGGGCCCGCGTTTATAAATTTTCGTTTCATATTAATACTGTGCGAGCCCAACTCCTCAAGAAACAGTATCGTTTTTTATCTCCTGAGGATTTGGAAAAGTATGTAAAAGAGATTCCACCTCGTTATCTCAGGAGCTGGGGGCGCCCCCATGTAGCCTATGTGTTAGGGGAGATGTTCTCAGGAGAATGGAAGGGAAATCCTGCCCCTTATTGGAAGGCCCTCTATAATTATTTTTCTCTTCATAAGACCTCTCAGAAAGTGAGGGAAATAATAAAAAATCCCGAATTGTGGATAGAGCACCTGAAGCCAAAACAGGTAGTGGCCCTCTATGAGCTTCTTCCCCCGCAGGAAAGAAGAGAGGCATGGGGAAAAACCGTCCTTTATCTCATGGAACGGAATCTTTCCCTCACTCCTTATGGAGCAGGAGATTTGCCAGAGGCATGGATTGCCGCCTTTACCCATTACCCTCAATACTTAGGAGAGCTGTGGGGAAAGCTAAAGGAGGTACAGTTGACGCGAGTGGAGCTTAAAACCATCTTACGATCCCTCCATCCCGAAGCCACTCCATTGTTCCAGCAATTCCTGAAAGAGAAACTCTCGATGGAGGATATCAAAAAGGTGCTGGATGGAGAAATCATAGTGTTTAGGTATCTGATAGAAAACCCGGCCCAATGGTTTCCTTTTATTGAAGAGTATTATCCAGAAGCCTATAACATGGAGATAGGAAAGGTAAAGAACTTCTTTCATTATGCCTTACTTCATGCTCCTGAAAGCTATCTGGAAGCTTTACCCGCATATATTCCGGTCTCCCGACTGGATCAAATGATAAGGAAGATAGATGGAGAAAAGGTGGAGGGCCTAGAGCCCCATCAACGTAGAGCATACTTTCTTTTAAAAAGGCTCCCTAAGAGGGCGGTGGAGATCCTCCCTAAACATTTTTCAGTAGAGGATATAAAGGAAGTATTGGAAAAATTGTTTGAAAGAGGGATAAATCCTGAACATTTTCCATATTATGAGCAATTGATGAAAAAGATAGGGTATTATCCGCCGTGGGCTGCCCTCTATGGAGGAGAAGGAGAGGTTCCTGTAAAGATATTCCTTTCGCGGGTGTTAGATGAAGAGAGGTATAAGCAATTATTGGAAAAAACCGATATAGAGGAACTGGTCTCCCATCCTGAGGTTGCTTCGATGGTGTGGAAGCATCCTCCTCTTTTTTCTGCTATCTATCCTTATATGTTGAAGCTATCCAAAGAAAGCGCTGAGAAACTTCGGAAGCATTATTCCCCTGCCTATTTTAACATCGGAAAGGCGTTAAGTTGGATGCTTCAGTATTGGGAACCAGCGGAGATATGGGAGTTTGTAAGAAAGAAAAAGATGGATGATAACAGCTTGAATGTGTTTTATTCTTTTATGCTCGAGTATATAGAAAGTTTTCCTTCCCGTCTTTCGGCGAAAGAGAAGGAGATCTTGATGGATAGGTTGTGGTTTGTGATGGAGCGGGATAAGAAGCTTGCTCGATTGATGATTAAAAAGATGGATTTGAATGAAGAGAGTTGGCAAAGAGCATTAATAGCTCCTCTTTTTGCTCCTTATGAGGCTATCATAGAAGGATTACTTTACAAGAATGCTTTGGGAAAAAGAGGAAAGTGGAGTTTGGATAAGATTCGGGTGGTAGGAGAGCTAGTTCAACAAGGTCCTTATTTAGGTGCATTAAATGAAAAGCTGAAGAAGATTCCCCGATCTCAACGTTATCCTTATATGAAATATTTTGTGAAGGTTCCTTCCCGGGTGTGGAGAAAGTGGTGGATAAAATTAGATGGGAATATAGAAGAGGTAAGTTGGCGATATATGGTGGAAGAGATAGGGGTAGATAAGAAAAAGGCCAAAGCTATCTTGGAGAATCTTTCTACCCATTATCCCCATCTTTTACTGCCTAGTATGGTATGGCTTTCTCAAGTGGCTGGGGAACGAGAATGGATAGGATTGGCTTTGAAACTCCTTTCTCTACCTCCTGAAAAATATAGAGAGATAAGAAAGCTAACTTTAGAAGCCCCTTGGTTGCTGAGGCAAGAATGGGAGAAAGAAAAGGTAGAAAGGATAGTATATGATCCTATAGACCCTCAATTGAAGCATCTCTTTCCTTCCTTGGGAATATTTAAAGGGAAAGATCCTAAAGAGAGGATGAAACTCCTGGAAGGCATGAAATCTCAGATGAGTGAAGAGCTTTGGAGGACTCTTTATCAGCAATTGAATACCAATATTCCTGGAGAACTCAACTTCCGTTTTACTGGGGAATTTGATTATATCTTTAGGATGGGAAAAGGAGAGAAGTTTAACACCTGTCAGGCGTGGGACTATCCCGGTCATATTAGTTTGGGTTTAGTAGGGGCTAGTTTGCATGGATGGAGTAAATTAGCTCTTTTGGAGAAGGATGGGAGGATCCTGGGTAGAATAAGGCTTCATCTGGCCTGGCTAAAGGGAAAATATTATGTGTTAAAGGAAGAATACTATGGAGCCTACGAGCTTAAACATCTTCTTACAACCAAGGTAGAAGAGTTAATAAAGGAATGGCAGAAAAAGGGATTGATTGAGGGAAAAGTAGACCACCTTCCATGGGAGGCCAAACCCGCAGGCCTTTTCATAGCTCCTATGTATGTGGATAATCCGTTAGGAGATATTAACAACTACACTTTGCCGAGAGATAGAAGTTTTTTAAGCAGATTAGAGGAAATTATGTGATATATCCCAAGTTGGGATAGTCGTGAGGGCGAAAACTCCAAGTGACGTTGGAATTTTGTTTGGTTTTATGTTCTTTGATGGTGGTTAGAAAT
>JAADEL010000023.1 GCA_013153395.1 Microcaldota archaeon
GTGATGAAAAGAAGTATTATGAAGCCCTGCGCGAATATCTCAGCCATCTCTTAGCATTTGGAGGGGTCAACTGGGCTATGCAGTATGCCTTAAATGGCGAAGGGTATGCCCGCACCTTTGCCCTTTTCCACAAGCTTGCTCTCATAGTAGGCAATGATACTTTCCGGGATCACTATGGACTTTCTTCCCCTCCTTTAACAAAAGCCCTCACTTATCCTCAAGTTCCTATTGCGGTAGTATTTAGTCAAGAGATTGATCGCCTTCTTAAAGGGGATGCCCCTCAACCAGAGTTGGCCTCTTACCTCTGGGGTCTTCTCCCTTATATAGTCGGAGTGCTTAACTTATCCCACGATTATGCCCAAAACAGAGCCACCGCCCTCACTTATCCTCAGAATGCCCTTTATCCACCTGAAGCAGGGGTGAAAGGTTGAATCTGGCACCTGCCCTCAACCACTATGTGAGCATGGTGAATTGGTTCCATCCCAATCGAAAGAACAGGCAAGAGCTAGCCTATCTTATGAAACAACGAGCCCAAAAGGACTTTGGGGAAATAGGAAAAGACCTCCCGCCTCAGAAAATCATCTTCCATGAAGGAAGATTTTACCTCATGCCCTCTCAGGAAAAACTCCTCCCCTTTAATCTGGCCTATGTAGGGGAGCTTCTTATGCTCAAGCATTCTCCGTGGCCCCAACTAGAGCCTCAAGAAGACCTCCTCCATCGGGTAGGGAAATATACTTTATTGGTTTGGATGGCTCATGCTACTCTTACCTCTTTGTTGGTAGGAGACAAGGATTTCTATCAGATTGCTCGGATTTATTATGAGGCAGGAAAGCTAGTGGCAGGAGGACCTCAGAGATCCTTGATGGAATATTGGGGAGAACCCGATTATCTCCCTCGCCTTTTCCATTCTTACGAGTTTGGAGAGTTTGTGGAGAAGGGAGTTACTCCCCATCTCGAGGTATTTAGAAGTATTGCTCAGGAAGCGGATAAACAACTGGATCACCTTCTCCCCTCCTTCAACCATCTTCATTTTGCTTTAGTGGGAGAGAGCCTTCAACAAGCAAAAGCTTAAAAAACCTCCCATTGAATAAAAAAGCACCGAGGTGTGTAAGATGAGCTATATATTGTTTGAGACACCCGATGAGGTAAAGCAGCAGATTCTGCAGGTTTTGAAGAACATAGTGAGCAGCGGAGGAAAGGTAAAGGTAGGAGTAAATGAGGTAACCAAGGCCATTGACAGAGGAGTTGCCAAGCTAGTGATTTTGGCTGAGGATGTCTCCCCTCCTGAGATTGTAGCCCACATCCCTGAGCTAGCCAAGAAGAACAAGGTTCCTATCGCCTATGTGAGTTCTAAAGAGGAGCTAGGAAAGGCAGCAGGAAAGCAAGTGGCTGCATCCTCTGTTGCCATCGTTGACCCAGGAAGCTTTAAAGAGGAGCTAGAGGACCTCATAAAGAAGCTGCCTAAGGTAGAGTAAAATGGCCAAGGAAAAGAAAGAAGAGGAGGAGAAAGAGGATTTTCTTGCTGAGATCGTAGAGATCAAAGGAAAAACCGGAGTATATGGAGAGATTTACTCTTGCTTGGTCAAGATTTTGGAGGGACCTGACAAGGGTCGCGTGATTCTCAGAAATGTAAAGGGTCCTGTATATAAGGGTATGCTCATCGTACTTCGAGAGACCGAGCGTGAAGCTCGTGAGATAAAGGGTAGATAACCATGGAATGTAGCTTTTGTGGAAAGGTTATTATCCCTGGCAGAGGAATCCTTTATTTCAAGGCTAATGGAACGATGTTTGCTTTTTGTTCCAGCAAGTGTAAGATCAACTTCCTCAAGCTAAAGCGCAAGCCTAGAAAGCTTAAGTGGACGAGGAGGAGAGAATGAGAGAAAGAACGCTTGTGTTGTTAAAGCCTGATGCAGTAAAGAGAGAGCTTGTAGGCGAGATTATCTCAAGATTTGAGCGCAAGGGATTGAAGATAGTAGGCATGAAGCTTATCAAGTTTGACAAAGAGCTTTCTCAAAAGCACTATCAGGAGCACGTCAACAAGCCTTTTTATCCTGACCTTGAGAAGTTCATTACCTCAGGTCCTGTAGTTGCCATGGTTTTAGAAGGGCCTGATGCAGTGGAAACAGTAAGGCACATTGTAGGGGCCACCAACGGCCGCAAGGCAGACCCTGGAAGTATCCGAGGAATGTATAGCAACAGCTTCTCCCGCAACCTAGTGCATGCCAGCGATAGCAAGGAGGCTGCCCAGCGTGAGATCTCCCTCTTCTTTAAGCCTGAGGAGCTTATAGATTGGGAGAGAGACGACTTCTTCTATTATGCCTCTGATGAATGAGTTTCCTCAGCGAGCATGGGTTGAGGAGCTTTTAGTAGAGTTCGTGCCCCATAATCCTTTTCGGGCTTTGTTTTTGTTTCAGGGGCTTCCTTCTGTCCCCTGCGACAGCGGGTTTTTGTTCTATCTCGCCGAGAGATTTAACGTAAGTGTGTTTTATCCTCGTTATCCCGGAACTTGGGAGAGCAAAGGTCTCTTGGATGAGCTTTTGCCCTCGTTGAACAAGCTTATGAGAAAGCGCATCTTCCAGGATTGCTACACAGGCGAAAAATACTCCTTTTCTTTTAAAAGACGCTTTGGCATTGGGCATTCCTTTGGAGGAATGGTGGTACTGAAGTTGTTGGAAGAGGAGAAGCTCGATGCGGGCGTTGCTTTAGCCGCTCCATGGGAGATCAACAACTTAAAGGACCATCTTGGTTTTGTAAAGAGATGCTTTGGAGAGGCCTACCGCTTTAAGCATCCTAAGCTTTTCTCCATAGACCCTACCACCATAAAACAGCTTCCCCATCTTTTGATTTACAGCAAGGATGATGAGGTGGTTCCTTTAAAGGAGGTAGAGCCCTTTATCCAAGGATTGAATGTGAGGATAGTGGATGGCTATGGGCATGGAGGAAAGCGCAAGCTCATAAAACGATATTCTCGTACCATAGCTCGCCTCTTTAGCGATGGTTAGAGGGCCTATTGATATAAAGAAGCATAGGCAGTGGTTGCGTAGCTCTCTTATTTACAAGGAGGCTGAACGCCTAAGCTCCCAGCTCGAGCCCTTTGTTCGTGGGCAGACAGGAGGCGTTTTTGTAAACACCCATTATCCGAATGTGGAGGCAAGCTCAGTGGCCATAAAGAGGGTGGTTAAGCCGGAGGAGATGCTTAGCTGGAATTACAAGGATATCATCCTTTATGCATTGGAAAACATCCATGGCAGGGTGCAGGTGCATGTTTCCCAGCCTGTCTTTCAGGAGCTTGCCATGTCCTATAAACCCATTGAGTATGAGATGGAGTTAGAAAAGAGGCCCAAGCCATTGCTGGAGTTTTCTCCCTATCATACGCCGGTAGGGCCGGGAGCACCTCTAAGAAAGCTGTGGGAGCTAGAAAATCCCAAGATCCCCCGCAAGGTAGATTCTCTCTATAATGAGAGGATAAAGGCGGAGATTGCATTAAGGGAGCTCATGCACTATGACCACTATTACCTCATTAACCTCTTGAGTGCAGGGGTGCTAGGCTCCAAGAAAAGAATGGTGCCTACCCGTTGGGCAATAACTGCAACCGACGATACCTTGTCCAAGTTTTATATCTCCCGCCTGAGGGATTTTCCCGAGGTAAATGAGATTCTCATGTTTCAGCATAGCTTCCTCTACAACCACTTTCACATTATCCTATTTCCGGGGCGCTGGGAGTTTGAGAACTTTGAGGCCTGGGCTCCTAATACTTCCTGGGGCGCTCAACACGGATATTTGATAACCCGAGAATATGAGGACTTGCGAGGAAGGAAAAACTATGCAGAGTCTCAAGCAGGAGGCTACTATGCCTCGAAGTATGCGGTAAGTAAATCGCTCTATGTGATGGGAAGGCAGGCCCGCGTGGTTGTTATAAGAGAGGTAGAGGAGGGATATAGGATCCCGGTGGGTGTTTGGCAGGTGAGGGAAAGCGTGAAAAAGGCCTTTACCAAAAAGCCTCTCCGATTTGATGATAGGGAACAATTGCTTACCTATCTTTCCCACCATCTCAAGCTTCCTTTAAAGGAGTATCTCTCTCGCTCCACTATCCTGCGCCAGCGGAAAACCTTGCTGGACTTTTAGAGATAGATTTTAAAATCCTAGGCCATATATAAGAGAGAAGCCGGGGTGGCGGAACGGCAACGCGCTAGCCTGGAGAGCTAGTGCCCGCAAGGGCTTGGGGGTTCGAATCCCTCCCCCGGCGTTTGAAAGGGTGAGTCCCCTCTTAGCCAGCCACCCTTTCAACAACCCCGAACCCTGATAGGCAACTATAAAGGGGCAAATGCTTTTACTTCCCGCCCCTTTATCAAACCCCGCGCAAGGGGCGACACGCTTTTTAGTTGGCCCCTTCCGAGAACCCTGACACCTATTAGGCAACTGAAAGGGTCACAACCCTATTAGCAGGGTCTCTTTATCAAATAAAAGGGACGCCTCCCCTCTTAGCCAGCCACCCTTTCAACAACCCCGAACCCTTTTAGACGGCTAAAGAGGTTAGCGAATTCTCAGTCTTTCCCAGAGCTTTTGTTGATTTTTGTCAAATGTAAGAAGAGGTGCTTGAAGAGAAAGGGCCAGTTGGATAACTGCACTATCAATGAAAGATACTTTAGGAGCAGGTGGCAATTGAGAATAAAAATTTAAAGCATCTCTAAGAGAAAGGTTATAAGTATTCAAAAAAGGTGAAAAAGCTCGCCAGATAGAAACAAAATCTTCCTTATTTAGCTTGTAAGAGAGAACGGTTGCACTTTCACCTACTGCCCAATCTAAGATATCTAAGCGATTAAGCGAATTAAATATTTCTACAGCCTTTTCATGATTTACGTCTGCTGGGTAAAGTAGTGCTACAATGAATGAGCTGTCAGCTACTGCCATAAAGAAGCTGATCCATATTTTCTGAAAGAGCCTCTTTCTTACTGTATCTTTTTCTCAATGCTTGAAGCAATCTAATGAATTTTTCTTTGTTAGTGGTTTTTCGGAGTCTTACTCTTAGAGGCATGTTTCTCATATATTTATCTATTTGATAGAACCTTTTTAAATGAAGGGGCAAGACACTTATTAGCCCCGCTCCTTTATCAAATGAAAGGGTGCGAACCCGTATAGATGGCCACCCTTTCAAGAACCCCACCACTATTAGGCAGCTAAAAGGGGCGCCTTTCCTCTTAGCTTGCCCCTTCTGAGAACCCCTACTCTATTAGGCGACTGAAAGGGGGCAAGGCACTTTTTGAAGTGGATTAATGGCCTACTTCTGGGATGGAGAATAAAAGGAGTGTAGGCCTTAGGTTTTTTAAACAATAAGGGCCATTGTTTATTAGCATGGCAAAAACCCTTCAGAGTGTAAAGGTTAAATCCCAGATTTATGTTATATCAAAAAATGAGAAACTGCTTTATCCTATTTTAGTGTATTTGGCAGCTTTGGTTATGATGTTTGCTCTTCCTCTCTACCATTGGATATTGGCGTTTATCTGGGCAATCATTCCTGCTCTAGCAGCTCGTAATAATGTTATCTTTGGAATTATTGTAACTGCATTGCTAGGGGTGCTTGGATTTTATTATTTAAGCACAGTAGCAGGTATGGTGGCAATGCTTTTCCTTGCCATCATCCTTTTCATGGTGTGGGAGCATTGGAAGCTCATTTTGCTTATGTTCTTTACAGTTTTTCTCCCTCTTATTCCCCCACCTCTCGATATATTAGGTGGTTTCGTTACGCTAGCGATGATAGCCTCTGCCTATGTCCTAGGATCCAAACGGAGCATCCTTTTAGCAATCTTCAGCATCTTGGTAGTATTTATCTTTGCTTCCGCATCCGAGCTTAGTCCTCTTTTCTTTCCCATCAACTTTGACGACATCAATTATCATGTGATAGAGGAATTCCGCATAGGATATAAAGTAGGAATAATAGAATCCTTTATAGGAATTGGCCGTGCTCTAGGGAACATCATAAACATCGAAGGAGGTTTGCGATTTGGAAGGGTATTAGGGCAGATTGTGGATAACGTTATAATGGGTCTATTAGAGGATACGCTTGCCCTTCAGATGGTGCTTTGGATTATTGTACTTTTCGTTCCTGTTTATCTCACCGGTATAATCCGCATCAAGGGCTTCCCTGTAGAGGCAGCTTCCTCTCTTTCCCTTCTCTTGCTTATCCCTGGCTATTGGTTTATATATTCATTAATAGATAAGCCTTTCCCACCTTCCATCGTTTTCTTCTCTATTCTCCCTACCGCGGTTATTTATTATCTCAACAAAAACAAGATTACCCTCTCTAAGGAGGCTCAGCTCAAAAGGCAAGAGCTCGCTACCGGTATTCCCTTTGTAAAGGAGTTGGGTGGTGCAGAGCTTGATCTCGAGTCGATCGGAGGATACGAGGATGTAAAGCAAGAGCTCAAGAATGCCATCCTTATGCCGTTAAAAAGCGCTGAGATTCAATACGCCTATGGCCTCAAACCTGCTAAAGGTCTTCTTCTATTCGGACCTCCTGGTACAGGTAAAACCTTATTGATGAACGCTCTTGCCCGAGAGATTGATTATCCTGTTCTTTATGTGAAGACCTCCGACATGCTCAGCTACCTCTACGGAGAAAGCGAGAGAAACCTGGCAATGTTGTTTGAGCTTGCCCGTAAGAAAGCACCTGTGATATTGTTCTTTGACGAGATTGACATGATTGCCAAAAAGAGAGAAGGTTATTCTCAGGATGACCCTACAGGAAGATTGCTTACGGTGCTCCTCCAAGAGCTCGATGGCGTAAAAGATGAAAAGCCCATTATCTTTGTAGGAGCTACCAACGTTCCTCATTTGCTGGACCCTGCTCTCCTAAGACCAGGTCGTATTGATAAGGTAATCTACATGCGCCCTCCTAACAAAGAAGAGCGCAAAGAAATCTTCAAGGTCCATCTTAAGGACCTCCCTCATGAAGATATTGACTATGATAAATTGGCGGAAGAAACCGAACGCTTTACAGGAGCGGATATTGCCAATGTAGTAAAAGAAGCCAAAAGGCTGGCTGCTGAAAGAGCCCTCAAAACCAACCAAATATCTCCTATTACTACCCAGGACTTGTTGTTTGTAATAAAGCAGGTAAAGCCTTCTGTCTCCCTCTCTCAATTGGAAGAGTATGAGAAGTTTAAACTAGAGTTTGAAAGAAGGTTGTTTGGAAAGAAGGAGTCTCAAGAGGAGGAGAAGATTACCTACAAAGACGTGGTAGATATGGAAGACCTAAAAGAGGAGATGCGCCTTTATATCGAGCTCCCACTCAAGAAGCCTGAACTCTTTGAGAAATACGGCCTTAAAAGTGCGACCGGCCTCCTCCTATTTGGACCGCCTGGTACAGGTAAGACCTACTTCTTGAGGGCAACCGCCGGTGAATTCGGCCTTCCGATGATTTATCTCTCGGGCGCAGATATCCTCAAAGAAGGTGTGGAGAAAGCGGCTGCTAAGATCAAAGAGGCCTTTAATCGAGCTCGTGAAAACGCGCCTGCCCTTGTGGTGATTGACGAGATCGATACTATTGCCCCTAAGAGGACAGGTAGCAATATGCTCGTAGGGCAACTCTTGCAAGAATTGGACGGTCTTAAAGGACGTAAAGGAGTAATCTTCATCGCCACCACCAATCTCCCTCACATGCTTGATCCTGCATTGTTGAGGCCTGGTCGTATAGATAAAATCATCTACGTGGGTCTCCCTAATAAAGAAGTAAGAAAGGCTTTGTTTGAGATGCACCTTAAGAAATATGTTTCTCCTCAGGTTATAGAGAAGTTGGCGGAGCTTACAGAGGGTTATACTCCCGCCGATATCACCAATATAGTGGAACATATTAAGAAGGCTCTATTAAAGGCAGAACTTTCCAATAAAACCTTAACAGACCAGGAGATTATTGAGATAGCCAGCAAGGTAAAGCCTTCTGTAACTCCGCAGATGATTGCCTTTTATGAAAAGTTCAAACGAGAATTGGAAAGGCTTTAAAATCCAACCCCTTAATTAAAAAGGAGTGATATTATGGCGAAGAAAGAGTATATTGTAGAAGAAGTAAAACGTATCATGAGCAATACGGACAATGTTAGAAATATAGCTATCGTAGCCCACGTAGACCACGGAAAATCCACCTTGACAGATAGTCTTGTGGCAAGAGCAGGTTTGATCTCCAAGGAGTTGGCAGGAGAGCAGCGTGTGCTTGACTTTGAGGAGCTAGAGCAAAAGCGAGGAATCACCATCAAATCCGCAAACATCTCCTTGGGATTCCACTTCAAAGGCAATGATTATGTGATTAATTTGATTGATACTCCTGGACACGTGGACTTCGGAGGTCATGTTACCCGTGCTTTGAGAGCAGTTGA
>JAADEL010000001.1 GCA_013153395.1 Microcaldota archaeon
CGATCTCCAACTTTTGCCAGAAAACATGCACTCTCCATGATGCATATTCTCGGAAAATATGCACTCTAAGCAGTGCAAGTTTTAAAACTTCTCTGCCTTATTATGTTATGGAGCTCGAAAGACAGAACCCCCATTGGGAAGGATTGGTAGAACTTCCTTATGCTAAAAAGCGCTGGATATGGGAGGAACTCTTAGCCCAGCTTAACCATCCCTGGATTGTAGGGCTTTTTGGGATGAGAAGGGTGGGAAAAACCGTTCTTCTCAAACAACTTATTGCCCATCTGATTCAACAAGGAGTTCCTGCTAAAAACATCCTTTATTTTTCCTTTGATGAATGGGGCGGGGAGTTTTGGGAAGTAATCAAAGCTTATGAGAAAAGGATGGGAAAACGTGTAGGTCGCAGCCATTATCTTTTCTTTGACGAGATCCAGAAGGTGGAGGATTGGCAAAACAAGCTCAAGCTCTTGTATGATAGCTCCCAACCCAAGATCTTTATAAGCGGCTCTGCCTCGGCACTGTTAAAAAGAAAGGAAAGCCTGGCAGGTCGTTTAAAAGAGATTATCGTAGAACCTTTTTCTTTCCCAGAGTTTTTGTATTTTATAGATGAAGAATGGGATCCTGCTTTAACCGAGAAGATGGAGAGGCTATATTGGCAATGGGTAAAGAGGCCTTTTCCTGAACTCGTTTTCCATGATTACGAAGGCTATGTAGAAAGCTTGATTGAAAAAGTGATCTACATAGATATTCCTCGTATTTATAAGGTAGAGGAAACAGATAGGTTGTTTGCTTTGGTGGAATTAGTAAGAAAAAGTCCAGGGTTTTTAATAGAATACCAAAAACTTTCCTCTCTTTTAGGTCTAGGTCGCAATACAGTAGCTCGTTATGTAAAATATTTGGAGGATGCGTTTGTGATTCGTTTGCTCTATAATTATTCCAGCAATCCCTTTAAAAGCGCAAAGAAAATGAAAAAGGTTTATCCCTATGTTCCGGCATTTTCCTTGGGTGACGAGCCCCATACCATAGAAACAGCAGTAGCCTTCGATTTGGGTGCTCAGTTCTTCTATCGGGATAAAGAAAAAAGAGAGATTGATTTTATTACTCCGGTAGCGGCCGTAGAAGTAAAATACAAAAACCGCATTCGCTGGGAGGAACTCCAATTTCTGAAAGAATATGCGACCCAATCAGGCCTAAAAGGAATTACCATCACCAAAAGCAAAATAGGAGAAAAGGATGGTCTGGAGTTTATTCCCTATACGCATCTGCCGTTTAGCCAATATGCACGGTGGAGAGTGCATATTCTCAGAAAACATGCACACTAAATGATGCATATCTTCCAACATCTCTCTCTATAAAGCTAACTTCCCTAATAAAGATGTGAAGAGGCTTTTGCTGTTTTTGCTGGTGGTTGCTCTTGCCGGGGCTAAGAATTATTCTCTCCTTCAGGCCAATCTTCAATATACCATAAAGGAGGATGGCTGGGTAAGCGTGCAGGAAAGAATTGTTTATGAGCTCTCGGGCTGCTTTAATGAGCTCTACCTCAGCAAACCTCCAGAGCTTATTATCAAGAATGCAACCGGCCATTGCCTCAATCTCAACTGTACCTTTGAAAAAAGAGCTCCTGAGGAAGCCCCTTCTCACATGCAAGAACTAGTGCTTTTACTCCCGCCCGGTGAGAACTGCAATAAAACAGTTCGTGCTATTTTTCAATATGAGGTCAAAGCCCTCAGAAAGAATGCCGACCATGTGCAATTCTTTTACAAGCTTTGGGGCGAAGGCTGGGATAAATACGTGCACCTTTATGTAGATGTGGTTTTGCCTGGAAATGTGAGCGAGGTTGTTTACTTCCTCCATCCATGGGACGAGGATTACGATGTAGAAGAAAAGGGCAACAAAATCCATATCTACAACTTTCAACCTCCCCATACTTTCTTGGAAATAAACCTGCTCATGCCTTTGGACTGGTTTTTGCCTAATGCTAGCTACCTTGAAACCACCAACATTACCAAAGCTGAAATCATAGCCATTGAAGAAAAGGAGAAGCAGCAGCATGAATTCTTGCAAGAAGTAGGATCTATCTTAGGCCTTCTCTATCTAGCCTTGGGAATCTTGGCCTTGCCTTTTTTCTATTGGAAATATGGCAGAGAATACACCGCCAAGGAATTGGGATACATTCAAGTTTATGAGCGCTATCCACCTGAGGAAATAAGCCCTACTAAAGCAGCCTTTTATGCCTTAGGGCGAACGACCTCTACAAGCATCCCTGCCTTGATTATGATGTTGGTATATAAAGGATATCTGGACCTCGAAGATGATAAAATAAAGATTTTAGAGCCTAAACATCCCAAACCCCTAAGCCAGGATGAAAAGCACATGTATTATTTCCTCAAAAAGTATGCCAAAGATGGAGAACTCTCTCTTGAGGAGCTGAGAAAGATTGCCCGAGATGAGGATGCGGCTGAGGAGCTCCGCGATATCCTGTCCGAAGGAGTAGAAGATGCAAAGAAAGACCTTGACCTGAGCGGAAGCAAAAAGTATATGTTTACTTATTTTGCCTATTTTATGCTGGGATTCTTGCTCATGTTATTGTTTCCTCACGCCGTTTTCTATGTGATTTTGGGAATTTTTATTTACCTTATCACTTATTTCATAGCGGTTTTTAAGCCTCTTCTCCTAGGCCGATGGAACAGAGAAGGCAGGCTGAAGAATTTGAGATGGCAAGCCTTTAAGCGATATCTCTCCGATATGACGTTGCTTAAGGAGAAGCCCCCTTCCTCTATTGCTCTCTGGGACCTCTTGCTGGTGTATGCAGTAGCTCTTGGGGTGGCTGATAAAACCTTAAAGGCAATGAAGGTGGTGCTTGGAAAGAAGCTCTCCCATCTCAACAGGCCGTTGTATAGGCTGGCTGCCTCTCCTAGCTTTGTAAAGGGCCTAAGCTCTCTACCTTCCCAGGGGAGAAGCGGGAGATCCTTTGGAGGAAGTGGCGGCGGAATAGGTGGAGGGGGCGGAGGTGCCCGCTAGGAAGATATTCCTTTTATCTCCCTGTAAGCTTGTTTAATTAACTCCTCCATCTTTTCTTTATCTATCTTGGGATCTTCTTTTCCTTTGATCTCTCGAGCAATCACTCTCGGCAAGTATTCATATATCAAACGTTCCACATCTCTACCGGATACTTTATCATTTGGAGTGGGTTTTAACTTCAGTGTGGTGTTTTTTGCCAATTCCTTTAGTTCTTCCTCAGTGATATTGTAAAGAGGTTGAGTGGAGGCTTTTAGGAGATTTCTCAACATCACTTCCACAATATCTTGAAGCTCTGGCAGAGTAGGATAATCCACCAAGATAGCCTCACTTCTGTCTAAGAGAGCAGGATCTAGTTTTTCGAGATTGTTGGTGGTAAAGAAGATTACCACGTTTTCTCCTAAGGTGGTTTTGCTATCTCCTGACATTAGCTGAAGCAATAGGGAGGTGAGATTAGAATCGAGTCCCCACAAGGAATGAGCTCGATTTGGGAAGAGTTGGTCTGCTTCATCAAACAAGATTACAAATACTGCATCAGGGTCTTCTTTTCTCTTTTTATCAATGGCTTCTTTTATGGCCATGATGGATTTTTCGGAATGTCCATGCCATACGCTTTTTACATCAGAAGAATCGACCTTGAGATAATATACCTTCTTTTCTCCATGCTCGGCCACTCTCTTTGCAAAGGATTCAGCAAGGATGGTTTTACCTGTTCCTGGAGGACCGTGCAATAAAACAAAGCTTTTTTGTGCTCTACTTGCTATATAAGGATTGTTTCCTGCAACAACATCTTTTACTAGAGAACCATACTCGGCGTAATCCTTAGCCAATTGATCCACTTTTTTCCTTACTCGGAAAAGTCCTCCTACCATCTCAGGGCCTCGGAGCTTATCCGCTTCTACCATCTTTTTAAGGAATTCTTCGGCGAGCATAGATTGCTGGGAGGAGTGGGAGAAAAGATTATCAAAGAAAGTGGAGGAAGATGTTGTAGACCTTTTTACAGGTTCCAAGGTATAAATCCAAGGCTCTTGATAATAAACTTCCTTATCTCCCTTTACAATTCCCTGTAAGAAAGCCTTTACGTTATAGGCAGCTACAAATATCTTCAACGCCTCCTCCACCAAATAAAGACCTTTTTTCACCTCTATTGTCGGGTAGTGTCCAAGTCCTACTTGATGAGAAAGAAACTCTCCTACAAAATTAACATCCAAGATTTCTTTGTGAGCTATTGCGGTGATTTCTAAACCTCCAAACAATTGTTCGGCTCTGTCGGGATAGGCTTCATAAAACTTTTTTAGTGCTCTATTGAGTTGTTCCACATACTCGGAAACCTTTTCTTTAGGGACATGAACTGGTCGAATGAAGTTTAAATTCACTTCTACTACGTCATTCTTCTCTATTTGAACAGGATGATCCTGAATAGAAGAAGGAAGGGGTTGAAGTAAAAGGTCGGGAGCTACTCCTTCTCCATCTTTAATCTTTTTGAAATAAAACTCTGTGGGGCCAGAAGTTCGGGTAATACGTTCTGCAATTACTCGAGAATTGTCCAAAGCAAGTAAGCCACGCCTCTTCATGTTATAATTTGTGTCAAAAAATGTTTAAAAATGATACGATTTGTGATCATTCTCGGAGTTTGTCTTTTACTCTATTCAGGAGGTTGCCAATGGCCCGTGTCAAACTCTTCTTGTAGCCGATTTTCTTTTCTTTCTCTTGCCAAAGCTCCTGAATTTGGTCTTTGGTGATGGTGTGGTCAGGGATCCTTATCTCCACCCATTCTACCTCCAGTCCGTTTTGGATGGCGTTTTTGAGGATGCTCTCCCGGGCGTTCATCCGAGCTCTGCCTGTCTTTACCTCCACAAGCACTAGCTTTTTCACATCTCCATTGCTTAAGCCGTCAAACACCAAATAATCTACAGGCTTGCCCACGAATAAAGCATCCGCAGGATCCCATTTCCATTGCTGGCTGAAAGGAACGAACTTCTCAATATGGCTGGAGAGCTTGGTGCGCATAGAGCTCATTATGGTGCTTGGGATCACCTCATTGCTCAAAAGCTCCACCAATTCTTTTTCTATTTCCTCCAGATGCTCGTGGAATTCCCGCCGAATCTGCTCTAGCTTGGGCTTAAACTCAGCCGAGAGCTTCTCCATCTCCTTGTCTTTTTCTTTTAGCTTGCCCCGAAGATAAACATACACCACCAATGCTCCTATAACGGCTCCTAGAAGCATGCTTGCCCACTCCATGCTTTAATTTTAAGCAAAGGGCTATTAAGATATGCAGGATAAAAAGAACATGCAGGTGTTTGAGCACTATTGGGCTGACGGCACCTTGAAGGTTCAGTCTGCTAAAGAGCTTGAGGAGCTTGCCCAAGCAATCGCCCGTGGCCTTGAGATGGAAATCGTCTCAGGCCCCTATGTGTTTGAAGGCAAGGAAGGAAACGAAGGATATACGGTGTTGGCAGGCATTGAATTTAGCTCCATCACCATCCATCATTTCTTCAACGGCAATCGCATTTTTGTTGATGTGCTCACCTGCAAGCCCACCTCCCAAGAAACCTTTCTCTCTATCCTGCGAGAGCAAGGAATCTCTTTATTGCGCTGGGGCAGCAACAACCGCAGCTTTTAGAAGAAATAAGGCGGCACTCCGTAAATGCCTTTCTTTCAAGGAGACGTCTTGTATCAACCAGGATATTATTATAAAGCTTGCAATTTTAACCTGGTTATTTCTAAGGGATTTGTAATTTTACCCTGGTTAAAGCTCAACCAATCTCCAAATCTCTTTCTTTATTTCCTTCTCTCGGAGCTGGATAAAGCTCTCAAAGATCTCCTTTACATCGTTGGGAAGGGTCTCTTCATCGGCGTTTTTCATGAGCTCTATCATTTCCTCGGTGATAAAGTGCCGGGCTAAGATTTCCCTTACCGTTTCTTCTCCATGTCTATCTATCATCTCTTGGAGATAGCGACGAGGGCTTTTGTTGCTTATCTTCCGATTGGTTTCAGAGGAAATCAAAGTTCTGTTGAGCACGATATTGCGATTTCGTCCAGCACCTTTTTTCTGGAGATAAGACTTAGGAAAGATATGGTGGTCCTCTAATTCAAGATAGGGGATGGCGTCATAGTGATAGAAATCATAGGCCTTCCGCATAAACAAAAGGTTAAATACGCCTTTATATTGGGAGCTATCGCTATACTTGGCATCTATTTTAAGCAGCTCTAAGTCCTTAATGATGCTGGGTAGAGGACCTCCTTCCATCCACTCCACAAGCTCCCTGAAATCCTTTACGCGCAAGGTTTCTCCACTGCCTGCATATCTTTTAAGAAAGGTGGATGCCCAATGCCATGCTCCCACCTTTTTCTCATCCCAATGCTCTTGGAGCATTATTCCTATCCAGATAGACAAGGCAGGCCAAGAGGGCAGCCATTGCGGTGCTACTACGCCATATTCTCTCTCTAACCGCCTAAGCACCTTGTTATCCAATGCATCTATGGCCTTTTGCCAATTTGCCAGGTTGATAATGGTGGTATCCAGTTTCATCATATCGCCGGCTTTAATGCCCCTTCCATAGCTTAGAGCAATTCCTTGCAGCACATAATAGGCAAGCTTGGTTTTCATCACTTCTTTTTGCCCCGCAGTCAGCCATGCTATCTTCTCCTTGGTCTTCATAGCCTGCTTCCATAGCTCTCGGATGTTGAGGTTATCACGATAGAAACGAGCATTAAGCAGGTCAAAGGGAGAGAGCCTGATACCTCCGCGATTTAACCTTTCAAAGTTCTCCACAATCTCACCTGGGTCTGTGTTTTCTCCAAATACAAACATAGGCACCACATACTGGGTAAAGCGCTTGTGGTATTCTTTTACCTCGGACAATAGCTGGGAGGGCACGTAATCAATATAATCATCGGTGGCAAATATAGACACAGGGATAAGCCCATCTCTTTGAAGTTGCTCCTTGTTCCAACTCTCTCCATTCCAGTATTTCTTTCCTTCTCTACCGTTCCTCGCATAGCTTATTACAAATTCTTCTTTGCCCAAGTTGTTAAGGTCAATAAAGTAAAGATAGGAATATTTCGTATCTTTGAGGGAAATATCAGGCATATAGATGGCATAGAAGGTGGAAGTGAGCCTTTGCTGTCCGTCTAGGAGGAGATAACGAGGTCTCATGTTATAATGGGGATTTACGTCTCTTACACCTTCAATGGGCACCATCTTAAAGGGTTGATGGGGCTCTCTTACTTCTTCTATTAAAAAGGTCCCGCCCACCATGCCTTTAAGCATTGTTTCCAACCAATCCTCAAGATTCCTTCTTTTCCATACAAAGTTTCTCTGGAAATCAGGTAATGCAACCTCTCCATAATAAGCTTTTCTTACTAATTCCAGAAGAGGTGTGTGATTATCTACCCAGAAAGTTAGACCCGGCATAGTTATTTTGTTTTAATGGGTTATATAAACCTAACACAACAGATAAACGGGCAGATGGCTTTGTCTTACTTCTAACTTATAGGAGATGGTGATCTTTCCTAGAGAAAGTTTGGCAGGATGGGATTTTACCTCTATCTTTTGGTCACCTAGCTTGAAGTCTGTTTCTTTGCCGTCTTTCTGCATATCGTAGCAAAGGGAAAGATTGTAATAGTCGGCCAGCTGTTTGAGGAAGCCTGCCACATAGTGCTCTATCAAATAGCCTTTGATTTCTTTGGTGGAATATATATCTTCTATGCTCCAACGATGGAAGGCAGCCAATAAGGAAGGTGTGGGAAAATATCTCTTCTTGGCTTTGCGTTATGCCACCGTCTTATATTTATGACACATAGGTAAAGCAAATATCAAACCGTTTCTTTCTAACAGCTCCAAGGCTTTGGTTAAGGTATATGGATTAATGTTTTGCAATCTTTCGTGTTGGGCTAAGGATCGAAGAGAGATAGGCCCTCTTAACATATGAGAAGGTAATATAGCCACCAAATTTCTTACTACTTGCAAGGTTTTAGAGCGAATTTTCCCGAGTTGAGGGATGTCTCGCTCGGCTATCCGGAGAGCTATATCCCGTAATTGAGGATAAATAGCTGGTGAGTTCTCCTGAGCAAAGGGAAAACCCCCATATAAGGCATAGTGATAGAATTCTTCTTCAGGGTTGGCGGGAGTATTGTCTATCAATTTCATTAGAGCTTCTTTCTCCTTTTCTATCTGAGGTTTGCCCAAGAGATGGGATCTTATTGCTTTTAAGCTATGG
>JAADEL010000033.1 GCA_013153395.1 Microcaldota archaeon
AGGGTTGGATATTCCGATGAACACGGTTCGTGAGGTAATGAATTACTTAGTAAAAAGAAAGCTGGTGGAAAAGAGAACAATGAGCAGGCAAGAAGTAAGAAAGAAATATGGATATGATGCCTTTGCTATCTATAAACGTTTTGGTTCTTATGGGGTGTTGTTCTACAGAATGTTGGGAGGTGATTACTCTACTCGAGAATCTATCAAAAAGTTTGCTAAACTCAGCGGGTTGAAAGACCCTGATAAGATTTTAGAAATAATGAAAATGGTTCACTCCATATTGGGACTTACCATTCCTATTACTCGTGAAACAATTGTAGAGATATTATCGGGTGATTAATATGCCAAGGAAGTTCAATCTATCGGAACGTGTGTGGCAAGGAATTGCCATTATTGCTTTAGTAGGATTAGTATTCATAGGGTTGATTATGGTGTTCACTTTCTCTCTTCCTAAGTTTGGAGGAAAGTGTATAGCAGTAATGGAAATAGAAGGCCCTATCTATCTCAAGGGATATGAAGGGTGGTTTGAGAAGGTATATGGAGCAGAGGATTATATTTTAGCAATCGAAGAGGCTCAGAATAGGAGTGATGTAGCAGGATTGTTTGTGGTGATTAATAGTCCTGGAGGAGGGGTAGTAGCAAGCGATATTATCTATCGCAAGCTAAGAGCTTTTAACAAATCCAAGGTTGCCTATATTGAAGAGGTGGGCGCAAGCGGAGGATATTATGTAGCCTTAGGAGCCGATAAAATATATGCTCACCCTAATGCTATCACCGGAAGCATTGGAGTGATTATGTACCTTACCAATTATGAAGGCTTAATGGAGAAAATCGGAGTAAACGTGACCGCTATCAAGTCCGGACCCTACAAAGATATAGGAAGCCCTTATAGAGAGCTTACTCCAGAAGAAAGAGAAATATTAATGAGCATAATCAACGAGAGCTACGAACAATTCAAATCCATCCTTTATGAAAGGAGGGTGATCCCTGATAAATATAAGGATTTGGTGGTGGATGGTAGAGTAATGACAGGTCAACAAGCCCTCAAATATGGACTGGTGGATGGAGTGATGACCAAGGAAGAGGCCTTAGAAGAGTTCGCCCAAACCTTGAATCTCACCCGCTATGATACCTGTGAACTGGACACCCTCACTTCACCAGGTCCATCACCATTTTATGCGATGATAAAGTACGCTATAGATCGTTTCGCGATGGAGCTGAGTGCCGGGGTGCTCAATTACAGTTGATGGAAGAAGAATTTCAATTTCTAGGGTTGCGTAAGTTCATCCGCATAAACTGGCTTAAGGCCCCAAAAAATCTCCAGCTCAATCATGTAAAGGACACTCCTCTCCCTTATATCAAAGAACTCACCAAACCTATTGCTGTGGGAAGAACGTTGGAATATCTTGCAGGTTGGATCCATTCCCAATCGTTGGCCTCGGCTTTGCCCCCACATGTGCTTGACCCCAAACCTTGGGATAGGGTTTATGATGCCACTGCCGCACCAGGTAGTAAAACCACCCAAATGGCGATGTTGATGGAGAACAAAGGAACAATTTATGCCACAGATAAGGCCCCCCGTTTGAGAGCCCTTCGCGCTAATGTGGAACGATTGGGCGTGCTTAACACCTTTATGAAGGTATGGGATGCAAAAAAGCCCTTTCCCCTTTCCTACAACAAAGCCTTGTTAGATGCGCCCTGTTCCGCATTAGGCTCTCATAAATATGCTTGGGAGCGTTTAACACCCTCCATAGTGCGGACCCTATCTCTGGTACAAAAAGATATGATAAAGGCCGTTTTTGAAAACCTTGAACCTGGTGGAGTGATGGTATACTCTACTTGTACTACTACTTACGAAGAGAATGAAGGAGTAATCGAATGGTTGTTGGAAAATTTCCAAAATGCCAAGCTCGAAGAAGTAAAACTTCCAGTGCCTGCTCAAGACGCTCAACCCAAACAGTATGAGGATGTAAAAGTGGCAAAACGTGTTTCTGCACGAGATGCGGGTGAGGCCTTTTTTATAGCTCGAATACGGAAGGCATAGACAAAATCCAATCATTTCCTAAAACTGTTGTACTTTTTCTAACATAGGGCTTTAAATGAAGTATTTTGTATAAGTATATCATGACCCGAGAAATGCTCCATCCCACCCACAGGCACCCAACTGGGCCTGTTGCCCGCGGATTTAGTAGAGAACCTACCCCTGACACTCTCCCACGATCTCACCTTGTTCAGGAATTCGCCGGCAGGAATCTTCCTGTCGGCATCTCAGCCAGAGAACTCAAACAACGATTGATGGATTTCGCAAAAGTACTTTATCCTCAAAGTCCTGAAAAGGCCTACAACATGCTTTTGTTCTCCCCTCCTATGCTCGCCAAAGATAAACAGGAGTTTCAACAATACTTAAAGGCTGTTCCACAACCCCAAGTTATTTATACCATTAATAATATATTTCCCGGCCTCGTATCTCGCGTCCTTGCACAAGAAGAAAAAGCCGTTCGTTTCGTACTCATCCAACTCCATAAGGAGCTACGTACCTTGGTGGATGTGACAGCAGAAGAACGCATCCAAAGCGCTACCCGTGTGATGACCTACCTTAATATGCTTTCGGTGGCTTATTTGGACCAAACCTATAATGAAGCCAATCCTGTCAAGCTGGCGGCAGCTCTCCTGAAACACCTTAACAACACTGAAGAAGGCAAGGAAAATCTTGCCCGGGTGTTTACCCTGGCGGCCGACTTAGTAGATGGGATATTAGGAAAAAGGCTCTACCTTACTCCACCACGACCTACTTCCACCAATGATCTAAAAGAAATAAAAGAAGAACTTAATCTCCTCCACTCTCTGGAATCACTTCAAGTTTGATTCTTATTTTCTTTCCTTTTATATCGAATTCCTCTCCCTCTTCTACTCCATAGGCAATCTCTTTTACTCTGGCTCTCTCTTTTATCACATCCTCAAACTCCTTCACGATCTCGGCTAGCTCACCATCTACTTCAAGCTTGATGTATTGCTCGCTCTGGAGGTTTGCCTTCTTTCTCATGAACTGGATTCTTCTTAGCACCTCGTTGAGCAACCATTCCTTCTCAAGCTCCGGTGTAATCTCTTTATCCAAATAAAGGTAGTAATCTTCCTTTTCCACATCCTTGCTAGGAGGCTGTTCCACAGAAACCTCTTTCACATTAAGCATTTGTTTCACAACATCCTTGTAGCGTTCATACTTAGCTGGGATATGGGCCTTAGCCAATGGCATACGTAGGCTGAGCTTGTGCTCCTGCCTCACGCTTAATCCATCTGCAATCATATCTCTCACTCTTTCCATCTCTTCCTCTAGCTCTTTATCAATCTTGCCGTGTTTGGTTATAGGAAGCAGATGGATGGAGAGCTCCTTCTCATACTTGCGGTAGAATTGCTGATAAGCGTGCTCAGCAATAGCAGGCGCCACAGGAGCCAACATAATCAACACTTCTTTCATCACCTCATAGAGCACCTTCAGTGGCATCTTATCCCCGATCTTTACCCTATTCTTGGCAAGCTTCATATAGAATCTGCTTAAATCATCCTCTACAAACTTTCTCAGCTTGCGTACTCCGTCAAACAGCTCAAACCTCTCAAAGGCCTCTTGATACTCCTTCTTTAAGGAATTCATCTTTGACAATATCCATTGGTCCTCTACAAAGCTAGGCTCCATAGGTGGAATCTCCCATGGCTTATATTCATTCTTGAGATAGCTCACCAGGTTAAGCACTATGTTAAGGTCCTTTTTTGCATTCTCTACATCCCTCCAACTAAACTTAAGGTCTTCCCATAGGGTGTTGGACAGTCCAAACAATCTAAAGGCATCCGCACCCATGCGATCGATGATTTCATCTACTGGAACAAAATTACCTACGCTCTTGCTCATCTTCACTCCATTCTCGTCCAAGAAGAACCCATGCATAGCCACTGCCTTATAAGGAATCTTATCATAATAAATAATTCCTGATCCCAATAAGGAATAAAACCATCCTCGGATTTGGTCTTGCCCCTCGGTGATGAAATCGGCTTGAATGTCTTTGCCGGTGCTTGCCCATACCGCATTACCTGAATCAAACCAAACATCCAACACATCCTTTACTCGGTGCATTTCCTCTCCACATTCCTCACACTTAAACACCACTTTGTCAATATAAGGTCTATGAAGGTCCTCTACTCCCTCAGGTGCCTCGTCAATTATTTTCACATGCCCATTCTTACATTTCCAGATAGGCAAAGGAATGCCCCAATAACGCTGTCTAGAGATACACCAGTCCGGAGCATCCTTCAAGAAATTCAAAAATCTCTTTTCCGCAAACTTAGGCACCCACTTAGCACTCTTTGCCTCCTCTATCATCCTATCTTTTACATCCGTGATAGTAATAAACCACTGGTGGGTTGCTCTATATATCAAAGGAGTCTTACATCTCCAACAAGTAGGATACCTGTGTCGGATTTTTCCTTCATGGAGTAGCAATCCCCTTTCTTTTAGGATATTGATAATCTCGGGATTGCTTTTGCGGGCGTTCTTTCCTGCAAACACCCCTGCCTCTTCTAAATACTCTCCCTTATCTCCTACTACCGAGATTACAGGAATGTTGTATTTGCGGGCAGCCTTGAAATCCTCTTCTCCATGTCCAGGAGCGCTGTGCACCAATCCTGTTCCATCCTCCATAGAAACGAACTCCTCTGACAGAATAACCTTTCGCGGATACTCCAACTTAATAAGGTCTTGGAACGGATGCTTGTAGGCAAGCCCCTCTAGCTTTTCTCCTGGGAACTCCTCCACAACCTCAAACTCTCCTAAAATGTCCTTCAGAGCTTCCAGTCTCTTCTTAGCAAGAATGAGATATTCGCCATCTCTTTTTATCTTTACATAGGTTTCCTTAGGATGGGCCATTACTGCAAGATTGCCTGCCAACGTCCAAGGAGTGGTGGTCCAAATCAAAAGATAGGTATTTTCATCTACCGGGAACTTCACAAAGATAGAAGGATCCTCTAGTTCTTTGTATTCAAGTTCATAATTGGCAAGGGTTGTTTCACATCTCTCACAATATGGAACAACGTAGTTTCCTTCCTTAAGCAATCCCTTTTCCCACGCCTTTTTGATGGTTTTCCAGGATCTTACGATGTATTCGTTTTTATAGGTAATATAAGGATTGTCCCAATCCATCCAGACATGGAAGGATTTTAATTGTTTGGTCATGATTTTGATATATTCATCTACAAAAGCTCTACATTCTTGAATAAATCTCTCTAGTCCATATTTTTCCTCGATTTCATGCTTATTAGTGATACCCAATTTCTTTTCTACCTTCACTTCAATAGGCAGGCCATGGGTATCAAATCCTGGCTGATCCCAGACGTTGAATCCTCTCATGCGGAAGTATCTCAAGTAAGCGTCTTTGATAGATTTATTCCAAGCAGTTCCCGGGTGAATATCTCCTGTTACAAAAGGAGGGCCATCAATGAAAATAAACTCCTTCTCTTGCTTTTGAGATGCCTCTTTTACCTTTTTGTACACCTCCTTTTCTTTCCAAAACTGCTCTACTTCTCCTTCAATCCTCTTGTGATCATACATAAACTTCTTTATAAAGAGATAAGCTTTATAAAATGCTCTATTAAAAGCACTTTATGCTTTGGATGTATTTTTTAGCATTGGCCATGGGTTGTAATCAATTTTTGGTGGTGGATTTTCCCGCTATCACTTCTCAAGGCGGTGCTTTAACTCAAGGAGAAGTATGGTTTAAACCGGGCGAGGGGCTTTTTGTGAATATCTTCCACAGCATCGGAGAGGACACCCAAAGATCTTTCCTTTATGCCTATCGCCTAGCTAAGGTTCCTTGTAGGGTGGATGTAGAATTGAGCTCCGATGTGGTAGGAGGCTCAGGCGGATTGTTGGCATATATTATCCTCAAATACCAGGTTAATAACACCATTGCCTCAGGAGCTATAGATTCAGCAGGCAATGTCTATCCGATTGGAGGGTTAAAAGAAAAGATAGAGGCTTCACAACCCAATTACGACCACTTCATTACCTCAGTTTCCTCTCCTTATCAATACTATATCGTAAAATATCTCTTCCCTGATTATAACATTACTTTGGTAAATCACGTTAGCGAACTCTATATGTACGATGGCAAAGTCTATGGAGGATGGAACACCTCCGAGGTATTTTATTATCCTCCTATTCCCAAAAACCCTTCCGCTTATGATGTTTCCTTCTTGAGAGAGGATTATGAGATGCTCAAAAATGAAATCCTCTCTCATCCTTTGGAGATGGAGGATTTAGAAGAATACTACTTCAACCTCACTACCATCACTGACCAAATCGCCCAGAAAGGCTACTACTACAGTGCGGCTAATTATCTTTTTCTGGCGGCTGCTGAAAAGGTGGCTCTTTATTATCTCTCCCGTAACAAAAGCGCCGAAGAGCTCCGAGAAAGGGTGATAGAATGTCTGGATTCATTTGAAGTGGTGGGCAATACCGAGGATGATATCGCCGCTCGGGTAAGAAAGGGATGGGCTGAAGATGTGCTCAACAAAAGCTATGGGTCTTTGTATGATGATAGGTTTGCGCAGCTGTATGAATACGAACAAGCCTATCTCTGGTGTAAGCTTGCTCAAAGCATCCATCGCAATCAACATATCTCTTATGATTGGGATTATTTAGAAAGGCTTCAAAAACAATGGTTGAAAGAAGGATATAGCACCGAAGAAAAGTATAAACAAGCCATCTTTTCCATTGATGACCTGCTCGTGAGCCTTTATAATCTGGCTTTTGTAGTAGAGGGCGAGACTGAGTTTAAAGACTATAATTCACGATGGGCAGCCGTATATGCCTCTCAAGCCCAGTATCTCAAGGAGACCAATGCCAGCTATCGTTCCACGCTTAGCGTAGCTAACAACCTGGAAAAGGTATTTGGGGCAAAGCAGGAAGAGGAATTTATAAAAGTTTTGGTGGGAATAATAATAGTATTGGTGGCCGGGTATGTATACCTCTTATTTAAAGGCGCGAAAAAAGTACTATGACTCCCTCATAAGAGCGCGCTGGTCTGGTAAGGTGGATAATGAGGAAATCGACCGCCTTTCTGAGCAGTTTAGTGAAGAACGGGCAAAGATTAACGAAGAAGATATCCCTCTTTTCGAAGTCTTGTTGGAGTATGAAGATACTCTCCTCAACTCGGATGAAGAAGAGTTTCTCAAGCAAGTAAAGGAAAAGCGAGGTCGCTATTATGATTTACTGGTAAAAAGAGAAGAGCTTTACAAAAAACTCCTAGATAAACAACGTATTATCAACAAAATCCTTTCTCTTTATCCTGAGCTCAAACCCGCTATTGTTAAAGGCGCGTTGGACCAACCTGTAGAAGTAAAGAATCCTGAAAAGGCAGCCAAGCTTCTCGCTTATTTAGGTATCCCGGTCAAAGTAGAGGGCAATAAACTCGTCCCCGCATCGGAGCCCCAATACGAGGTCATCTATAAAAAACCCAAAGAGTATGTAATCCCTAAGGAGAAGCTAGAAGAATTTAAGAAAAAACTCGAGGAGTTGGAGAAGCTTCAGCTCAAGATGCAGTTGGACATATCTTTAAAGTATATTGTGGGAGAAGAGGAGATTGAAAAGATAGATAAAAGATTGGCGGAAACTCAGAAAAAATATGTGGAGATGGAGAAAGACCTTCAAAAACACGAGATCTATTCTATCCTT
>JAADEL010000044.1 GCA_013153395.1 Microcaldota archaeon
TTCTATCTCGGAACCAAACCTCTTTTACAAAAAGCCGAGTATGACCTCCAGGTAGTAAAGCAAGAGGATTATTGGATATTAAAAGGTAAAGGGCTAATCTCCGAGGTATTTTTTAAACTTGAGCCTGTATTTAAGATAATATGATTGAGCATATCAGGAAGCTCTTTGAGATATTCGGAGAAGTTCCAAAAAGAGTGGTAATTGATGGAAAAACAATTAAAAATGAATCTGAGGAATATTAAAGCATGTGGTGGATATTAGCACTGTTGTTAGTATTGGGCGGATGTTTAGGAGGAGGTGATGCTGGCGAAAGGGATACTTCTCCTGTTAAAGACCGCTCTGAAATAGGAAAGATAGTAATTGTCTCGGAGACCAATCTTACCCAACCTAACGAGGAGGAAACAGCCGGTAGCTTGAACGATAGTGAAGAGGAATTCGATTGGGGGCTAGGAGATGTAGATAAAAAGGATAGAGAAGAGATATTGAAGTTTAGCTACGATGAAGAGGACCCTATCTACGTAAGGTTCTTTGATGTGGGATTGGCCGAATCCAAGAAACAGGGAAGGCTGGTTCAGATTAGAAGAGGAGATCTTGATATCTTTATATGGTCGGTGCCTTTGGAAACCTTCCCTAAGGCCTACGGATATATAAAGGCCTATTCAGATGATATCGAGTATCTTATCATTCCTTCGCCACGTGAGGTGAACACCGAATCCTTAGAACTGTTGTTCAACAAAACCGAAGTGGGAGAGGTTATCGCTCCCCATACTATGGAGCTCCCTTATAACGCTACCTATCTGAAGGAGGGCGATGTGCTAGAGGTGGCCAACTTCACCATCCGGGTATGGAAAGCGGGTGATGAAGGATTCCACACCCCAGGGGATCAAGGATTTATCCTTTCTTTGGATAGCGAGTATGACCGCTTCTTGTTCTTACTAGACGCTGAGACAGGATTGTTCAGGAAGTTTGTGGCCGATTACGGAAATGCTATAAACACCACCTACTTTAGCTGGAACACCTATGGAGGAATACTCGAACCCAACGTCTATCAGCTTTTCCTCTCTATGGCCTTGCCTAAGTATATGATAGCGGATGGTGCTCCTTACAAGGAGTATGATGCCCCGGGTGGTTCAAGAGATGGTATCTACAACAGGGTATCGTTGTTTGGAGTGAATTACACCAAAGTCTGGGAGCACGATGTAGTAACCATAGTGATTTCCAACAACTCCTATATCCAAACGAGCTAAAATGGAAAGGGTAGTATTTTCCCTGGGAGGAAGCGTTTTCTACAACAACGGCATTAACTTCGAGTTTGTAGAGCCCTTTATCCAGTACTTGAAAAGACTGGATAGGAAAGGAGCGGTAGTAATAGGTGGAGGACAGGTTGCCCGAGAGTTTATCGAAGCGGGCCGAAGATTGGGACTGAATGAATACGAGTGTGATTTGATTGCTATCCAAGAGACGAGGAAGAATGCCACTCTCTTTCTTTATGCCATAAGGTCCGAGGATGTTTATCCTCGGGTCCTCAAGAGCGCGGAGGAAGCGGGCGTAGCCATCAATCACTATCGATGGTTAGTAAGTGGAGGATTTTTCCCTGGAATTACCACGGATGCAGTAGCTACCATGGTAGCAGAGGCAATAGGCGCTCCCAAGGTGATAAACATCTCCCGGGTGGATGGACTTTACGATAAAGACCCGAAGAGATTTAAGGATGCTAAGAAGATAAAGCGGGCACCTATTAAGGAATTTCTGAAGATAGCGGTGGAAGGAGACCAAAGAAAAGCGGGTGAGAACTTTGTGTTTGATATTATCGCCCTAAAGATTGCCCAAAGATCCCGAATCCAATTGGAGTTTGTTCCACCTAACATTGAAGAGATTGACAAAGCGGTAAAGGGAGAACCTCATATCGGAACTACTCTCTATCCTTAGCAATGGATCCTCTTAAATATGGAGATATGTTCTATCAGAAGTATCTCCTCACAATGGATCCTTCTCAGCTGGAGATAAGCAAACGCTATTATGAGAAGGCTCTGCCCCATCCTATGGCCAAACTCCGCCTTTATATTATATACAAGTTGTTAGGAGAGGAGAGCAAGGCCCAACAGATGTATGACCAACTAGAGGTTCCTCAGAAAAAGTATGTGGATGCGTGGTTTATCTATCCGGAAAATCCCGCTAAGGCGGCTATTATATTAGAAGGGGAAGCCGATTTTTTAGAGTACTATATGTTGAAGGCAGCTGTCCTTATGATGCTCGACCGCTATCAAGAGGTTGTAGAGATGCTGGAAGGAATAAAGGATAGATTTCCTGAGGTGATCCCTTTCCTCAACACATTGAAAAAATTCCTGGAAAGCGAAGACAAAAGGATAGAGGAGCTCTTGCTTGATAAAATGGGAAATGTGATTGAGAGCAGGGTATATGAAGTGGAAAAGGGAGAAGACCTCCTCAAGGAGATAATGGCCGAGGAAACTGAAAAAGGTTATCTCATCAAACTCCCCAAGAATCCTGACCTAAGGGAGTTGGGCCTTTACTTCCTCACCCATACCTATACGCCGGTGCCCCGAGAGATTCTTCAACGATTAAAATGGAGTGGTTGATTGGGCTAGGTATACTGGCCTTGGTGGATTGGCTTAATGACCGAGAGTTGCCCGACTGGATGGTTTATCTTTACTTTGCCTACGGGATATGGAAGGCCTGGACATTGGGAAATCTTGCTCTTTTTTTCCTGAGTTTTGTGATTCTGTATGGGCTGGCAAAGCTGGGAGTGTTTGGGACAGCAGAGGCCTATGTTTTGCCAGTGTTGATTGCTGTAGATTGGAGATTGTTCTTGGGTGCACTGGTGATTGGGATATTGTTAAGCAACCTTTATCTTTTGGCAAGGTTGTGGAACAAACTCAAGCACAAATGGCTGCTGCTAGGATTGCTAGGAATGTGGATCCATCCCATTATAGGGCTGGTTGTGCTCTTGGTGTTCATGCTTTTGAATAGAGAGGCTTTCAAGCTCTATCGCATTATTCCGCGGGAAAAGGCTTTGGATGAATATTCCCCTGAGTTTGGCCATATAGATAAAATTGAGAGATTGCCCAAAAAAGTAAGGGTAAGAGACAGTATTCCCTTCTTTCCCTTTCTATTTCTTGGCTATCTCGTAGAGCTCCTTTACCTCGCTACAGGTGGTGACCTCCTCCGGCGACTTATCATCCCTTATCCTTAGCACCCTTGGGAATCTTAAGGCAACATTCTGACCTCCTATATCGCAGGTATGCATGGAAGAGATGGTAATATCGTCGTAAGTAAGCTCTACCACTACCTCAGGTACCACCCAAACATCAGGTTCAAGGTGGTATTCAAGGTTGGTAGGAGGAGCAGGTGCAGGCTTCAGGAGTTCCTTAAGGAGTTTGTATTCCTCCTCGGAGAGACCTGACGAAACCTTAGCAATCGTCTGGAACTTGTCCTCTTTCTCATTATACAAGGCCACCAATAGAGAGCCAGGAAGGTCTTTGAGCTTGCCCTGGCCATAGAAATACCCTACCACCAGCCCATCAATAGTATCCACCGCATCCTTCTTGAGCTTGATCCAGTTGTGGTTTCGCTGACCGGGTGTATAGGGCTGCTCCGGTTTCTTCCCTATAATGCCCTCTAGCCCTTTGGAAACAGCTTCTTGGAAAAACTCCTGTGTCTTCTCCACACTATCGCTATAGGTGAGATGGGAAGGAAAGAAAGAAGTTCCTTTTACCAGGTTTTCTAGCACTTCACGGCGTTCTTTGAAGGGCTTGTAGAGGATTTCTTCCCCGTCTTTATAGAGCACATCAAAGATATAAACATGGAGAGGGAATTCCTTTTCATATTTCTGGACATCGTATTTGCGTTTTCTTCTTATGGTGAATTGGAAGGGTAGGAACTTCTGGGTGTTGGGATCATAGCTTATGCTCTCTCCCTCCATGATGTATTCCCCTTCTATCTCCTGCGCATATCTTACCACATCGGGGAGAAACTGGGTGATGTCCTCTAAACGCCTGGAATAAATCTTCACCTTTCCTTCCTTGGACTTGTGGATCTGGACGCGGAAGCCATCATACTTGTATTCCAATGCAGGTTGGGGGATCTTGGCATGGAGGTCAGAGACATTCTTTGCCCTCTCAGCCAAGGCAGGCGAAATAGGATAAAACAGCCTTACTTTGGCCTCTAGCTGGCCCTTCAAGGCATCCTCGGCCACCTTCCCTATGTCCGAGATTAAATAATAAGCACGTTCCACCTCCTCTTTGCTATAGCCAGAGGCGTTGGCTATCGCCTCTAAGATGGTAGCCACCCCTATATAAACTCGGGTCTTTCCCACAATAATACGAGCAAGATACCTTGCCTCCTCAGGAGAAAGATTGAGAAAAAGGCTCAAAAGAAGGTTTTCCTTGTATTGTTGGCTGCCTGGGCCGGTAAGGGTGGCAAGCTTTAGCAACATCTCGTATATCTCTTTGATTTCGTATTCTTGGGTGAAGAGAGGCTGGGTCTTCCTTTTTTTCACCATCTCGTAGGCAAGGTCTCCGATATCTCCCAGCTTCTTATAAAGGGCTTCTATTTCCTTCACGTTAATGCCGGTGAGCTTGGCAAACACATGAAGCAAGGTGCGGTCAGCCACATTAAGGTCGATCCCCTTATAGGGAGGAGCAACCTCGCCTTTGAGCAGATAGGCCACATAGCGAGCTTCTTCGGGAGTAAGCTTTTTGAAAAAGTCTGAAAGTAGGGCAACGATGCGTAGGCGTGAACGCGTTTTTGACACTTCCTCCAACAATTGGACAAACTCCTTAAACAACATAAGCTAGTTTTAAAAACTTAGGGTTTTAAATTTAGGCATGGCAGACTTCATGTCCCGAAAAAACCTGGCTATGGCCTCAGTCGGTGTAGGGCTGGCCGGGGTATTAGTAGCTTTTACCTTTAACGGAAACATCATACTGCAGTTAATAGGAATAGCGATGGCGGCAGCCGGTAGCGCGGTCTCTGCCTTAGTAACAGTTTTCGGGAATCAAGGTATAAAGCTCCTCACAGGCTTTAAGCAAACCATCACCCTCACCGAGAGCGGATATGAAATACCTCCTAGCTTTGACGTGGTGGTAAGAAAGAAAGGAGATTTTTATTATGCAAGCAGGTTTATCGGGCTCAAGATCTACGAGTCCTCTCTGGAGAAGGATGAAGGAGCCATCATGGCCTATAACAAGCAATTCGAAAAGGCCATTATTAACTTCAAGAAGCCGGTGAAGATCGGATATGTGATGTATGCGATGGATATCTCCAAAAAGAGAAAAGAGCTTGAGGCTAAGAAATCCCAGGCTCTCTACCGCTTGCAGAAGGAAAAGGAAAACCCCAATCCTGATTTCCTTAGGATCGAGCGTTTGGAGAGAGAGGTTGCTTACTGGAACAACCAGATTGCCAAGCTCTCTGCAGGTCTAAGACCTATGGCCATTTTGATGTATGCTCAGACTACCAACTTCGGAACCACCAAGGATGAGGCGATTGCAAGGGTAAAAACGGATGCAAGCGAGCTTGCCACCCTTCTTGAAAACAGCCTTAATGCAGAGACCTATGTGCTAGAGGGGAGCGAGCTTCTCAAGGCAATAGAGTTCGAGCACACATTGCCAGTAAGCGAGGACGAAGTAGAGAGCGAATATGGAATAGAGCTGAAGAAGACGGAGTGATAACATGGTGTTCGATAGGTTTGTGTTTAAGGAGGTGCACAACAGCGATATTGGAGCCCGCAATCCGTTGAACTATCCTCCTCAGCCCCCTCCGGAGATATTGTTTGGAGATCCCACTGATGGAATATATATCGGTAGAACGGATGCCCTCAACACCCCTTTCTACTGGAATCCGAAGGAACTTACCAATCCTCATATTGTTATTGTTGGAATTACAGGTTCTGGAAAATCCTATACTATTAAATCCTTCTTGATAAGGGCAAGCATTGTTTGGGAGGCTAATGCTATCATAATAGACTGGGCGGGCGAGTATAAAGAATGGGTAACTCAGAGTAAAGGAAAGGTAATCGCCCTCGGAAAAGGAAACTATCTTAATCTCTTGGACCTGGGTGGAATGAAGCCTTATGCAAGAATACAGCAAATCGTAGAGACCTTGGATTTGCTTACCGGCGTAGGCCGGTTCCCGGACCAAAAGCGATTGCTAGAGTGGGCACTGGAAAAGGCTTATCTGGAGGCAGGCTTTAAGCTGGATTCTACCCAGCAGTTTGATGAATTGGGAAGGCCTCTAGAGCCTCCTACGCTAAAGGATGTTGTCCGAATATTGGAGGAAAAGAAAGAGCTAGAGGTGCAGGCAAGGTCCTTTATTGCTCAGGAGATTGAGAATTTAATATACAAGCTAAAGCAATTTACACGACCAGGAGATGACTTCTTTGCCAACAAGAGCACCATTTCCTTGGATGAGCTTATTAGCTCGGGTCTTGTAGACCTTGACCTCTCGGGATTGCCTAATGAAACAATGCGTGCGTTGGGTGCGCTCACCGTGATCCAGTTTATCAAAGAGAAGATGAGAACAGAGGACTTCCGCAAGACCCAAGGAAAGATAAGGTTGTTTGTGGTTATCGATGAGGCGTGGAAGATTAGCAAGGATGAAAACAGCGACATCGTTATGATTGTGCGAGAAGGACGAAAGTATGGATTTAGCTTGATTGTGGCATCCCAAAACCCTACGGATATTGCAGAGGCTATTTTCAGCAACGCCGGAACCGTGTTTATATTGAAGATAAAGTTTGAGAACTACCTCAATTATTTGCAAGGCAGCCTCAGATTTAGTGATTATGTAAGAGAGCGCATACTTGGATTCGGAGTAGGACAAGCGGCCGTGAACATGGCGTTTCACACCCCTGGAAAGTATGTGCAGACCTTCATCCTAGAACGCATAGAGGGAGAGGAGCCTCTCAGAGACTACTTTATCATGCTTAATGTGGTGGGTGATCCTATGGGAAGCGTATCCATAAGAAGGGATATATTTAGAGCTCGGTTGAGGGAGCTCGGATTGAGTGCGGAAAAGGTAGATAAATTGAGCACATTATTTGATAAAAACAGCAACCATCTCGATATTGTCACCCTTATCATTGAAATGGATCGATTGGGAATGGAAAGGAAGAAGATGGTGGAGTTCTTTAAGGAGCTAGGTATAGATGACCAGACCATAATTAAGGCTTTAGCCCGTGCTCAGGCCCAGGTAAAAGGAGTGGATAAGAGTGCGGAGCTAAAGCTTAGGTGATAAACTATGAAGGTTGACATCATATCCCAACAGGAGATCAAGAGCGGTAAAGCCTATAGAGTAAAAGAAGACCCTATCCTCGAGACCATTGCCAAGATCAAAAAGAAGCTAAACACCTATCAGGGAAACGAGCTTTATGTAAGTGAGGAATCGCTGGAAAAGTACAGAGAACTGAGGGAGAACTTCGAGAAATCCCTCCAGATTTTCGTGGTTGCAGTAGTGGTATTGGTAATTGTGCTCATCGTGTTCCCCCTTTTGAACGGAATGTGGGG
>JAADEL010000004.1 GCA_013153395.1 Microcaldota archaeon
GATGTAGTTATTGTTTCTGTCCCTATCTCCCAAACCTCCCGAGTAATTGAGGAGATTCTTCCCCTCCTGCGGAAAGATCAACTTCTGATGGACTTTACCTCTCTGAAAGTATTTCCCGTGGAATTGATGAAGAAACATAAAGGAGAGGTAGTGGGTCTCCATCCTCTTTTTGGCCCTCTGGTGAAATCCCCAGAAGGAGAGACCATTGTGGTGGTGGATGAAAGACCGGGAGAAAAGTGGAAAGAACTCGAGAATTTCTTCCAAAAGAAGGGCTTTAATTTGGTGTATATGGATCCCCATACCCATGACCGCACCATGGCCATAATCCAAAACATCCCTCATATCATCAACTACAGTTTTTTGGCATATCTTAAAGGAAAGAATCCTTCTCTTACCACGCCTGTCTTTCTTCTTCAAAAGTATCTGGCAGGTCGCATTCTCTCCCAGAATCCCCAACTCTACTTTGATATGGGCACCCTCAACCCTTATGGGAGGGAGGAAATAAAGGATTATTTGAACAACTTCCAACATTTCGCCGACCTCCTTGAGAAAAATGACAAAACTTTTATGAAAGAACTAGAAACTTTACAATCTCATTATCAAACATTTATCGAGGAGGCCAAGCTCAAAACAGGACGGATCTGGGAGATTGTGAAGGAGAAGAAAAAGCGCCCTACAGGATTAGTAGGTTACTTAGGGCCAGAGGGCAGCTTTACCCATATCTTGGCTAAAAAGCTCTTTGATCATCTTAAGCCCTATTCCACCATCCCCCAAATCTTCAAGGATGTGGAGAACGGTGCCTTAGAATGGGGAGTAGTGCCTGCGGAAAACAGCATTGCCGGATATGTGAATGAGACCTATGATAGCTTAATAAGATTCAATGTAAAGGTAGCTACCTCTTTTATAATGGAAATCAATCATGCATTGCTCTCAGTAGAGAGCTCCCTTAAAGATATACAGAAGATTGTTTCCCATCCTAAGGCCATCGAGGCCTGTAGAGGATTTATTGAGATGTTAGGGGTGCCTGTGGAATACGCTTCCAGCACCACTGCCCGACTTGCGGAACGAGAACCAGGCGTAGGATATATTGCCCATGAAAGCAATGCCCAAGGTCTCAATGTACTTGCCCGCAACATTCAGGACCACAAGGACAACTATACGGAGTTTTATATTATTGGTAAAAAAGAGGGATTTTCTCCCACCAAAACCTTGTTTGCCCTTTCTATCGTAGACAGAAAAGGGGCCTTACGAGATATCTTGAATGTTTTTGAAAAGGTTAATCTAAGCAAGATCTTCTCCAGACCGGCCCGCCTCTACGGATTGGACTATGTGTTCTTTATAGAAGCGGAATTCAAGGACAAAAAACTAGAAAAAGAAATAATAAAAGAGGTCCAGCCCCTTGTCCATTATTGGAAGGTAGCTGGCTATACCCACGATTCACTTTCTCTTCAACACCACTAGCACCACAATCAATCCTATCACAACTACCAAGATTAGGATTGGAAGGATGTTAAGTTCCTTGCTCTTTATCACTACATCCTCTGCTAGGTCTCCAATGGTGAGCTTCACAGAAGATTTGTTGAGAACCTCTCCTGCAGTGGTTTCTTTGATCTCACCCGGCATGGTGATATAGTATGTGAGGTTAAGATAGGCCTCCATCTCTGATGAAGCATCCTCTATGCCTGGCACAGTAAGTATGTAGTAGGTAAAGAAAAGCTCCTCTTTCTTCTCAAAGGATTGGTTGAAGGTCTCCACAGGCACAGGTTTGGTAACAAAATAGACTGCCATCTCCTCTTCTATCACACCACATTCCGATATGTTCTCCAGCATCTCTGTATAGTTATAATCAAGGTTTGCTAGGGCACAGGACTTCTCCCATGGCTCTACCATCTCTTGGAAGAGCTGTTCTTTATCCACAGACTCGTTCATCTCTGCTAAGAGGCTCACAAATCGTTCCAAGTAAAAGGTTTGTTTTATTACTGCGTTTCCCTCTCTATCTACCTGTTCCTCGATCACGATGTCTATACATCCGCTCAGGATAAGCAATCCTGCCAACAAAATCAGGTATCGAGTGTTCATAGTTACTTTTTGTAAAAAGACTTTAAAAATCCCTCATTATAAAGCTTTAAAAAGAGTTTGTGGGTAAATATAGGGTAAAGCGGGGTGGGGCAGCCTGGAGTGCCCGCCGGGCTCATAACCCGGAGGTCGGTGGTTCAAATCCACCCCCCGCTACTCTTTTAAATGGAGGGGTAAAATATATAATATGCTGGCCTTTTTTCTTCTCCTCGGGCTGGCTTTTGCTGACGTTTATATATTAGTGGAGGCTTCTGAGTATACTAGGCCCTATTGGCCCGAGATAGTAGAAGCTGTTTCCTATTATGTTAATCATACTACCCAGCCTGTCACTATCATAGCATATACTGGTGATTGTGATGCTGAAGTAGTTTTAACAGGGAGGCCTACCCATGATGAGATCGAAGATGCCTTTTATAATCTAAGTCCTTATGGAACCAACCCCGGATTATTAGAAGCAATTCAACAGACTAATACCATTCTCTCTAGCTACCCGGCAGGGGATCAGATGGTTGTTATTAGTTCGGGGCGACTGGGAGTTTGTAAAATAAGGGACGGTTGTAATGTATTTAAAGAGGTAAAGATGCCTGTCACTGTCTATACTCAAGTAGAAGGATATCTTCCCAATCTACTCAACTGTGTTCCTTACAAGTATAAAACTGAATATTATACCTGGGGAGAGATTGGCTTACTAGAAACTATAAAGCGCTCTCTTTTCTCTCCCACTTCCCTTGTGGAGGGTGTGATTCCATCTCCAGGAGGGGAAATAGATTGGAAGATACTAGCAATTATCGGAGCGATTATAGCTTTTGGAGGCTTTGTAATCCTCCTAATCTTGGTGTGGCTGCTCCTGGGAGAACCTCGCCAACTGAAACAAATACCCTACGATCTGAAGCGACATATTCTTTATTTTATCGCCAGTTTTATTCCTTTTATCTCTCTCTACATCGATTGGAAACTTTGGAGAATCGCTTATTCCCTTACCAATAAAAGCCCTACAGGATTGAGGCGTTTTCTTTATGCTCTCGTTATTAGCATTTATTTGTTACTCAACCTTAGCCTACCCCTACTTCTAATCTTTTTTGGGTGGTTCCTCTGGCACCAGAGCAACGTTTCCCAGGATGCTTTACTGTTTTTAGGAGGGCTAATAGGAGGCACCGTTGTATTCTTTGGGATCGGTTTCATTCTAAAAATACTGAATTTAATTCTTGCTGTTAAGATCGGTACCTATCACAAAGATTACCTTCTTATTCTCCTCCTTATTATTGCTATTGTAATAGCTCCTTTACTTGGAAGCGTTTTAACTATGGTTTTCTCTATTTCGCCGGAGCTTCGATTGATTGGAGGTATAATAAATGCGGTGATAATAGGAGGAATTACTGCGATTTACAAATGGTTACTTACCCGCTATCTCGCCATCTATGAGTGAATCCTTCCATTCTCCTTTTTCTCTTAGCGCTCCTTCTAAAAGCCCATAAGCATAGTCCAATGCACCAAAGGCACTGAAACAATCTCCTTGGGCTAGGAAAAACTCGCTATCTTTGATGTAACTTTGAGCCTGTTCTCGGACTTGGGCTGAAACCTTGTCCTTGGCATAGTGAAACAATCGTTTAGTGCGTTCAAGCGCTCTCCTGACCCTTGCTTCTTGAGAGCAACAATTCTTTGAGCTTGTCGGTTTCATCCTCAATCTTCTTGAATGGCACAAACGGCTTCTCCAGGCTTATTTCCTTAGGATATTCGAGGGCGAGAGGGAACTTGAAGTGCTCTGCAATCTTCTTGGTGGTAAACGGAATAATAGGGTAGAGCATCGCAGTTACCAAGGCAGCTCCATATACTGCTCGTGCAACCACTTCTTTTGCCTCCTCCCATGGCTTCTTCCACGGCTCATTGTCGCTCAAGAGCTTATTATAATAATGCACAAGCTCCATCGCAATCTCCAGACCTTCTTTGAACTCGGTAGCATCCATGTGCTTCTTGTACTCTTCCAGGAGAGCTTTTTCAACCTCGTTCATCTCCAGCTTTGGCAGCTCCTTACCTTGAGCAAGCTTAAAGGCCCTATTTATGAGGTTTCCATAGTTGGCAATGAGCTCGTTGTTGATCTTGGCCTTAAGGTCATCCAAGGAGAAATCCGAATCGGTAAGTCCCGAAGGCGTGATTGCCGTTAAATAATACCTAATATAATCAGGATGCAGGTGATTGAGGGCATCCTCCAATGAGAGATACCAACCTCGGCTCTTGGAGAACTTCTTTCCCTCTAAAGTAAGATATCCTCTTACTGGTATGCGATAAGGAAGGTTGAAGTTAGCACCTTTCAGCATCGCAGGCCAAAACAGATAATGATGGTAAATGATATCCTTTCCTATGAAGTGGTAGATCTTGCTCTTGTTCCAGACCTCTTCCCAGTCATGCTTCCTCAACGCCCTTAATGAACCAATATAGCCAATAGGTGCATCAAACCACACATAGAACACCTTTCCAGGATGACCAGGTACTGGAATGCCCCATTCCAGGTCCCTCACAATATCCCAATCTTGAAGGTCCTCCAACCACTTATCCAAATAACTGCGGAGCTCTTCAGGTGCCACCTCGGACACATATTCCTTTAGGAAAGGTGCAAAATAAGAGAGCTTGAAGAAAAGATGCTCGCTCTCCCTAAGCTCAGGCCGAGTCTTTGTTAAGGTACAATAAGGATCAATCAAATCTCCGGGCTTCAAGGTCCTTCCACACACCTCACATTGGTCCGCATATTGGTCCTCTGCCCCACAATACTTACACTTTCCCTTTATATAGCGGTCAGGCAAAAATCGCCCTAGCTCCTTACAATAATACTGCATTACCTTCTTAGGATAGATATAAGGGCGCAAGGCCTCATAGAACTCATAGGTGGTGAGCTTGTTTTCCTCGCTTGATGTCCAGTGAAAGATATCAAACTCAATCCCCAATGCCTTGAACTCCTTTTCATCCTTCTCGTGATAATAACGCACAAGCTCCTTAGGAGAGATCCCTCTTTTCTCAGCCTCTAGCAAGATAGGAGTGCCATGGTCGTCAGTAGCACACACATAAAGGGCCTCTTCTCCCTTTAGCCTGAGATAGCGTGTATAGATATCAGCAGGCAAATAAGTACTCTTTATATGCCCAAGATGCACAGGCCCGTTAGCATAGATGAGAGCAGCCGTTATTATATACATAGCTCATATGTTTGAAGGAATGTTTAAAAACCCTCCCAATAACCAAAAACAGCTACTTATTCTCACAAACATTTATATATATCATGCATGGAAAAATGAAGCATGAGAGCTTGGATTGCCCTATTGTTGGCCTTTGGCCTTGTATTTGCAGGAGTTAGTCAGGCTAGTGTTACAGCCAAGTACGACTACACACGGTGGACCTATACCCCTTCTGGAACTACCACAGTAGATGTAGAAGGAGGAAACATCTCTGAGGTGAATGTTACCGCCGTAACCTTGACCGATAGATGGGCAGGTGTATTCGGTAATGTGACAGGTACTATCACCCTACAGGCTGCTGGAGATACTACTTACCTCTACCAGTGGACCTGGGATGGAACCGGATACATTTGTTTCACTCAAGACACTGCTTTTGACTTTGCAGCTGCAACTGCTGCAACCGCAGCAGATGTGGATAACGCATTCGGATTCCCTACCACTGTTTCTGACAGCGCCACCAACACCTTGACCACCACTCAAAACCTTGACCTTAGCGTAGTGAGCATTACTGGAGCAGCCGCAGCCACCCACATGAGTGGAAGTGCCTATTACACCGCTGCTATCAAGGATACCACTTCTCCTACTGAAGGCGACCTCGCATTCTGTACTCAGCTAAGGCTAGGAAACGGTTACAAGGGAGTACCAGTGGACTACGAGCTCATGCTGCCTACCACCTACGGTCCATCCGGACTGGAGGTTTACTACATCTTCCTTGACCTAAGCTGATCGAAGTGCTTCTCTTTTTTCTTTTTCTTACTTTAGGTTTTGCTTACGATTTAGTAGTAGTTAACTCGCTCGATTATGGAGATTTAGTAAATGGTCTAGATTATGCTATTCTCTCTAATTCCAGTATGCTTTTTATCCCTCACAATTACAACTACGATATCCTTACCTTAAAAATAGGTACCAATCGCACTATCTTTTATATCGAAGGTAATCCTATTTCTTTGGCATTTAGGAATTACACTCTTTCTTCCAATAATGCCACCTTCTTCCAGTCCAATTCTTCTGTTGCTACCAATCACCTTTTCTATCAACACTTCCAACCTAAGAAGGTAGTAGTGGCTAATTATTATTACCCAGATTATGTGGTCACTTTATTCCCATTTGCTATTCATGAAGGTGTATTCATTCTTTTGGTAGATGAGAATGTAAGCGCTCTCCAGCAGCTTTTGGATAGCTATCCGCCTGAAGAACTCTATGTCTTTGGTCCAATGTCCACCCAGGTGCAAGAGTACCTTGCCCAAAAAGGAGCCCAGGTGATCGGAACCTTAGGAGAGGATCGTTATCAGGACAACATTGCTTTATTTGACTTTTATTATAACCCTGAGCGATTTAATTACATGGCATTAGTGGCTTCGGGGGAAGAAGTGGAAGAATCCATGGTTACCAATGCCTCACTTCCTATATTATTGGTAGGAGATCTTGTTCCCAGTGTGATCTATGAAAAGATAAAGGATCTAGCAAAGAAAGGAGACCTAAAAGGAGTTTATATCTTTGAAAGGAAGTTGGTAACTCCGGTTTATAACATGAAAAAGAAGCTTGAAGAAGAACTTCGTCCCATATTAGGAGAAGATTGGAAGTTTGGGCTTTTGCTCAAATACGGTGAGGCCATAGTTTCCGAAG
>JAADEL010000011.1 GCA_013153395.1 Microcaldota archaeon
AGGTATAGCGGGTATCTACGTTAATTACTCTAATGTTCTTTTGAACAACGTTACTATTCGGGATCAACTCTATGCGGGCATAGTGGCAGAAGATTCCGAAGTAGAGATATACGATTCTAATCTTTCGGCTAATGCTCGTGGTACCTATCTCATTGAAGGAATCTCTTATTTCTATAATTCCACCTTCTGCTCTAATACAGTTCAAGATATTGTTATAACGGATGTGGATTCTCTCAATCATATCGGAGAAGAGAACCAGTGTGATAGTCCAGGAGGAAGCGGCTATTATGATGATTTGAATGCCTATGGTTGTACCTATCTTTGCCCTACAGGAACAAATACTCCACCTCAAAATCAAATCCTTTCCCCTCTTCCTAATCAAACCTACTATGGAGCCAACCTCACCATTACTTTCAACATCACCGATAGGGACAACCTCTTCCCTAACAATACCTTACGCGTATATATGGACCTCTCAGGAAACTCTCCTATATACTTCAACGATAGTTATGTGGTGGGCACGCTTGCAACCTTTGTATATAGCAATCCTGATGCCCTTCCGGGCCTTTATTATCTCACCATCTATGCTCGAGACCGTTATAAAGCAGAGAGCTTGGATGTGATTGCCTTCTACTGGTATCCGGGCGGATGTTATTGTGGGTCCTGTGAGGAATGTTCTGCGATGATTGCAAGCGATAGTTGTGAGCAGGTTGTTATCAACCAATCCTTCCAAGCCACAGCGGAGATATGTTTCGAGAACCTCACTAAACCTTTGATCGGGCAAGGTTATGAGATAATAGGCAGTGGGGGCATTGGTATCCAGGCTCTTTCAGGTGCTTATATCTTCAATCTCACGCTCACAGGCTTCGATACTGCCATCAACGGCACGGGAAATGTCACCGTGGAAAATGTCCGCATTACCCACAACACCCAGGGAATCCTTATGAACGATAGCCTTTTCCTTACTGCCTATAACAACTACGTCTGCTATAACAATTTGGACGTAGCCTTAGAGGAACCTTCCTACATAAGCGAGAACAACACCTGTCAAAGGACCTACAACTTCCAGTGTAGAAGGAAGTGTGTGGTAGAGGATGATAAGGAAGAAGAACCGCTCAATGAAACGATAGTAGAGGAATCCTTTAACCAGACCGAAATCCTCCAGGAGGAAGAACCCGTGGGAGAGGTCCTTTCTCCATCACCACCTCCGGTGGAAGAGAACATCACTCCGGTAGAGGAACCAATGGTTGAGCCCAAGATTCCGCCTCAGGAAGAAGAGCCCGAGATAGTGGAACAACCTCCAGAGCCCCAACCTACGCCTGCTCCACCTGAAGAAAAAATCCAATCCCAACACACTCCAGTATCTCCTGCTCAACCCGCTACCTTCCCTTATTATTATGTTCTTCCTGTGATAATAGGACTGCTGTTATTGGCGAGAATAGCCCGCTATCGCATCCTGGAGACCAGCCATGGATATATTCTCTATGTCACCAATCTTCTTAATCAACCTCTAGCTAACAAAGAAATACAGGTGGATGGAAAGAAGATGAGATTGGACAAGGATGGGAAAGTAGTGCTTCCGTCCAGGCCCCGTAAGTTGAGAATGGCATACAGAATACTCTTAAAAAAATAACGGTAAATAGTTAAGCATGTTCTCCTTTGACCATCTTAGCATGCTGGGCATTCTATTTTTTCTTTACGGCATTCCCGCTCTTGTTATCACATTATTGATGTTTAAGGAGCTTAATCCTATCGAGAGGTTCCTGCTTGGATTCTTTGCCTCTTTTATAGGATTTGGAGTTCTTCATAGCATAATCGGTTATATTCTGGGAGAGGTATCCTATCTCTCTATCCTGCTTTCCTGGCTTCTTTGGCTCGCTATTATTGTTTTTGTTTCGGAAAGAAAGTTCCACCTTCCTTCCACTATCTCCAAAGAAGAGCTTGCCCCTATATTAGGTTTAGTGGTGGTGCTTGTTTTCACCTATATGATAAGGATGTCTTCTTTTACCCCCATCTACCTGGAATTTGACCCTTATTTCTATCTAGAGGGTGCTAAGATCCTATTAAAAGAAGGAATTATCCCCATGCATGATGATAGTGCTTGGTATCCTTATATAGAAAAGTCCTCCCACCGTACGCCTCCTCTCCTCCACTATACCATTGCCACGTGGTACTATCTCTATCCGCATGAAACAGTGGATCGTTATCTCCTCTCCGCCATTGCTAACTATTATCCTCCTCTAGCGGCAGTAGGATTTGCCTTTATGTTCTATCTTCTTGGCTATGCATTAACAAAGAATCGTTGGATTGGAGTAGGGTTGGCAGTATTTGCTGCCTATACTCCGGTTTTCATCTATAAGTTGATGTCAGGTGTGTTCGAAGTCCAACCCTTCAACTTCTTTATATTTTCCTTTGTTTCTGCTTCTCTTGCCCTTTATCTCACCTATCACTCTAAAGAGTACCTTTATCTTCTTACTTTGGCAGTGTTTGCCACTATTTTAGGAGCGGTTGCCAGCCCTGCTATCATCGTTTATCTTGCGATTGCCCTCACACTGTATGCCTGGAAAGAGGAAAAATCCCTCTGGTTGCCAGCCCTTGCTACTATCTTAGGAGGAATATGGCTTTGGATTTACATGGGAACAACCGCCAAGCTTAAATATGGGCTGTTGATGTTAGTGCCGGCAGTTTTACCTTACTTTAAAAAATGGCTTAAGGAACAAGGTAAAAAGGCCTACCCTCTGATTGCGTTGGGATTGTTGATAGCTTTGGCAGCCGGTTATTTCTTCTTCGGAAGCATAATACGTTCCGCTCTGGTAGCAGCCCAGTATAACAATCCTTTGGAGAGAACCATTCAAGAGCAAACATTGGCAGGATCTTCCCTTGCTTTGGTAGGTATATTAGGAACTCCTGCCGACCAACTTCTTAACTCCTCTAATATGCTAGTTCAAGTATTGGGGATGGTGTATGCGTTGTTAAGCTTGCCAGGCCACTTCCTTAATTTAGTAATTTCGTTGTTTATAGATTTGCTCCAGCTGCTGGGTCTAAACACCACTTGGATTCCTAAAGAGGCCTCAGCTGCATATGGGTTGTTTGCCCTAGCGATAGCGCTCCTCTTCTGGGACCTTAAGAGAGGGAAATGGGACGGCCCTCTGCTGATTGCTATAGGAGCCCTCACCCTGTTAATAGGATTGATAAAAGCTAAATTCTCCATATATTTTGTTTATGGATTCTTATTGGTGCTTGCCTATTTGGTAGCTCGCTTATATGAGCGTTTTAAGCATCCTGAGGTGTGGGCTATTGCTCTGGTGGCTGTGGCTGGCTTTGGATTTTTATCCAACCTCAGCCTCTCCCTGGCATCCTTTGTGCCTACCTACGGAAATGATCCTCATGAGCTCCAAATCTTCTTCACCCATCTTTGTAGCATGGACCCCTACTTCTGTAATATTGAGGACGTACCCATTACCTTGCAGTACCATCCTGAATTATGTGCCTTCCATCTAGCCGAAAAATACGGTGGTGTAGAGAATCTTGACTACGGAGAGCAAATACGCATCCAGATTGCCTGTAACTATATGCCCGCGGTATGGGTAGATGCCATGGAATGGCTTTATAATAGCACCCCTAATAACTCCAGAATTATCTCATGGTGGGATTATGGACATTGGATAAATTACTGGGGAGAGCGTAAGGCGGTAATAAGAAACGAACATAGCGTACTGGAGATGATTCTAGATACTGCCTATGCCTTTGTGATGGGTAATGAAACAACTCTAGAGGAAGTAATGGAACGATATGATGCCCAATATGCCCTGATTGATCAGGAGATTGTGATTGGAAGTAACGAGATCTTTGGAGGGAAGTTTTTTGCGCTAAACTATTTAGCATGTGCAGCCGCCAACCAAACCTCAGTCAAGTATGAACCTATGGAAAGCCGGTGTGAGTGGGAGAATCTTTGGGAGGTGGTTATCCTTTCCTCCCAGCCATGTGAGATTAACGGCATCCGACAAGGATATGTGGCTATGAGAAGAACAGTAGAAGGTGAAACCGGGAACATTACACCTACCTATGAACCAGCCTATTGTTTCACACCTAATGATGGAAGCTTGAATATCTCTCGATTGGTAAATCCTTTTGCCCGAGCCCTAGCTTCACAAAGACCTATAGATTATGTGTCCTACACCTTAGAAGGACCTATCCAGACCTTACACAAAGCCCTATGGATAGGAATAGATGGAGGATATGTGGCTCTTTATCTCAAGGACCCTATATGGTTTGAAAATGGGAAGTGGGTAGGTGGATATGAGGATAGGACTACCCGCTTTTATGACTCTGTCCTCTATAAGGCCTTTGTGCTAGAGGACCTTCAAGGATTTACCCAAACCTACAACAACGGCTATGTTAAGATTTATCTACGCGAAAATACGGGTCAGGGATGATAGGCAGTTGCTGAGGAGCTAACAAAGACCCAGCATAGGCAATCATTGCTCCGTTATCGCGGTTGTATTCATTAGGAGCAAAATATATCTCTACATCATAAAATTCCTGGAACTCCTGGAGCATTGTTTTCAGGATCTTGCTTTGGGCCACTCCTCCACATACCACAATCTTCTTGGCTTTGTAGGCAAACATTGCCCTTGCCAACGTCTCTAAGAGCATCGCATAACTGGTATGCATTAACGAATATGCCAAGTCTTCGGGAGGGTGCTTATCCTTTATGCGCTTGAAATGGGTAAATATGCCCGCAAAGGTGGTATGCATTCCCTTTACTGTGTAGGGCAAGGGAATATAGTCTTTGTGCTGGAGGGCGAGGGCCTCTAGTTCAGCCGCATTCTTTAAACCTAGCTCTCGGGCCGCTTTATCCAACATGTTTCCAATGCCCATGTCCAAGGTTTCACCAACAACCTTCAACGGTTTCATTCTTATGATTTGAGTATTGCCCCCGCTTACATACAAAGCCATGTCAGTTTCAATGTTGTTTACATACTCCACAATCTTGATATGGGCCCATCCGTGATTTACTCCCACGATCTCTTTTTGATGCTTGGAGGCAAGGTAATTGGCCATGGCCACTCCAAAGCTCAAAGGCGCTCCTATGCCCGGACCTTTGGCCACTGCTATGCGGTCAATATCTTTAAAACTAAGCCCAGCTTCTTTAAGGGCCTTTTCCAACACTTGGGGGAATACTTGGGCATGGTGTTCAGCAAGGTCTCGCGGTAGATAGGGCCCTTCAAAGGTATCCCATACATTGGCTTTTATGCCGTTGTCAAAGATGCCGATGCCCAAGGTGTGAGCAGTAGATTCAATTCCTAGAACTCTCATAGCGTTTTCCCCTCCTCTTATTTTTGAGATCTTCTATAAATAAAGCTAACTTCTTTCTTATTTTCTCCATGGTTTGGTTATATTCGTGGTGTTTAGCTCCTAGATACCAAGTAATGATGGAAGAGAAGAATACGATGGCTGTGGTGAGGGAAATGGTGTTGAATTCGAAAAGATCCTTGAACTCATAGGCCACCAACATTGCAAACTCTCCCGTAGGAGCCGAAAGTAACGCTAGAAGGGCACCTATTCTTGGGTTAATACCCAACAAGGTAAGGCCTAAGGAATGGATGAGCACTCTCAATGTCACGACCACTGTGAGAATAATGGTAATAGTAAGGAGAAATCCTATATCTAGGTAATCGAAGATATTGGCCTTCATTCCAATGGAAAGGAAGAATAACATCACAAAAAGACCTGAAAGGAAGTCGAGCTTTTGCTTTGCTCTTTGGATTTCCGTGTAGGAGTTGGAGAGGATACCTGCTAAGAAAGCGGCCACACTGGATGGAACGTTGAAGATAGCACCTATAAATAGGACTATCCCGAGGAGAGAAAGGAAAAAGTAAAGGTATATATCATCATCCGCTTTTTTAGGGATATACTGGAGGAAAAGCTTTCCTATATGATAAACAATAGTAAGAGGAATGAGGAACATTAGCATCTGAGTAAGGATCACGATAAACTCAGGAGCTGTAAGGGATTGTGAAACAACCGTTATTACGAAGATGATAAAGAGATCTTCCCAGATAAGCTTTGCATAGATAAGTTTGGTTTCCTTTTTATTGGCAATCTTAAAGTCCTGGGCCGCTTTGTAAAAAATGGCAGTAGAGGTCACGCTTATACCGAAGGCAAGCACGAGAGCATTGGCTAACGGAACCTGAAACATTATATGGAGAATAAAGGCAACGATAGGAGAAAGGAACCCTACATTAAGAATAAAGAGAAAAAAGGAAGGGGCAAGCACCTCCAAAAAGGTTCTTAGGTTGAGCTTCAGTCCCACCACATAGAGCAAAAGAATAGCTCCTAGGTTGGAAAAGATCTCAATATATTCTTCTTGAACTATGCCCAGGGCATTGGGGCCGAATATAGCTGCCAAGAGCAACAAGACCGGAATAACAGGTAATTTAAATCGAGCTGCTACCAGCGAGGAGAGAAAGGCCACTACAATAGCAAACAAAAATCCTAATGCTCCCTCACTACTCCCCGCCATTCTTAACTTTTCCTACCAACTCTTTTTAAAGCGATTTCTCCACCCGTCCGAAAACCCTGAGCATACTAGGTATTTTTAACCTTATTCCCACAAGACATAAAAAAGGGATCCGGATGAGGGCCAATAAGAGACTGATAACCGCCATTACCAGTCCCAATATCACCAATAAAAAAGAGG
>JAADEL010000014.1 GCA_013153395.1 Microcaldota archaeon
CATAGGTATGGGTGAGCTCGGGCTTCTCTATCATCGCTCTTATGCTTCCCAAGCCTAGAGGAATATTATATTCTTGAGCTACCTGAGCCAACGCTTTGTTTACGTTCTCCGCACCCTTAAAGCCCCCTGTCATCCCTGAGATATATATAGGATAATCAAACTCCCTATCAAACAACCTTACCTTGGTGTCTATCTTGTCAAAATCCACCTCGGGCAGGGCATTATGAAGGGGCAACACTAAGTCAAGCCCTGAGCCTATGTCAAACTGAGACTCACTCAACAATGACTTCATGATATGGGCTCGCTTCCTATCTTCAATCATTGAATTATTAAAGGCCCAAACTCTTATAAAGGAGCACTCACATACAAACTGTGTTATATCCCAAAAAGGCCCGATTCTTTCTTTGCTATAATCTCATCACTCCTCGATTAGCCCGTTTTTTAAACAAGCGCACCTATCAAGAGACGTTAGAAGGACTCCGCGCATATATCAAGCGTAAGGAGAAAAGCTTCCGCTATACCATTCCGCGCTTTATCCAAAGATATGGCTCTTGTGGAGTTACCTCCATGGCCAACGCTATGGCAGTATTTAGGCCCTTTAAATTCACTAAAAAACTCGAAAAGGAATGGCTGGAAAGATCCTTACATTCTCCCTATCCTGGCAATATGCCCTATTTAATGGCAGAGATAGCCCGGGAGCAGGGCTTTCCTGTAGAGCTCTTCTGGGATAAGGAAAGCTATCTTGCCCATACTTCGGATTCCCATTTGGAGCATTATGCCCAATCTTCTGGCCTGCCCTTTCACTTGGTAAAGGAGGTAAAAGAAAAATTTGTAAAGGGGATGAAAGAGGCAACCAATTTTAGAGGGGATTGGAATAATTGGGTTAAGAAAAGATTGCAAGAAGGCGGCCTAATTGTGTTTGCCAATGAGCGTCAAGGTATCCTCCACTACAACCTTATTTATGGATATGATGAAGAGGGCTTTTTTATCTGGGATCCTCTAGGATGGGAGGAAAAATCCTCTGACCTCAACAAAACCATGAGAAATTCTATTTCGGTATGGGGCTTGGTGATTTATGATCCTTATTTAATCCTTGCGCCCTATATACTAGAGGATGCTAGAGCAGGTGTTGCTATTCCTGGCAGGTTATCTGGGAAAAAGGATTGTTAATCTTGGGGACTTGATAGCAAAAGCCCTTTATTATGTGATTGTGCCGGCTCTTATACTCCATGAGGTGCCCGGGCATGAGATAAACACCCAGATTCCCTATTTTATCCTGCCTTTTGTGGTTAGCCTTCCTCTGGTTGCCCTTGTTTATTTCTGGAAAAAGGACCCTCTCTGGATAATGGGCGTGGGCATGATAAACAGCGGATTTGTGCTTCCTTTTTATTTGGAAAAATACCCTTCTCCACCTATGTTGAGCGCCATATTAGGAACTATGGCCCTCCATTATATTGTGATTTATGGGCTGGTGGTGGGCAAAGATGGCTGGAAAAAGGTGCTCTCTCAACCTATTCTTTGGGCTTATGTTATAGCTCTCTTGAATCCTGCCTTACCTGCATGGCTAGATAATGTGCTGGCAATAATAGGCTCCCTCACCGGGCCTTTGACCATGGTTATGCTAGGGATGTTCTTTGAGTTTAGGCTGGGAAAGGAGATGGCCTCAGTGCTTGCCCTGCGGATGATAGGAGGCTTGCTGTTGGGTTGGGCCTATGGATCCTTGATGGGATTTGACCAAGCAGGCATGGCCCTTGCCCGAGCTCTAGGAGGTGCTCCCACCGGCTATACCTCCCTTATCTATGCTAGCCTGCTCAAGCTAGATACCGAGAAAATGGCTCAAGCCGTCTCCCTAGGAACATTATTGGGATTCTTGTGGGTGCCCCTATGGCTGTAAAGTGCTATGCAGACGCGATGCTGGGAAAGTTTGCTCGGCTTGCCCGCGTATATGGCATTGACATGGAATATTTCCCTTCCACCCTCTCCGATAATGAGATCCTGGGAATGCTCAAAGGAGGTATTCTTTTTACCTCTGATCAGGAGCTCTGCCAGAGATCCCCTGTTGGTTGTGTATATACGGCCCAGCTTGACATGGTGGAGCTGCTCTATAGGGCGGCTTGCCTATGCGGAAAGGGCCCAAGCCGATGTGCCTACTGCAACAAAGAGCTCTATATCCTTCCGGGAGAGAGCGCCTTTTTTCCCTTACCACCGAAGGTCAAGGCCTATCATCAGGATTTCTTCTATTGCCCCCAATGCAAGAAGCTCTATTGGAAAGGTTCCCATTGGGCCCGGATGCTAAAGCTATTTAAAGAGGTTGATAGCAAACTAGAGAGTGAAGGTTGCCATAACAGGGGCTAGCGGCCGGCTTGCCCAATATTTTAAGGAGGTTTTTCCTGATGCTATTCCCATCACAAGGGCCAACAACTCCTATGAGACCGAGGACCTGCGCCGGGCTATCAAAGATGTGGATTATGTGATACACCTAGCAGGAAAAATATATGGAAAGGATGTTTATAAGGTAAACGTGGAACTGGCCGAGAACCTCTATCATGCGCTTGAGCACCAGAAGCTCTTCTTTGCCTCCTCTATTGCCGTATATGGCCGTAGGGACCTAACCAATGCCGATGAAAATACCCCTCCCATGCCCAACGATGACTATGGTAGAGGGAAGCTTAAGGCGGAGGAGATCCTAAGAGAGCACAAGCCCCATATTATTGCCCGGATAGGCACCCTGTATGGCGAACATTATCCCGAATATATAAAGATGATTAAGCTCTGGAAGCTCTGGCCCTTCTATTTTTCCAACAACCATGTGCCCTTTACCTATGCTCGGGATGTGGCCAGGTTTGCCCTGCTAGATGTCCAAGGCACTTATGTTCTTTCAAGCCCAGGATATCCCTTTTTGGAGGTGGTGAATGCAGTAAGGGAGGTTTTTTCCATAAAAAAACCGCCTATAAAGCTTCCTAAGCTGCTAGCCCATCTTATGCTAGGAGAGAAGGCTAAGCCTCTGTTGCTGGACCGCACCTTTAACCCTGCCAAAGCCCTCAAGGCAGGCTGGAGGATCACCCCATTTAAGGAAGGAATAAGGTGCTTTTTGACAAAGCTTTAAATATCTATGCCCGATAAAATTAGTTGATATGAGACGCGGACCCGAGAACATATACTTAAAGAACACGATAGAGCGCCTTAGAAGGTCTAAGAAGGCGATATGGAGGAAGGTAAGCGAGATGCTCAACTGTCCTCGAAGAAAGCGCATAGCTGTTAATCTCTCCAAGGTAAATCGTTATTATAAAGAGGGAAAGATTGTGGTTATCCCCGGTAAGGTGTTGGCGGATGAGCCTCTCAAGTCCCCTGTAACCATAGTGGCTTGGAGCGCATCTAAAAAAGCCCTCAAGGAGATAGAGAAGGCAGGCGGCAAGTTTATCCGCGTAGATAAGTACTTTGATGAACATGGAGAGGAAGTAGGCGACTTGATGATATTAAGGTGAAATCATGTTGGTTGTGGATGGAAAAGGTCAGGTATTTGGTAGGATGGCCTCCAAGATTGCCAAGGCATTGTTGGGAGGTGAGGAGGTCCTTCTCATAAATGCTGAAAAGATTATCCTAGTAGGGCCTAAGGAATATATCCTGGAGAAGTTCAAGACCAGGAGAAGCTGGAAGAACAAGGCCAATCCTGAGCACTCTCCTCATTGGCCTAGGAGACCTGATTTGTTGGTAAAGAGGATGATTAGAGGAATGCTCCCTAGAAAGAAGGCAACTGGCCGATTGGCCCTTAAGCGCCTTAAGGTTATTATCGGAAATCCTGATAACCTAGAAGGAGTGCAGTTTGAGGAGGCCAAGCCTAAGCGTTTAAAATCCTATATGACCATAGAGGAGTTGGTATCCAACCTGGGGTGGAGAAATGGCTAAGAAACCTAAGGTAGCATTAGCTCGTGGTAAGCGAAAAGAGGCTATTGCAAGGGCTAGCGTAAAGTCAGGAAAAGGAAGAATAACCATAAATGGCAGGGATTGGAAGGTATACTTCCCTGACCCTCATTTTCAGCTCTATCTTCAGGATATTTTGGACATTATTGGAAAGAAGCTAAACAAGGTAGATATCACCATAAACGTAAAGGGAGGTGGTCCAGTAGGACAGCTACAGGCAGTAAGAACGGCCATCGCCCGCGGAGTAGTGGAGTACTTCGGAGATGAGAGCCTGGAGCAACAATTCGACCAATACGATAAGTTCGTGTTAACGGAGGACTCCCGTAGAGTGGAGCCTAAGAAAGATAGACAGAAGAAGGCAAGGGCCAAGTACCAGAAATCCTACAGGTGATATAGGTGGAGTTTCCTATTCGTTGTTTCACTTGTGGCAAGATCATAGGGCATCTCTGGGAGGAGTATGAGGAAAGGGTAAACAAAGGAGAGCATCCAGGCAAGGTACTGGATGACCTAGGGGTAAAGAGATATTGCTGTAGAAGGATGTTTATCGGTCATGTTCCTTTGGCTAAGGAGGTAATTAGGTTTAGGTGGTAAAGATGTTAGTCTCAATGGAAACATATATTGAAGCTGGAGCCCACATAGGTTCCAAGATAAAAACAGGAGAGGCAAAGAAGTTCATAGAGAAGAGAAGGAAAGACGGCATTTACATCATTAACATTGAGAAGATAGATGAGGGAATCCAGAGATTGCTCAAGCACCTCACCAAGTATGACCCAAAGGATATTGCTATAGTGGCAACTCGATACTATGCCATGGTGGCTTTAAGAAACTTCAAGAAGCTATTCCCTGACATCATAGCTATCGAGAAGCGCTTTGTGCCTGGGTCCTTTACCAATCCAGAGTCCAAGTATTTTGTGGAGCCTGAGATTGTGCTATCCTGTGATCCTAACAGTGAGCAGCAGGCCGTCCGAGAGGCCAACAAGATGAAAATCCCTATTGTGGGATTGGTGGATACAGATACAAAGACCGATGGTCTGATGGACTATGCCCCTATCAACAACAGAGGAAAGAGATCATTGGCTCTGTTCTTCTGGTTGCTTGCCCGTGAGTTCTACATGAAGCAGGGCAAGATCAAGAGCTATTCGGAGTTTAAGATCCCTATAAGCTTCTTTGAAAAGACGGAGGATGAGGAATAACCTCATCCCTTTTAAACATTTTTTACCACAAAATATACATGAACAGGCGTGAGTTTATCAAGAAGGCAGGAAAGGCAGTAGTGGGAACTATGGTTGGCGCCTCTGCTTTTTCCCGACCAAAGGCCGCAACCGAGGATTACATTACTCTCCCTCTTAAGCCTCAGTTTGTGGAATGGCTAGAGAAGCAATCCTCGGGTATGGGGAGGCTGATATCGAGGTCTAACATTGCTTTTGATGTGAAGATTGAGCGCTATCCTGAGGTTATGGTAATAAGATCCGCCAAGCCTATAAGAGGAGACTATATTGCACCTTTTACCTCCGTTCTTTCTGAGAAGGTGATAGGTCCTAGCCGCAACAATGAGGTTGCCTTGAGCAGCTATTATGATGTTAAGGTTGTTATCCCTATCAGGAACGGAAAGCCTGCCAACCGCGCTTACTTTACCTTCGAGTATAAAGGCAACTTCTGGCTTAATGTGATGGTCTGGGGATTGGGAGGAGGTGTGGCAGCAGCTGCTATTGCTTATGCCCTAGAGGGCACCCGGGCTCAGAAATGGCTGGCCCAACGAGAAAAGGAGTTCAAGGAAAATCTAAGCAACCTATTTTAGGTTGATAGGTTTAAAAATATGATAGCATAATTAACATTAGGTGGTTTATGTGGAGGAAAAACCAGTTACTAAATCCGATGAGATCGATGAGATTATTAAGCAGAGCTCAGGTAGTCTAGACGAGGACGAAGAGGAATTACTCAAGCTTATTGAGGAAGAGCAGGAGAAGATTTACGTAGTGGGTGCAGGAGGTTCAGGGTCTAACACCATCAACAGGCTTTATCAGATGAAGCCGGAGGGAGTTACCCTTATTGCCGCTAACACTGATGCTCGTCATCTTCTCAAGATTAAAGCTCACAGGAAGATCCTGCTGGGTAAGCAGCTCACCCGTGGTAGAGGGTGTGGTAGCAACCCTGAGTGTGGAGAGAAGGCTGCTCAGGAGACCGCACCTAAGATAAAAGAGGCTATTGCTGATGCCGATCTTGTGTTCCTCACCTGTGGTATGGGTGGAGGAACAGGTACAGGTGCCCTACCTGTGATTGCCAAGATTGCCAAGCAGGATATCGGAGCCTTGACAGTAGGAGTGGTCACCCTACCTTTCTCTGCCGAAGGAAAGGTAAGATATGACAACGCTATCGGCGGAATAAAGAAGCTCAAGTCCAACGTCGATACCCTTATCATAATCAAGAATGATAAGTTGTTGGATATTGCTAGCGACCTTCCTCTGGAGAAGGCCTTCCGCATCTCCGATGAGGTACTTGCTAGCTCGGTAAAGAACATTGCTGAGCTCTCTACCAAGGCAGGTTTGGTGAGCGTGGACTTTGCCGATCTCCAGACCGTGCTCAAGAACGCCGGATATGCAGTGATTGCGGTGGGTGAATCTGCCCTGGAGGGCTCTAAGGAGGAGAGAGCAAAGCTTGCTATCGAGACTGCCCTATCCAGTCCTTTGCTTGACGTGGATATCTCCACTGCTGACCGCGTTCTTATCAACATTATCGGAGGAGAGGACCTCACCCTACAGGAGGTTCACTATATTGTAGAAGAGACTCGAAAGAGAGTGAGCCCAAGCGCCCACATCATCTACGGTGCCCGCATTGAAGAGGATATGAAGAAGTCCTCTATCAAAGTGTTGGTGGTATTGGCAGGAGTGACCATGTCAGAGTTCTCTGAAGGACCTGAGGCGGGCAAGATTACCTTGGACCTAGATGAGGTTGACAAGATAGGATGATAGACCCGAAGAAGTTTATTGAGAAGATAAAGCATGAGATCTCCTTGATGAAGAGGGTCTGGTTGAGGGCTAAGAAGCCCGACCCTCTCGAGGTAGAGCGCCTTACCCGTGTTACTTATCTTCTTATTCTTGTGGTTGGGGGATTGGGGTTGATTACCTCTGTAGTGGGAAGTGTGATTGATTATATTGCACAGGTGATTAAGCAATGATCTATCCGGTAAAGATCTCAGCCCGAGATGCAAAGATTATCCCTAAGTTGGTGGAAGCCAACATCAAGAGAAAGGGAATAAAGACCATAAAGGCCATCTATGTGGATTCCAGGATTACAGGATATATGTTCATTGAAGGGGATGACGTAGATGATATAAAGGCCGCCCTCTCAGGGGTAAGAGGGGTAAACCTCAACCCGCTGGGATATGGAAAGGTAGAGCTCAAGGCCTTGAGTGAAGAGGAGATCGAGAAGCTCTTCAAGCGCAGGGAGGAGCTCAAGCAAGAAATAAAAGTGGGAGATATTGTGGAGATTATCCGAGGGCCTTTCAAGGGAGAGAAGGCCAAGGTTACCGCCAAGGACGAGCAAAAAGGAACCTATACAGTGTTACCTCTGGAAGCTCCGGTAGCCATCCCTATAACCATCCAAGAAAAAAGCATTAAGCTTATAAAAACTTCTGAGTAATGATAACATGGCTTTAAGACCAGCAAGAACAATAAGAGAAAGATTCTGGAAGCAATCATGGAGCAGATGGAGTAAAAAGAATATGTCAAAAAGCTATGTAAAGGCCCTTCCTCACAAAGACCTACACCAACTAAGAAGTGGCGTAGGAAAGGAGGAGGATTATCCTGTGGCCTTTGATCTAGTAGCAGAGCAGAACTACCTTCACCGGGATAATGCTATAGAGGCTGCCCGACAATCTGTGGTTAAGCACTTGGAAAAAACAATGGCCAAACGCTTTCTCTTTATAATAAGGGTATATCCTCATGAGGTAATCCGAGAAAACCGCATGGTTGCGGGTGCAGGTGCAGACCGAATCCAAAAGGGAATGAGAAGGGCCTTCGGTAAGCCTACTGACCGAGGAGCAAAGATAAAGAAGGGACAGCCTATCTTCACTGTGTACACCTATCCTGAGAACGAGGCCCATGTAGCAGAGGCCTTCAGGAAGGCTTCCCGAAAACTCTCCGGTAGCTGGAGGGTAGTGAAGAGAAATGTTGGAAACTAAATTTGATCAACTTCTAAAGATAGTGAAGGAGAGGGGAAAGGTTGATTTGCTGGACCTCTCCGCAGAGCTAGGCGAGCCTCCTGAGATTATTAAGGAGTGGCTGGATATCCTGGAGGAAAAGGGATATGTAAAGCTCCAATACAAGCTCACCAAGACCTATGTTCTCTTTGTGAAGGATATTGGGGAGGAAGAAGAGAAGTTCGAGGAAATAGAAGAGAAGCCCAAACCAGCACCCAAGAAGAAAAAGAAGCAACCTAAGCCAACCCCACCTTCTCCTAAGAAAGAAAGCAAGAAGGTGGTAAAGAAGATAGATGAGCTCTACAACCGCATAGTAGAGCTCCGCAGGCAGCTTCGGGAGATAGAGAAGCAGAGAGAAGAACTTCTGAAAGATAAGGCGTTGAGGTTGAGAGAGGAGGCAGCCGCCGAATTAGACAAGATAACGGATGAGATACTCGCTCTCCAGCAGAAGATCCTAGGTCTAAGGGATCACTTGGAGGAGATCCCTAATGTGGTGGAGAAGTTTGACGAGTTGATGGAGGAAATCCTTTCTCTTAAAGAGGACCTTCTCCGACAGGAAAGGCGGGTAAGTGTAGAGTTAGAGGAGAAATTCGATAAGATCAAGGAGATTCGGAAGACCATCCAGGAGAGACATAAGAGGTTGGCTCAGGAGATAGAGGAGCAGATGAAAGAGGCAGAGGAGCTCAAGTCTCGCCTGGAGAAGATGGAGAAAACCAAGGAGATCAGCGCCTTATTGGTGGAAAAGCTCTCCGCCGATATCCGCGCCCTCCAATCCACCTTAGAACGCATTCAGAAGACAGTAGAAGAATCTAAGGAAGTCCAGGAAAGATTAAAGCAGGAAATCGAGGAGTCTCTAAGGCTTTCTAAGGAGAAGAAGAAGGAGCTGGCTGAGATCGAGAAGCTCCTTAAGGATGTGGAGAGAGAGGAGAAGAAGCTCCACGAGGTATATTCCAAACTCCGAGAGAAGTTTGAGGACTCCATCAAGGTTATTACCTTGGTAGAGGAAAGGGTGAAGGAGCTAAGAGAGGAGGCAAAGAAAGAGGCCATCCAGCGCTATATTGAGCACATCGAGGAAACCGTAGTAAGAATAGAGGAAGGTCTGGAGAGCATTAGCGAGGAAGAGGTCGCCTTGGAAGAAAAGAGAAGGGATATCAAGAAGGAGATTGCCGAGCTTATTGCCCAATCTAAGGAGTTCCTCAAAAACAACAAAAAAGCTACTAAGTTTAAGAAGCTAGTGGATGAGACCAGAGAACAGCTAAAATGAATGAAGATGAGCTTCTCGACATTTATTCTTATGAGATGGAGCACCCGGACCTAGCCGAGGTGCCCCAGACCTTCTATCAAGACCTGGAGGAATTCTTAAAGGAGCTGGAGGCCAAGGTTAGGGAGGACTTCTCCTATTGGAAAAAATATCAGAATTTCTTGGCCATCATCCAGCGGATAAAGGAAAAGAGGCTGGAGAAGATATTGTTAGCTGCCCTGAACAACGTGAAGCTCAAGATGCTGCCTGAAGAAGAAATCCTCTACAATAGGGTAAGGGAGTTGATAGAGCACTTTGGCGAGCTCTCTCAGACCACAGTAGAGCAGCCTAAAGAGGAAAAAGCGGAGGAGCAGGAGGAGAAAAAAGAAGAGGGTCCTAAGATGCTCAAGGTAAGGATCACCACCAAGGTAGATGCCTATTATGGGCTTGATGGGAATAAATATGGGCCCTATGAGGTGGGCGAGGTTGTAGAGCTCCCTGAGCAAGAAGCCAAATGGTTGGTGGAAAGTGAGTTTGCGGAGTTTGTAGAGTGATAGCATGTGGGGAGACCTAGCATTATTGGCAGGATTGCTGCTGCTGAGCGGTTTTAGCTCTATGTCAGAGGTTGCACTGGTGGGCGTGAGCTATGCTAAGCTAAGGGCGCTCGCCAAGAAAGACCGGGAGTTCAAGAAGATAGAGGAGCTTAAGCGCATAGAGGGCGCACCTCTCCTCTTTATCGTGCTTCTCAATAATGTGGTAAATACCTTGATTGCCTCCTTGGCCACTAAGATTGCATTGAGCTTTGGAGAGCAGTACTTTGGAGTGGGAGTAGCTCTTACCACCATGGCTATATTGCTATTCGGAGAAATCATCCCTAAGCTGAGTGCTACCAAGATGGACATGGAGACCAAAGGAAAGCTCCTCAAGCTCTTCTACAAGCTCTACGGACCTTTTGCTCCTATATTTGAATCCATTGCCCGTGCCATGAATCTGGAGAAGAAATACATCATTGACGAGACCGAGCTTCAGGAGCTCTTTAACATAGGAAAGGAGACAGGCGAGCTCTCCGATACTGAGAAGGACCTTCTCACAAGCGCAATGAGGTTTGATGATAAACCGGTGGAGAAGATTATGAGGCCGCTGGAGAATGTGTTTATGGTGGAGAAGAATACCACTATCGGCCAACTTCTCAAGGACATGAAAGCATACGGAGCTCTTTATACCCGTGTGCCTGTTTATTCTGAGAGCAAGGACAAGATTATCGGAATATTCAACATAAAGTCTATCCTTGCTCACAACCTTCGAAAGAGTTCCAAGGTAGGAAGGTATGTGAACCCGCCGTTGAAGGTGTTTAGGTATGAGGAACTAGATGACGTTCTCGAGAAAATGAAGCGCCATAACGAGCGCATGGTAATAGTGGTAGATGGAGATGAAAGGGCATTGGGCATTGTGACATTGGAAGATATAATGGAGGAGTTGATTGGAGAGCTGGGAAGGGAGTTTGGAAAGAGGTCCAGGACAGTATGGAAGGATAAGGAAGGATATTATATCCTCTCCACCGCTGACATGGCTACTGTGGAGAAATCCCTAGGCATAGAGACCGATTACACCAACCTTAAGGACTTTGTGGAGAAGAACCTCCAGAAGATACCGGAGAAAGGAGACAGCTTCTCCCATAAGGGCTGGAGGTTTGAGATCAAGAGAAAATGGAAGAACAAGTATATCTTGCATGCTACTCCTCAGAAAGAAGAAGGAGAAGGTGAATAATGAAGGCGGAGTTCCCCTTCCAAGGTATGGATTATGATGTAAGGGTCCTTGACCTCGATAAGGAAAAAGGAGGTTTTGCCATACTTGCCCATTACCGCTAGTTTGTTCTCTCCCAAGGCCAACCCTCCATAACCAGGTACATCCTCCTTCATCTTTAGCGTTATCTTTACCCCTTCTCCTTCTTTTCCTTGGATATAAAGGTAGAAACGGTCTTCTTTGGGCATATACTTCAACAAAAGGAAGAAATTCTCATTCTTGAATACATAGCCGTTCTTGATCTCTGTCCAGGGTGTTTGGGGAAACTCCTCCACAATGGCTAATCGGGCTAGGGTGGAGAGCTTAAGGCTAATGTTCTTTTGGGGCAGCTCCCTTTCAATCACATAACGGCTTATGGCCGATGGTTTACTCCATTCCTCCACTAGAGGTCCCCGATCTATTTGGGGAGTGAGGGCAAGAGAAAGGGCGAGTGCCAGCTCCTTCATCATTTTCGGGTTTTCACCATCAACAGGTAGAAGTCCGCATCCAGATAAGAAACCTCTTTCCATATCTTTTTTCCTATCCTTATTCCCATCTTTTGGAGCTCCTTTTTCACTGCCTCGATGCTTTCTTGGAGGATGGTTTCTGGTATCATCCCTTCTATCATATCATACTCAAACATATGGCCGAGGTGAACAGGAGTAAGGTTGCGGCTTCTTACCGCTGTCCATTCACCCTGGAAATGAGGATAAAGGTAAAGGTCGTAGAGGCGCTTGAAGCCCCCAAGTGCTCCTAAGGACCTCTCCCACTGGTGGAAGTAGGCATCTTGGCTAGGGTCGGCTATGGAGAGGAGGTATTCCTTGGCTTCTAGGGCTTTGAAGAACTCGGGCAGTACTCTCAACCATCCATGGTCCGATTTAATGGGGTGGAATAAGAGGAAGGCTATTTCCTTTTCTCCGGTGATAGGATCCTTCCGACTTACATAAGGAATTCTTCCTTGCATGTTGCCCTTTTTATCGTAAATGCCATATTGGCAGCTGCTCTCATAAGCACTAGGCTCTATCTCAAAGGAATAATCTCCAATCGTGAAAGAAGGTGGAACATGAAGCAGGCTTCGCTTTACTGCCTTCTCCAAAACCAGGCTTCGCAGGATAGCGTCTCTAGCATAGCTCCAGAATTGATAGTTAAAATATCCTACTGTAGCAGGCGGGAAAAAGGCAACGGTTGCTCCTACAAGAGCTGCTCCTATGGGATCTACCTCAGGGAGTACTCCTAAGCCGGCAATCCCTAAACCGGCTGTCACCCAATACCTGGTCCTGGGCGTCATCTTTACAGTGGAGATGAGTTCCTTTACTTCTTTTACTCGGGAATCATTGGGGTTTCCCTCAATGAGGATCTCCTCTAGCGCAGGCGGCCTGCCTATCACCCATGACATAGGTTTAAACGCTCTCTTTACATCCCATTTAGGCACATTCTCCAGAAGAGGTTTTCCCTCCTTGGGTAGACATTCTTCTCTTTTATGCATACCTATCAACCTCTTTCTCGGGTAGAAAGGGGATAAAAGATGGAGTGTGCTATACTTTTCACCAATGGTGGGTTACCGATGCGAGAACCTACATCCTCAATGGCAGCCTTCATGCTGGTTGGGTGGATAAGGCCATCAACCTGGTAGTAAAGGTCTCCTTCTACCTCGTGAGGATAGCTGTAGTAGGTGATGAGAGCTCCTTGGAAGTAGTTTTTAAAGATCTCGGAAAGCAATTCCTTATCAGGCCACTTTACCATGTAAGGTCCTCTCTTTCCTAGCCTTCCGTTTTGTTCAGGGAAGGCCATTCCCACTTTATAGCCTGCCTCCTCTAGCTTATTTAAGAACTCGGGGATGACCTCCAACCATTTCCTATTCCCGGATTTGAAAGGATGAAATAACAAAAAAACGATGTTTTTCTCCCCAGTTTCAGGATCCTGTCGGGAAATATAAGGGATTCTTCCTACCGGCTTATCTTTCTCGAATACCGTATACTGAAGGGTGCTATCAAACTCAGTTGGGGTGTTATAAAAGGAATACATCCCAATCTGGATGGCAGGAGGCACGCTTACGGGATTGCGGGATAAAACCGCCTCCAATACGTTGTCATGGAGGACTATGGATTGAATCTTTGCCCAATGGCCACCGTTCCATACAAGCCTTAATCCGGCTCCTACCACAGTTCCTATTACTCCCCATACAAACGTCCACTTTAATCTAAAGGTATCAGGATAGAACATCATATCAAATCCCAATCCTACAGAGCTTCCTAGTGCTCCTCCTCCCAATTCCCAAGTAGGGAGGGTGATGATGTTTGCCCTCAATGCCTTTACCCTATCGATGTGGGGATGTTCTTTCTTAGGAGCCTTTTCCAACAGTCCTTCTACACTAGGTGCCCATCCTAACCAGGCTAAAGCGCTCCAGCCAGGGGAAAAAGCCCTTTCTATGCGCCACCTAGGAACCTCGAATATAGGTTTTCCATCCTTTTCCTTCCTAATTTGAAAATCGGCTTCTTGAGCTTTTTCCACATTCATACGTAAATTTCCACGAAAATCTTTTTATAGCTTTATTAGAGATGGAGGTAGCGGGCCAAGTATTTCCTTACAATCCAGTATAGGGCCACGATGGCAAAGGATAGGCCAGCCGGCAATCCGAACATCATCAGCCCCAGTACGTTGAGGGCAATCTGGATATTAGGATTAAAGTTAAGATAAAGGGCGATTACTGCTCCTATCAGCACCACCATTCCTGCCAATACCCATAGGATGCCCAGTACTTCACCGTAGATGTAGTTGAGATAAAGAAGAGGAAGAGAAGCGGCAAAAAAAGTAAGCAAATAAAAAACCAAAAAAATGTGTTTGATCATAGAATAAGGTTCTTGATAAGGAAGATGGGGTCGCTTAGTTTCTTCTTATACTCCAAGGTGTCATCAGAGATAATGGTAGAGATTACGAGCTCCTGGAGCTCAGGCTTCTTCTGCAGCTTGTCAAAGAACAGGTTGAGCAAGAACTTTATGGATCCCAGTCTCTGGAGCCTGTACATGGTTTTGAGCTCAGGGTCAAGATGCTCCTTCAACAGCTCATCATATCTTTGCAAGGTCTCTTTGCTAAAGTCCTTCTTCTCAAACGCCTCTTTTATTACTTGAGCTGCCAGCTTAGAGGAGAGCAAGGCATTTCCTATACCCTCTCCGGTGAATGGGTCGATAAGAGAGGCAGCATCTCCCACTAGCAACACACCATTATCATATCCTTTCCTTCTCTTAGAACCCAAAGGCAGTCCCCATCCCTTTATCTCGGATATGAGCTTAGCATTCTTGAATCGATCTTTGAATTTAGGATGCTCCTTAATGATCTTGTCCATGATATCCTTGAGGTTGGCCTTGTGCTTCTGCACATCCCTCAACAGCATGCCCATACCGACGTTAGCCTTCTTTCCTTCTAGAGGGAAAATCCAGAAATATCCCGGTAAGGCCTCCTCCACAAAGTGTATCTCGATTACCTCTTTCATGCCCTCTACACCATCATAATATCCTCGGACTGCCACCACATAGTGGTCAGGATCCTTCTCAAACTGCCCTATCTTGTTGGCCACGATGGAGTTCATTCCATCAGCTCCCACTACTATCTTTCCATAGAACTCATGGACGTTTCCATCCTTGTCTCGGGCCTTTACACCCACTACCTGGTCCCCTTCTTTGATAAGGTCAAACACCGTATATCCTTCAAAGGCATCCACATTCTCCAAAGAAGAGGCCTCCCTGAACAAGAAGTTATCAAAATCATATCTCCTTACCACCGCTCCATTGGGCTTGGCATCCTTTCCCTTTCTATCCCGGATATCCACGATAAAATCTACACCTTTAGGAGAACTTAGCCATACTCCGTATCCTGGTCCGTGAGGGAGCTCCAGCATCTTGTCAAAAAGCCCTAGCTGCTTGAGAATCACCGAGGACTTTCCGCTCACACCATCTCCACATACCTTGTCTCTGGGGAAGCTCTCTTTGTCCAATAGGGCCACTTTCAGACCAGAGTCCTTAAGATGGAGGGCTGTTCCAGAACCTCCAGGACCTCCTCCTACTATTATTACGTCATACTCGTGTTTCATGCTCTTTTATTCTAGGGAAGGTTTTTAAAGGAATGCCAAGAACGGACTGGGGTTCCATCTGAGTGAGCTCTTTGTTGATGAAGTGCTGGGGGCGAAGGAGATCTTCCTGGGACCGGAGTATTACCAGCTTTGTGGCCGCTATCCACACATTAGCTATCCATTCCAGCATGGTGAAAGGATTCTGGGTGGTTTTGAGGGTAAAGAAAGGTCGTACCTCTCCTTCTTGAGCTATGGCAAAGATGGTGTGTTTGTTCTTGAGCACATGGAGATGGGGACGGGGTATGGGTTGCCAATGTTGGGAAAGAAGGTAGGTCCTCACCACACCGTGGATCACCTGTCGGTCGAAGAAATTTATCTCCTTGAGGTCAAAAAATACTCCTTTAACCTGATAGAGCTTGTTTTTTCGGAGGATATGGGCTTTGGGCGTTACCCCTACTAAGGTGGGTGGCTCCACATAGGGCTTTTTATCTTTTTTTACCTTCACATAGGCGAGGCTTTTCATTCTACCGTCACCGATTTGGCAAGATGTCGGGGCTTATCAGGGTCCTTGCCCCATCTTACCGCATGCTCATGAGCTAGGCGCTGGAGAAAGACAGTGGCCGAGAGCTCATAATACTTGTCAGGGAAGATAACCTCATGCACATTGGCACCCCTTGCCCTTACCTCCTCCATATTTACCTTGGCCAGCTCCCGTCCTTGAGGTCCAAGGAAAAACACCACATCCGTATCTTTGTCAAAGAGGCTCAAAGGTCCGTGCTTCATCTCACCCGCAGGAAAGGCCTCGGCGGGCACATAGGTAAGCTCCTTAAACTTTAATGCACCTTCCATTGCTAACACATAATTTATGCCCCTACCTAAAAAAAAGATTTTTGGTTTGGTGAGCTCAAATAAAGGAGCCTCTAGTCCTCGCCTCACTGCCTCTTTCATTCCCTTTATATCTTTGTCCCCAATTAGGTTGTGGGCAAACAACAGCTGGGCCAAGAAGGTCTTGGTGGCCGCTACCCCTATCTCAATCCCTGCATTCAAAGGCACCACATAATCCGAAAGAGCGGCCAGCGTGGAGCTCACATAGTTGGTTAGGGAGATTACCTTGGCTCCCTTTTGCTTTGCCTGCTTTACCGCCTTTATAGTATCTATGGTTTCTCCGCTCTGGCTTATGGCAAACACCCATTTTGGCTCTCTCATCAAGTAGGGATACTCCGAGGCCACATAGGGATGCACATTGAACCCAGTAAGATAACGGAGATACCAAGCTGCATGGTAGCTTGTTCCTGCTGCTATTATATCTATCTCTTGGGTTTGGAAGATTTCCCTTACCTCGCTCACATCTACCGAGAGCACCTGAGGAACAATATCCAGTTGCTCATGAATCTCCTTGAGCATAAAGGTGGGAAACTCTCCTTTGAAAGCTGCCTTTATATCTCCTTCAAAGGTTTGAGGCCGAATGTTTTCCCTTCCTTTTATCACGTATTTATCTCTCTCAATATATCCATATTCGCCATCCTCCAACCTTATGTAGCGGTTGGTGTAGGGCAAGAAGGCCACTAGATCAGAGGCCACGAAGTTCTCACCTTCACCAATCCCCAATAAAAGAGGAGTGTCTTTTTTGGCAAAGTAGATGCGGGGATCCCCTTCCCTTATGATGGCCAGCGCATAGGTGCCCTTTAGCATGGGGAGCACCTTCTCCAGCGTCTTAAGAAAATCCTCCTCATTATAATAATCCAAAAGGGCGGCAATCACCTCGGTATCGGTCTCCGACTTCCATTCATAGGGGAGCTTTTCCTTGAGGGCCTTGTAATTCTCTATCGTTCCATTATGGACCAAGGCAATCTTGCCTACCTTATGGGGATGGGCATTCTCAGCCGAGACCTTGCCATGGGTGGCCCAGCGAGTATGAGCAATAAAAGGCACCTTAACATCCTTTACCTTTTTCAAAAAATCATCTACCTTTCCCACGTCTTTTACCAGCCTTCCGTCATAATAACCCACAGAATCATATCCGCGATATTCCACCGCCTTTAATCCATATTTTAATATCTCCAACCCGTCCCTATCGCCTATATAGCCTATAATTCCACACATATGGATGTTTTAGCTAACATTTTTATAAAGGTTTGCTCTCTATCTAAAACATGCTTATTAAACCAGAGTTTGGACGCACCCATTACCGCTTTGAGATATGCAACTACTGCGGAAAGCTAGTGAGCTATGACAAGATAAAGGCCTCCAAGAGGATAAAAAGAAGGGATATCCAGAGGATTGTGATTTGTAAGGTTTGTTGGTCTAACGCCGAGCACAAGAAGCTCTACAAGCAGAACATCCCGAAGATTATCCCATACGTTTAAAGCCTTTTTCTTTTCCTTTTTAATGTATGGATGAGGAGCGCATTCTTGAATTAGTTCTAAAAAGACCTACTGAAGAAGTTGTTACCCTGGATGAGCTTAAGTCCCGCATAGAAAGCGGAGAACTTTCCCATTATATCGGGTATGAGATTTCGGGCCTTCTCCACATCGGAAGCCTCTCCACCGCTCTCAAGGTAAAGGACCTAAGAGAAGCGGGCATAAAGACTCAGGTTTTCTTGGCCGATTACCATAGCTGGATTAACAAGAAGCTGGGAGGTGACCTTGAGAAGATAAGGTATGTGGGATTGAACTACTTCAAGCCTTTCTTTGAGGTTATGGGCATAGAAGCCCAGTATATAATGGCCTCTGATATTTATGATGATGAATACTGGAGGTTGGTGCTCCAGATAGGGAATAGCGTCACCCTAAGCAGGGTAAAGCGCTCCATGACCATCATGGGCAGGCAAGAGAGCGAGAGCAACCCTGCCTCCTTTGTAATCTATCCTTTGATGCAGAGTGCTGATATATTCCATCTTGGGGTGGATATTGCCCATGCAGGAATGGACCAGCGCAAGGTCCATATGCTTGCCATAGATGTTGCTCCTAAGATAGAGAGGAAAAAGCCCATTGCCCTCCATACCCATCTTTTGCCTTCTTTGCAGGCAAGCTCCCGTATGGATGCCATAGAGGCAAAGATGAGTAAGAGCAAGGCCAACTCCGCCATCTTTATCCACGATAGCGAGGAGGAAATAAGGAAAAAGATTAAAGAGGCTTACTGCCCTGCCAAAGAGACCGAGGGCAATCCTGTTTTTGAGATACTGAAATGGGTGCTTGTAAGGGATGACAACACCGAATTTACCATCCATAGGCCCGCAAAGTTCGGAGGAGACGTTACCTTTACTATGCCGGAGTTTGAGAAGGCCTATAAAGCAGGAGAGGTCCATCCTCTTGACCTAAAGGCCTTTGTGGCAGAGGAGCTCATCAAGTTCTTGGAGCCAGCCCGCAAGCTCTCCCAAAAGCCCGAGATGCAGGAGATAATAAAGCTGGTGGAGCAATCTAGAACAAGGTAGAGTAGGTGTGCTGATAAAGCTTCCTTATATCCTTGACCTCAGGATGCATGAGCATAATAGGCCTCTCTAGGGCAAGCCCAAAGGCAAGCACAGGATAAGGTGCTCCTAACATCTCCGATACTTGCTTTCTGAATACACCTGCTCCCCCTACCTCTACCCATTCATTACGGGGCTCGTAGTAGGCCTCTATCTCTACACTAGGCTCGGTGTAAGGGAAGTAGCTAGGTCTGAACCTTATATCAGGATATCCTAATCGGCGGTAGAATTCCTTCAGAGTATGGAGGAGGTGGCGGAAGTTGAGGCCGGGATAGGAAACAATGCCTTCTATCTGATGGAACTCGGCCAAGTGTTTGTAATCTATGGCCTCATTCCTGAACACCTTTCCCACTGAGAAGAACTTCCCTGTCTTTCTTTTATAGAGGGTAAGGGCTGATAGCACGGTGGTATGGGTGCGGAGCACAAGCTTCTTGGCCTCCTCCTCATCCCATTCATACTTCCAATATTTTTCATGGATTTCCTTTACCCTTTTCACTACCTCGGGAGGAACGTCCAGCTCTCCTTTTTTAGGTAGATAAAAGGTGTCGGCCAGCTCTCGGGAAGGATGGTCCTGAGGCTGGAACAACATATCGAAGTTCCAGAAGCTTAGTTGAACATAGTCTCCTTCCATCTCCTCAAAGCCCATCTCTAGGAAGATTTTCCTTACCTTCTCTTTCCATTGAGAGATTATGTGTTTTCTTCCTATTCTGCGGGTTGCTAGATGTTCCCAATCGAGGTAAGGCCTGCGGAAAGGACCTTTGAAGTTCTTTGATCCTAGATAAGGGGTACCCGTTCCTACCTTTTCTAGCATCCTTTCTCCTTCAGGCAGGATCTTGTAATAGTATTTCTTTTTTTCCTCGGTCTGGTAGAGTTTTTTTCTTTTTATGAATTCCTCAGGGATTTCTACCTTCCTTTTCTCCACTATCTTTCCCTTTTCTATCTTGATAGCCCCCAATTCCTTGAGCAGCCCAATAAGATAAGGAGGGATTTCCTTGAGCTCCTGAATCTGATCAAGGCGAGAAAGAACCTCCTTGAGTTCCTGAAGCTGAGGACTTTCCCTTTCTACAACCTCTTTTTCTTCCTTGAACTCCACCAGCCCCTTGGTGCTTAAGAAGTAGGCGGTCCTTCTTTTTTTATCCACAGGCCATGGAATATCCTCCTCCTTGACCCATCCCTTGCCCTTAAGCATCTTGAGCAACTCAATCTCTGTTTCATTAAGCATGTTTGATCACCATCTTCCTGCTCTTAAGCAAGAAATATATAAACAACACTAAATAAAAACCTATAATCCAGCCTTCGGGCTTGGTAAGCAATTCCAAGGCCTGAGTGGCCCAGTTCTCGAAGGTTAGTATGATTTCTTCATCATATCCTACCAAACGCTCTAACACTAGATGGATGGTAGGAAGGGTGGTTCCTTTCCACCCTATGCTATCATTAAACATGGAGTTGGGACTAAGCTCCTTGAGGCGGTAGCTCTGCTTATCATAATCAATCAAAAGGGTGGTTCTGTTATCCAGGATAATAAAGCCTTGGGAGCGAGGAAAAGATAGAGCCTCAGGGATGAGTACATAGCGATAAAGGCGCGGCTTTACTTGGTAATAACGAAAGATACCTGTGTCAGGATCGCGGTTGATGGCATTGTATTTGACAATAATCTCAGCTCTACCTGTGGGAGGATTTTTCTTATATACTACCACTGGCTGGGGAAAAATCTTGAAGTCCTCGATCTCCACATATCTTGTATTAACGTGGATGCTGAAGTCGCTGTCGTTTATAAAAGCGGCCCAGCTTGCAAAATCGTTGTTCTGGAAGTTGTCGAGATAGCGGGCGATATCTCCTTCTGTTAGCGTAAGTCCATAGGTCTCCTCTACTTGCACAATCCCCTCCTTGTTAAGGTAATAATATACGATAATGTAATCGAGAGAAACAGCTCCATATACCACTCCCAATAACAACAACCACAGCATCTAATTGATTACCCCAGCAACTATTTAAAAACCTACTACCATTAATACATTATGGATTATTATAAGATAACTGAATTGGTAGTGATAACGGAGAATAAACCAGGTGTTCTCCATGAGATCTCCAAGGAGCTCTCCAGCTCCGGAATAAATATAGAGTCTTTGGTAGCCTATCCCAATGGCTGGAGTGCGGTCTTCCGTATTATAACTACTGATGTGGATACTGCTAAAAAGAAGCTTCAGCGTCTTCCTTTTGTGAAGAGGGTAGATACTACGGAGGTGGTAGTGGCAAGGATGCCCGATAAGCCAGGAGAGCTTGCCAAGCTCACCGATAGATTGCGCCGCCTCAACATAGACCTAGAGGTAATCTATATCCTTTCTCGAGATGGGAAGAAAACCGAGGTGGCCATGAAGGCCTCGGATTTAACGGCTGATGCATTGCTGAAGGTGTTGAAAGGTGGCTGATTTTCTGAAAGGGTTCAAGGAGAGGGTGATGGAGGCCCTCAAAAAAGGAGGGCTTGCCGCTAAGGACATGTTCTTGATGGAAAACCTCCTTAATCAACGTATTAAAGAGATAAGGTTGTTGAGTGCGGCAGTGCTTTCAGGCATATTGCTCTCAGCCCGAGATAATCAGACCCAAACAGTGGATAAGGCAAAGCTTCATAAATACTTAGGGGATTTTGAGGAGGTACTCCAGAAAGCTACCAAGAATCTGGCAGAGGGAAAAAGGCCTTTTGGGAAAGAAGAGATAAGCAAGCTAGAGGAGCTCTTTAGCGAGATAGGGTTAGATAGGAAGGCGGTAAATAGGTTTATAGCGAGCTTTGATTCGTTGTTGGCAGTGAACTTCTTGGAAAAAACCTCCCAAGTGAAGAACAGTTTGAAGGAGGAAAAGAAGGAAACCCACGTCACCCCTACTAAACAGGAAGAGAAGAGGAGGCTTAAACAATGAAGAAGAAATTCACGCCTGAGATTGCCTATATCCTGGGAATGTGGCATGCCAAGAAGCTGCCCGATGGAGTGGGCATCTACGGTGACAAAGGCGAGTTTTTCCTTGAACTAGTGGATAAATATCTCCATCCCGTGGAAAAGAGAACGTTGTTTAAAGGGAAGTTCCCGGTGTTTTATCATAACAGGGTGGAGAACTACCTTAAGCGCTTGGAAAAGGACCGCATCCACCGCTTGAAATACCATAATGATTACTCGGCGGCCTACTTTGCCGGGATGTTTGAGGCGGGCGGCTCCCAGGTCGAAAACACCGTATTGTTACAGGGAGATAAGATAGATGAGCTTCTCTTAACCCACCTGGGATTCTTTCCCTTTAGAAAAGAGGGCTTTATTATTCCGAGGAAGTCTCAGGCCTTTTTAAGGTATATCCAAGATTGGTTGCTAGCGTCTAAGGCGTCTAAGGAGTAAGATCTTGTTCAATTCTTGAATAAGGTCTTGGGGAACCTCGTCTTGCCAAAGCTCCAAGTCCTTTTTGGATACCTCGGTATAGAGGTAATCGCCCTCTTGGAAGTCCTTGCGGGCAGTAGCTCCTTGAATGGAGATGGCGACCTCCTCCCCTTCTCGGGCCTCTTCTACCTGCTCCTTGTTCTTCTGAATTCCTTTCACCTCTCCTATTATTTCGCCCTGTTCATTCATCAGGGGGACGTTGCTTCGGAGGATGCCCTTTTCCACCCTTATTCCTACGATGGCCGGCTTTGAGATTCGGAAGATATATCCGGGAAGAATCTTAATCTTAGCAGGTGGAACCGATTGTTTTTTGAGATGTTCGGTAAGGTTCTTTTTGAGTTCATGAACGTATTCTTTGTAAAGGTCAATCAAGGAATAAATAACCTCGCTCTGGAGGATCTTCACTCCTTTGGTGTTGGCAAACTCTATCAAGGTCTTATCTTGGAGGTTGACGTTAAATCCTAGGACCACTCCATACTCGGGCTTTTTCTCGGCCATCACGTGGGCAAGCTCTATATCCTCTTTGCTTATAGGTCCGAGGTCTATCTTTGCAATAGGAATCCCATGCTTTTTTAGCAGGCGTTTGATAGCATCTGCTGATCCTAGAGAATCTACCTTTACCACGATGCCTTCCTCGTCTGCTTTGAATATGTCGCTTACCAAGCTCACGTCAAGGTTGGGGTCGGCTGATATAGGAGCTCCTGTGAGAACATCGTCTACATCGCTCACGAACAACCTCACACCAATAGAGGCAGCCACCTCCTTTACTGCTTTGTATTTCTCCTTGGGATTGTTGGAGGCTACGTTGGGGAGGAAGAGCCCTTTAACCTTGATTTGCTTGAGCTTGTTATCCCTGGTAATTGTATAAAGGATATCACCTTTTCTCAATATGCCCTCATAGAGGATGATGTCAATGTAGTTGCCTGTCTTAAGCTGCTTTATATCCAATATAGTTCCTTTGGGCTTTTCATCCTCGGAGATCTCCAATGACTTGGTGAGGAACTTCTGGCTTAATGCAGCAATAAACACAAGGAGCTCGGCAATACCTTCTTTGGTTTTGGAGGAAACAGGGATCATGGCCACTGTGGTTTTGAAGTCCTGGATGTTGTGGAAGAGGTCGGCATTAAAGCCTTGCTCTCCTAGTTCGGCCATCCTGTCCCAGACTAGGCGTTGGAACTCTTGCTTTACATGCTCGGGCTGCTGGGCAAAGGCCTCCAAAAAAGAGGTTTTGCCGGTTTCTTTCCAGCCATGAATAAGGTCTATCTTGGTTAATGCCACCACAAAAGGCGTTTTATAGGATTTCAAGATATTAAGGCTCTCTATGGTTTGGGGCTGGACTCCTTGGGTGATATCGATAACAAGGATGGCTAGGTCTGCTATGCTTCCTCCTCGCTCTCTTAAGGAAGTAAAGGCCTCGTGTCCCGGAGTATCGATAAAGAGAATACCAGGAATCTTAATCTCAAACTTAAACTTTTTCAGGATATCCTTTCCTATGGCCTCAATCTCTTCCTTAGGCACATAACTAGAACCTATCATCTGGGTAATCTTTCCTGCCTCTTTTTTTACTACCGAGGACTTTCTGATAGCATCCAACAAGGACGTTTTTCCGTGATCAACATGACCCAATACTGAGATGATAGGTGACCTTAAGACCATAATGTCTCTATATGGTGGAAAGTGTTTTTAAATAAAGGGCCCGGACCCCCTTAGCCAGCGGCCCTTTATCAAATGAAAGGGCTAGTCCCCTTATAGAGACAGCCCTTTCAAAAACCTCCGACCCTATTAGGCGACTGAAAGGGTCAGAACCCTCTTAGCCCGCGACCCTTTCAAAAACCCCGGACCCTATTGGGCGAGTGAAAGGGCTAGGCGCTCTTACTACCCTGCCCTTTTAATAACCCCGCACCCTGTTAGGCGCCTAATGGGGTTCAGGGTTCTTGAAAGGGTGGCCACCTATCTGGGTTCTCCCTCTTTCAGTCGCCTAAAAGGGTAAGTGCCCTTTTGTGGGCTCCTTTTAAGAACCTGGGAATTAGAGAGAGGTTTCGGGGCAAGCCCCTAATTTTTTAAATCCTTCTATTCCTAATGTAAGGTAGCCTCGGTAGCTCAGGGGTAGAGCGCTCGCTTGGTAAGCGAGAGGTCGCGGGTTCGATTCCCGCCCGAGGCT
>JAADEL010000045.1 GCA_013153395.1 Microcaldota archaeon
GAGTGCTTAGGAGGCTGGGCCACCGCAAGCATCTTGCCCTTGTGCATTATTCTTACGTATTTGCTATCTAGGCTTTCCCAGCTCACCACATGCTTGGGCAACAGAGGGGCACCATGCCTTGTCCTTCGTGCTCCTTCTTCATCCACCTCCACAGCAGGCATAAAGGAGAAAAGCTCCTCCGCACTATAGCTATAGCTCTCTAGGGGAACTCCCCTTGCCTTGTTGTAGAACACCTTATAGATGTTGAGGGCCTTGTCCTCAGTTATAGGACCTACTGCGGTCCTCCTTAGATCTTCCATCTCTGCTCCCAGCTGGGCACAGAGCACCCTCATATAAAAGCCCGATTCCACCTTTGCCCTAAACAAAATCCTATTGTCCCATACTTCCAGGATCTCGAGCTCATAAAGCATGCGATAGCGCAATCTCTTAGCAACTGCGCTTTGCTTAGGCGGGACTTGGGCGTTTTTCCCCACCTTTGCCTTCAGCTCCTTTATCTCCTTTTCTCCCACGGTGTGGGGATACTTGGCCAAACACACATATTCTTTTCCTAGCCCGGAGAGAAAGCGAAGTAGGCGGGTATAGCTCCCTAGTCCAACCACAAAAACCCCGCCTACCTGAGGGTCAAGGGTGCCCGCATGGCCTGCCTTTGCACCAAACAAACGACCTATGCGGGCGGTGAGATCATGGGAGAGTATGTTGGTGGGTTTATCGAGGATTAAGAATCTATTGGACATGCCTTGGATTGATCTTCCGGGTCTTTCCACCAATCGAAACAATCAAGAAGTTTCCTTCCACTCCTTCCACGATGGCCTTTTTGCCCTTATCCGCACCTTTTATTATGGTAACCTCGTCTCCTTCCTTGAAAATCATTCCCATCACCCTTATTCTTTTTGGGGCAAAAGGTTTTTTTGCTTTAGGGTTGTTTCAATCACCTTGAGTTCGTCCTCTACGCTATAATAAGCAGTATCCAGAATCAAATGGGCAACATCCATCGGCCTTGAGATATCTATGCCATAGACCTTGAGATAGCGGTCGTGGTTTTGCTTATCTCGCAGGAGAATGTGCTCCTTTGCTTCTTCATAGCTCATGTTGTCTCTTTCCATCAACCGCCTTATACGCTCTTCAAGATTGGTGGTTAGGAAAATCTTCAAATCCGCGTCTTTGAACAACCAGACAGCAAGCCAAGTAGCCACAATGGCATTAGGCTTTTGGGAGGCCTTCTCCAACAAAGCCTTGTCAAACTCCTTGTCAATGTTGGGATCTTTTTGGGCAAGAAGCTGGAACTCCTCAAGCGTCATGCCTTTTTTCTTGGCAAGCTCCTTAAAGGTCATGGTAATGGGCTCTATGTCGATGTTGTATTTTTCCTTTAAGTATTTAGAAAGGGCAAGGCCGAGGGTAGTTTTCCCTGTGCCCACATAGCCTGAGATTGCGATTTTCATATAGAACTACAGCAATACCTTTAAAAAATAAACTCCATTAGCGGCTCTCCCAGCCCGTCTCGCACATAACAAAGTCCATGAACAACCTTTATTCCTTTTTCTTTCAAAAAGGAAATGTTTTCCTCGCTCTCGCTCCCGGGCTGAAACCACACCTTATCAATGCCCAGTTTCACAATCTCCTCCAAAAGGGCCTTCTGCTTCTCAGGAGCAATCACCATGATTACAACGTCAGGCGTTTCCTCACATTCGGAGAGATTGGCGCATGCTTGAACACCCTCTATCACCGGCCTCTTTGGGTTAATGGGGAATACCTTATAGCCGTCCTTAAGAAGATGGGCAAAGATGCGGTAGCCATACTTCTCAGGATTGGTAGAGGCACCTACCACCGCAACCTTGTTCTCTTTTTTCAAAAACTCCTCTATCATGCTTCCATCACTATGGAGGAAATCTTTCCGATGTAGATAACGGTTTCACCAGTAGATTTGAAGGTCTTTCCAATTCCATTCTTTACCTTGATTTTCATTCCCGGGGTGAGGAACTTCGCCCTCTCCGAATCCACGTAAATCACACCCTCTTTGCCCTCGAAGTCCTCTACGTATATCATCGCAAGCTTGAGCTTCTTCCTTCCGTGTTTTATTTCCTTGACCTCAATGCGTTTTATTATCAAATCCCCAGTGTCAATGCCGCGCATCTTATCTTTGATCTTGCTTATATCAACCACTCCTTTCTTGAGGTGGTAGCGCTTAAAGGCCTCGTAGAGCAAATCCAGCTCCTTATCCACAAACTTCTTTATGAGCTTAAACTCCTTCTCCACCGCCTTTTCATTCCCTCGGTGGATGTAGAGGGCATCATAGAGCAAACGCAGGAAGGTAGGCTTAATATCATTGAACACCATCGCCTTTTCATAGATTTTGTATTCTTTTTCAAGCTGCTCCAGTTCTTTAAGGATGAGGTTGGTGTCCTCGTCAGAGAGCTCTTCCTTTTCTTGAGTGGCTGCCTCGGCAGGTGTGGAAGGCGTGGTTGGCAAGATATTCTTGAGCATATCTATGAAAGAATGTCTCTCCTCCTTGGTTTGGACCTTTTCTTTGATAATTTGTTTCTTTTCTTCGGCGAGCTGGCTCTTCTCCAAAACATCCTCGAGAACCTTGATTTCTTCTTCTCCACCTTCTTCGCCCTCCTGTACATTCTTCTGCTGAAGCTGGGCAATAATGGAGGAAATCTCCTGCATCTCCTCCTGGTTCTTCAAGGTTTCCTTGAGCTGGTCAGCTGTTTCTCGCGCAATACGGGCAACCTCAGGATCCTTATCACGGCTTAATTCCAAAAGGGCAAGCAATGCACCTATATCAGGATACTTACCCAGTTCTTTAGCAGCACGTTTTCTTACCTCAGGATCCTCATCAAAGCTTAGAGAAATAAGTTTATCTAATTCACTAGGCATGATTTACTATTTAACAAAGGGGTTTTAAGCTTTCCCGCACCAGTCGTAGGATCTCCCGCTGCTCTTTGAACTTTATGTATCTTTCCACTTCATCCAGCTTTACCCATTTATATTCGGAGTGCTCGGGAGAAAGCTCTATCTCCCTCTTTTTCATAAAGGCAACCTGCAAATCCACCCTCTTTTTTCCCGATTTTATGTAGTATTCTAGCTTATAATGCAAGTCCAACGGCTGGATTTCCTCGGGCTTTATCCCTGTTTCCTCTGTAAGCTCTCGGAGGGCGGCCTCTTCTTTCTTCTCTCCTTTCTCCACATGGCCTTTTGGAAAGTCCCAGTGACCTGCTTTGTTCTTTATTAACAATATCTCACAGTTCTCCTTATCTATAATCAGAAATCCAGCAGAGCGAATCATCTCTTCACCTAGGCAGGCAGCATAGGTAGCCAGCAAGGTTACCCCTGGTGGTCTAGAGGACTCTGTCGGAAGGGGGTCTCCCTCAAACAAGCCTACCTGCCTTAGGGCTGCTCATAACGCCTGACCCGGTTCAGCAGGCAGGCTTATTGAGAGAGGCCTTCCTCATCCATATCCTCTAGACTCCAGGAGGGCCTTGCTGACACCCTATGCCTTCGGCCCGCTAAGGGGATCTTGCGGGATGGGGACCCCTAGCCCCCGCCTAGCCTGCCTAACCTCATATAGCCCCTATCTTTTTAAAAACCTATAGGGAGACCAAATCCCTTTCTCCATTTATGGGCACATCGGTGTAAAAAGGCACAGGAAAGGAGGAAACCTTCATAAGTTCTTCTTGAGGATCAGTGGTATAATAAGCAATCAACCCTCTCTTCTTCCAATCCTCGAGGATCTCATACATCCTTTCATCCAACAAAGGTTGAAGAACCTCTATGCCATAATAGGGTTGAATAACAACCACATATTCCTCCTGTTTGTTCTTGAAGAACATCAACACTCGCCTCCCTACGTTTTCCCCTTTTTCATTCTTAAGCATCATCACCTTTATATTTCCCCTTCCTAGCGCTCCCAACAGCGCTATCTTCTGGGTTCCTTGATAATGGGGGCTTTGGCAGGTGTGGATGTTGATCCCTTCTCCCATTAGAAACATCTCCTTACGATCGTCGGTGAAGATAAAGGTAAGCTCATCAGGAAGCTCCTTTCCCTTTAACAGGGCTTTGATCTGACTAACATCATTCTGTAGGGATTTCTTGATTGCTGGAGGAAGTGAATCCTCCATCAACTCCTTGAGCTTACTCTCTATGGTTTGAAGCTTTTCTTCCTCGCTCAGTTCCTCCCAGCTTGGAGTAAGGACAAAGTAAAAGGGATTAGGTTCTTGCCACCCGAGATTTCTAAGATGGAAAGAAAGAGAGGAAACCAGGGCCTTGAGCTGCTTTTTAGAGTATTTAATATAAGGAGGGCGTCGAAAGGTTTGACGGTAGTCCTTTCTCCAGGCCTCCAGCAGTTCAGCAGATACATCCAGCCTTCCATAGCGCAACTGAAGATATTGCTCTTGGCTGAGTTTGAAGATGTTATCAAACTCCTTTTTATGATAGGGGAAATACTTCAGCACGCTAGACCAGGCCACCACCTCGGGCAGGAACGAGCGTATGTTGTTCCAGGTCTCTTCAGACCACTGCGGAAAATAGGCCTTCATAACATCCTCAAGGTTGCCTCCCTCTTTTACCTTCTTATACACCACCTCTCTCCACTTCTCATCATCTACCATCACATACATCTCTACTACCTTCAATCTCTCCTTTCTAGGGAAGTAGGAGAGGAGCTCCTCCAGCTGCTGGGCCTGAGAAGGATGGTAAAAAACCTTTAGCACTTCCTCCAATATGCGTACTTTGCGCTTGTTCCACTTCTTGGGTTTTCCCAGTACATTGGGCTGGAGAAAGGTATCCTTGATAAGAGGATATTGAGGAGGAAAGAGAGGTTCAAGATAGGTCTCTTTCCAGGTTTTTCCCTCCCGATTGTGGTAGATAATCATATGGGCAAAGAGCTTCCTAATCTGATAACGGTCATCGCTTATCATAAAATCAATAATGTGTTCAAATTCAGGGAAGGGCTTATAACGTCTTAGGATTTTCTTTAAGGTGTAGGCATCTTGATGGTAAACCGCCACATGCTGTACTGGCGGGCTTTCCCCTGTTATAAAGGCCTCCATCATCTCCTTAGGAGAAAGATAGTCCTCAAACAGCTCCACATCAGGATAACGGGAATGCTTGAACATTTCCTGAAATAGAGATTTAGGATCTTCTATTCTCTGAATGCGCTTTAGGAGCTCTCGAAAGAGAGGAGGATTGCTTAGAGCCCTTTCTAGTAATTTATCATCTGCTTTTACCCTATATCTTTCTTTAACATAGTCAAAGAGGGCCAGGAACTCGGGAGCAGGCATAGGAGTAACCCATTCTAGTATGCCTTCATCTAGTTTTTGCTGGAGCTGCTCATGGGAGAGGAACCCTTCCATATACTTCCAGGTCTCGAGGAGATTATCAGACTTGGCCAGGGCTTGGAAGGCCATCTTATCTAACAGCTCCGTCAATCTTTCCTTTTCATAAACGGCTTCTACATGCTCCCTTATCAGGTTGTAAGTACCAGTAAAAAAGGATTTTTGGATGATATGCTCGCCGTGTGGCCCTTTATAAAGGGCTTGTTGAGCCTCTGGAGGCAATTTAACTATCACATCCTCCAAGAATCTTCTGAAGTAAGGGGAGAAAAAGAAAGCGGCATTATTCACCATATGGACAATCTCTTCGGGCTCTAGCCGCAACAGGGCAGGATAGTTTGTGGGAACGATATCTTCAATCCAATCTCCCAGCAAAGGTCTTCTCTCCTCTACCGAGAAATGCTTAGTTAGAAAGGCTATCATCTCAGGAAAGCTTTCCTCTTTTACTGTGAGAGGGAGCAGTCCCCGCTGCTGAATAACCTCTTTCATTTCTTCTTTTTCCAAATATCTTTCTATCAACTCTAGGAGAGGCGAGAGCTCGATCACAAAAGAATGGGAGAAAGGCACAGGATGGAGAAGAAGATTTTTTATTTCTTC
>JAADEL010000034.1 GCA_013153395.1 Microcaldota archaeon
AAATGGAGGAAGTGATGAAAATGTATGGGATTCCGTTGTTTGGTGAAGAGAAGAAGGATGAAATTCTAGATGCAGTTTTAAAATACAAACCTCAAAGACCTGCTCAAAAAGAAGAAACCTACGAGGAAGGACTTTATCAAGTATTAAAATTACATCTTAACTTAAGCGACAAAGAAATTATACGACAATACAAACGATTCGACATAGCTATTCCTAAATGGAGAACTGTTATTGAAGTAAAACATCGGTTAAGCAAACCTGAAAGAGATCGATTAATGGGTCAAATCATAGATGCCCGTTCCAAAGGTTATCGTGTGATAGCCACTATATTCAATAGTCCTAATAAAAAACTTATTCATGAATTGGTAAATCGACTAAAGAAAGCCAAAATATCTGAAGTTACGATAGTAGATGATGGAAATATAGTATTGAATACTTAAACCCGCTCCATCAATGCCAGGAGTTCGAGAGGGATGGTAAGTCGGCCTTGGGAGAAAGAGAGAGGGCCACCTTCAAGGACAGTGATGGTGTGGGAAGGAGGGCGTTTGCTTCTGTCCCCTATCTCGAATCTCAGATTTCCTACTTTAAAGTCATATCGCTGGGATTGGGGATAGTGGTAGGAGAAGGGAAGATTCCAGCTGGCTATTATCTTGGCAAAGAGGTCTTCTCTTTCAAATCCTGGGTCGGTCGTTCCATAGGAAAGAGCCCGACGCATTAAAGGAGTGGTAAAGAGATACTTGAATTGATCTTTGAGAACGTTCTTGCCGCCTGAAGGAACCCTTCTCAATATTCCCCCCGCTTCTAATAGATTGAGGAGTTTAACTACTGATTCTTTAGAGAGGCTGGAGAGATTGGCAAGCTTGTTGATGCTGATTTTCTCTGATATAGCAAGATAATGGAGGATTTCCTTGGCTTTGAGTAATGTGCGCACCTCCATCTTGGGCACCAAAGTAGGGATATCTTCTTCAATCACACTATAGATAATGGCTCTCATTCTTTCTTCTCTATCTACTGCTTCATAGAGAGCAGGCAAGGGTTGTTCTTTGAAGGAGGGAAAATGCTTGTAGATTTGGTCTAAAGGAAGTTGGGAGAGTATTTTCCAGAGGCGGTGGTAACTTTCCTCCAGATTCTGGCTTGCAAATAATGCTTGATATATGGAACTGGGAATATTAGAAGGAAGTTTTATTCCCACATGAGCTAAAAACTCAGCATAGCTCAATCCTCCAAGAGGAATAACCTCGCTCCTTCTCTTTATATCCCCGGCCTTCTCCAATGATAAAGCAGAAGACCCAGTAGCTATGATTGCTTTTTCTTTTCCTGCCCAATCACAAAGCACCTTTAATGAGAGCTTCCAATCTTGGAGATGATGGATTTCATCAATCAGGATATAGTGGGCGTTCATTTTTTCTGCTGTTTTATATACATCTTCCCAGGAAATATTCTTTATTCGGAGAAAGTCCCCACTTACCATAAGAGAATGCTGGGAGTGAAGGCTGCGGAGTAAGGTGGTTTTTCCACTTCCTCTTAATCCCTTAATAAGGATGCAAGGATGTTTAGGAAGAAGCTTCTTTATCTTCTCAAGAGCAAATCGTTCGCTCTTCTGAATAGATAGTTGGAGCTGGCGTTGAGAGTATCGGATTAGATCTTCCATAGTAAGGTATTTTGTTTGATTGGTTTAAAAACCTTTCCGCTCCAGAGACCAGTTATTTATAAATGGTTGGACGGTAGAGCGACCGCTTAAGTTCGATATGAGAGGATGGATTTGTGGTAGGAGCTTTTTAAACAACCCGCATAAATGTTGCAAATATGGGGGTCAGCAGGCCGCATAAATGTCTCAATCATGCGGCAATTGTCGCATAAAAACGTTTCTTCAAAGATCCTCCGTCAAGATAATAAGGAGATTGTTGCTTTTGTCGAGGAAGAAAGGGAGTTTCTTCATATTTCCTCGAGAGTATCGGCTAACTCTGCTGTTTCCGTGGCTATTTTTTCGATATCGGGAGGAATCTTCTCTTCCTTTAGCTCTCCATTCCGGGCTATGAACTTCCGGTCGTAGGATCTTCCTTTATAGCCTATCTCTTCTACCGAGATGCCGCGGTCTTCTAACAAGCCTTTTACTAGGGGCGAATGAGCACTTCCCATCCAAGCATACACTTCGTTATAGTGCTTAAGGGTCTCTAGGATAGCTCCAGCAAAAAACACTGATCTATAAACATTATCTACTCGGGTAAGAGGACTTGTTGTAAGATTGTTTCTTTTCCTTTCATACACATATAATGGAATGCGGGGATAAGGGTGCTGAAAGGCCTCTATAAGAACATGCGTAGGAAGAGAGGTAAGATAGCGTTGGAGCCCTCGCATATAAAGTCGGATTGCCCGAGCATAAAGCTCATTGCCTTCAGGAGGTGGCACATAGATTCCTGTTTTCCATTGATGGATTACATCATATACTGTTGGGACATCTAATCCATCAACCTTCACTCCTGTCATTAACTGCCGAAGCTTCTGAGATACTTTCCTAAACTTGTCCTCTCTTTCTTTCTCGGGTAAAAGAAACTCCACAAGCTTCTCTGGCGGAAATTGTTGAGAGAGATCATACTTAAGCCAGGTGGGAGAATATCCTTCTAGAAGCAGAGCGACCTCTCTATCCTTTCTTCTATCTACCACCTCTTTTAGAACTTTTTTCTGAACAGGTTTCACATGAATCTCGCTAACAAGGGTTACTCGCGGAGAACGGTGGACCATAATAGATTATGTGGGAGAAAATATATAAATGTGGTTGTTCATATATATAGGGGCATGTGGAAGGAGACCTACCGCGCTTATTGGAAAGAGGTAAGGGAGCATCCTGAGCTTTTTAAGAGGAGCAAGCTTAAGCATATGAGGTATGCGGCTGCTCTCTCTTATATTTCCTACAAGATGGGCAAAAGTGTGAGGAGCAGGGAGCTTGCTCGAGATATGGGAAGGATGGCTGCTTATATGCTTGCCATTGATGACCAAGTGGATGAAGCTCTTGACACGGGCCCTCGGATTAAAGGGTTGTTGAAGGAACTTTCACCTGAAATGGAGCAGGCATTGGAGTTCTATTGGGAGGTGGAGAAACAAAAGCCTCGGGATGTGAGCACATGGGCTATCTATGCGGTGTTTAACTCAGCAGGAGCCTTTGAATACTATGTTAATCTTGCTTATCCCGAGCATTATCCCAAGCTTCAGAGCTTTTTCCGGTATCTTCGCAAAGGAATGCTTTTTGTGAATGTGGTGGATAATTACAGCGATTGGCCGGAGGGAGAGCGCAATCTCTTTTCCTATATTCCGAGAGAGGCCTTTCGCCCTATTGTAAATCGCATGCTTAAGGACTTTCCTTTTCATGAGAGGGTGATCTTGCGGGCCTATGCGGGTGTGGTGTTGGCGGAAGGTGCTTTAAAAACCTTCTCCGTCCGCAGGGAAAGTAGGTCTCTATAAGAGGTTAATATTGGTAACCTTGGCGCTTGAGAGTGGCCAACATTTTTTCTTGCTTGGGGGTTAATGTGCCCGAGAGCATGCATTCATATACTTCTTTGGTGCGGGTAATAAAATCAATCTCTATTCCGTCTTGAAGCCAATAGAAAGGCTCCTTCTCCAGAATCTCGAGCAGAACAGCATTTTCAAAATTGCTTCCTGTGGAATAACTACCTGTCAATGCATACTTTATCCCGATATCACCTAGATAAACCTTTTTCGGAGAGAAGATCCTTTCATTCATAGATCGTGACCATCTGTAGATCAGATGGAGAAGCTCCGCCTCCATATAGGTAAGGTATTGTTCTACCGTTTCAGGTTTGGTGCCTAGCAGCTTAGCCAGCCTATTATAGGTAAGGGGTTTTCCTACTCGGGATAGAACAAGGTAAAAAAGCTCCTTTATCTTTTGGAGATGAAGCCCGGGTGCCCGAGAAAGAATATCCTTGGTTAAAACATCATTTACCAACTCCACCAGATAATTAACATCTTTGGTGAGCACATAATAGGGGATTCCACCTTCTCGGAGGTAGTCCTCAAAATACCTTTCTAGCAAGTGGGGTTCAGAGGTTTCCTTTCCTGTAAAGCGGAGATATTCATCAAATCCTAGAGGCTTTACCCGCACCGTGAGATGTCTTCCGGTGAGGAGGCCGCCCTGTTGTTTAAGATAAGCGGAAGAAGAAGTGGTGGCATATATTTGAACATTATCATAGAGCACCTTTATCCACCTTAGGGCATCAGGTTGATATCCCACCTCATCCAAGAAAAGGTAGATTTTTTCTTTGCGGCTTAGGGCATGGAGCTTGCGATAGGTTCTTATTATATCGCCCAATGAATAGGATTGCACCATCGGATGGTCTAAGCTCACATAAAGAAGATGCTTAGGATTCACTTGATGCTGAAGGCGGGCAATAGCTTGCTTGAGCAAGGTGGTCTTTCCAATACGCCTTAGGCCAATCAAGAAAAGTATCCTGTCTTTCTCTTTTAGCAACAGATTAAGATAATAGGGTCTCTCGATGCCGGGAAAAGCAACTTCATTCTCCCAGTGGGGATTATATGTCAAAAGCACCTCCTCCAAATCCCTGTAAGAATATAGTGGTTTTATGTAAAAAAACCTTCGCCCTGGAGGGGGAAAGTGTCCTTCGGGAGAAGGCTTATAAAGGGGGCAGGAGAAAGAGCACTATGGAGGTTTTGCAGGAGTTTGAAAGGGTAAAGAGGCTCTTAGTGGAGAGATCCTCGGAGGGAAAAGCTTACTTGGAGTTTTTGAAGGAAATCTTGGATGGAGTAGATAGCGAAGAACACTGGACGTTGTTTAGGGATAAGCTGGCCAATGAGATAGCTCGGCTAAACAAGTTAAAAGAATATAAGGAGCTTAAAAGGTTAAGGAATGCTTATGTGCATGAAGGGAAAGGGGAATATGTGGAACCTATGAAAAGGTTGATAAAAGAATTGGAAGGGAAGTTAGAAGGGGATCTAAAGGCCTTTGAGGAAAAGCCTAAGCTTTACTTCCTTTACACCTTCTCGCCTAAGATGATGCCTCGGGAGAACTCCCTTTTAAGTCTTTATAAACAATCGTTGGATAAGGTTTCTCAGGATTGGGTAAAGAAAATAGTGGAAAGCCCTTACTTCCATTGGCCTCAAGATGAGAGGGATTATTATCGAGGACATCCTACCTCGGATGCCGCCTTATATGAGCTGCTAAAAGAAGGAGAATTTGAGCCACTCGCTCCCTTGGCCAAGGTGCTTAAACATACCTTTGATATTCTGGGGTATGAAGGAGAGGAGAACCTGATGGATTGGGCCAATAAGCGAGAGGACGAGCTCCAGAGCAAAAGACCTACATTAAGACTGAAAAAATTTGATATGGTGTTGGTAGTGCCGTTAGGAGCAAAGAGATTGGATACTCGATTACATCTTTCCCAACAGGCCAAGCGCTTCTTTGAAACCACTGACCATGTGTTCTTCGGGATTATAAGTTAATAAAAGGTTGCTCATATATAAATGTGGATATTGAGGAGATAATAAAGTGGATTGTGATTCTATCTCCTATTTGGGTAGGTGCTGTTCTCTATTACCTCTATGGGAGGGAATATACAGCCAAAGATGTGGGATATATCCAAGTCTACGAGAGATATCCGCCCACCCCGGATAAAGGACCTTTGTTTGCTCAGTATATTACCTGGGGAAAGGTGGATTTTAGATGGTTGATACCGGCTTGGTTTCTCTCCCTTTACCAGAAGGGCTATCTTAAGAAAGAAGGCAATAGATATGTTTATCAAGAGGGAAAGGAGCCTTT
>JAADEL010000046.1 GCA_013153395.1 Microcaldota archaeon
TACCGGTATATGCTTATTTAAATAACATGAGGTAGTTAATTATGGACATAATCACAGGCGGTCAAGGCTTTATAGGGAGCCATCTCTGGGAGCTTTTGCCTAATGCCCTTGTTGTTGATAATCTTTCTCATTCTTATCACCCTTTGCCCAAACCATTTCTCCGATATAGATTGGGGAGCTTTTCCTATCTGCCCAAGGAGATTGAAACCATCTATCACTTGGCAGCCGATATCTCTGTCAAGGAGAGCATGGAAAACCCCCAAAAGGTTCTTTCTAACAACCTTCAATCCACCCTAGAGGTGGCAGAATGGGCAAGGAAAAAAGATGCCAAGATAGTGTTTGCGAGCTCAGCTGCTGTTTATGCTTCCAAAGAAGGAGCTCTCTCTGAAGGAGATCCTCTCCAGCCCCAGAGCATCTACGGCCTTTCCAAAAAGCAAGACGAGGAAATCCTCTATTACTACCACAAGCTCTATGGCATCGATGTTATTATCTTACGCTATGCCAACGTATATGGCCCTAGACAGGATCCCCAGACAGGACCGGTGATTCCTACCTTTATTACTCGGATGCTAAAAGGACAGGAGATTTTCTTCTACGGAGATGGCAGTCAGGCCCGAGATTTTATTTATGTAAAGGATGTGGCCCGCATCACCAAGCAGGCCTCCTCTCTCAAAGGTTATCAAGTATTCAATGTGGGAACAGGCAAGCCCACCACCATCAAGGAACTCTTTTCCCTTCTTGCCTCCATGCTTGGCTACCAAAAAGAGCCTGTGATAAAAGAAGAAAGGCCAGGTGATATAAAAACCAGCTTTTTCGATATCCAAAGGCTTTTCTACAAGGATTTTGTGCCTTTAGAAGAGGGCCTTCGTAGGACCATAGCTTATTATAAAACTAATCCATAAAAATATACTATGGCACACAAATTAAGGATTAGTTGGTCGGTACATGGAAAGGATGGTAGAAGAAGAACCTATGGTATTGAGGTCAGAACTCCAGAAAGTCTTAAGGAGTTAAAGGGAAGTGGATGGTTGGAGGAGCTAACCACAGCCGCTATTAATGCGGATGAAAGAAAATTCAGGAAGATTGTCTCTATCCTTCCTGCCGACGATAGGCACACCTTGGTAGGTGGAGCATTAGCTTTAGCTGACTATCTCCTATTTCAAAAGTTGGTTCATAAAGCCAAAGACCCTCAGATAAGAGAGGGAGTAGAGGAGCTTAAAAAGACCTATCTTGCCTTTCTCAATAATTTGCTCGAGAATCCTCCTGACATAATGCCTTATAAAAAGCTTCCTGTTCCTGCCTGGAGGAAGTGCTGGGCAATTAGGGGAGTCGGAGAGGTAATAACCGCTAAGAACTACTATATCCCCTATGAGAGGATAAAATACTACCTGAAGCTCACAGTGAAGATGAAAAGCCTTCTTGAACCCCTCTCCAAAGGCCATATCCCTGTAGGAATAATAGATGAGTTTATGAAGTTCCGAGAGTACATCTATGAGAAGGCCAAAGAGCATCCGGTATATGCTGCCCAGGTAGTAGCGGCTATGCTCGGCCTTTTCCCTAAGCTAGAAAGACGTATTATGCCTATGGTCTACCCAGTCCACAATATAGGAGTGCTTCCCACCGGGGATAACAAGTGGAGGTTGAACGAGCCTAATGCGGAGTTGGCCACCTATTTCTATAACCTTGCTCAGGAAGCCTCATTAGGAACTACCCCTATCCCTAATGAGTGGAGTAAGCTGCTAGAGCCTGCAAAGAAGCTTCGTTTCCTCTATCAAGGGGATCCTCTTAACCCCTCTCCTTCTTACGTTTATTTGCGAGAGCCAAATACCAAGAAAGCGGTGTGAATAAGTTGTTTGTGTTTTGGTCTTAATCTTTTTTCATCCATCTGCCATTCCTCCAAGATAGTTCTCACGACGGCTACATCCCATCCTTCTTTTTGAAGCCAGATAGAAGCCTCTCGAGCCTGATTAGCATTGGGGAGATAGAGCACAATCTTCTGGGCATGCTTTGCGGCAGTAGGTAACACCTCCAAGAAATCCGGGCTATCAATAATATAAAGATAAGCGGTCTGGGTGGCTTCTTTTCCATCCTTGTTGAATAAACTAACGTTTTCAAAGTCCTTTAGGTTATGCTGAAGGATCTCAAAGATATCTTCTCTTCTTTCATACACATATACGTGCTTGGCAATCCGGGCAAGGTAAAAGGTAAGATAACCGGATCCCCCGCCTATCTCCACGACCTCATCCTCTTTAGAGAGGGCGGTTAAAGCAATTATTGTTCCGATGTCCTTGGGAAGGATTACTGCGGTTTTTCGCTTGAAACGCTTTAAAGCAGGATGGAGGAAAAACTTCATGCTAATCCAGTGCTCCAGAATGTTAAAAAATATTGTGGATTGTGGTCGTAAATCAACGAACTTTGGTTCGGCATTTTACGAAATCCTTTTTGGATATCGTGTAAAAAATGGCGGGATTTTCCGCAAGCTTTAAAAAGCTTAGCACAACTTAACAAAAACAGAGCCTTAGCGGGCTCGGGTGAAACCATGAAGAAGATGGACGTGAAGAAGTTGGGTGCCGTAGTGGGTGGAGCTGCACTATTGGCCAGCTCTGTGGCCTTTGGTGCAGTGTTGTATGAGGACACCACCCTAGTAGATGCCAACGGACAGATTGTAGCAAAAGTAGTAGTAGGAGAGAACGCAGCAGCTAGCGACGGAGTAGGAGCAGCAAAGATTGCCGCAGCATTGGCAAGCAAGGCTTTCAAGCCTGTGACCTACACTGCTCAGGTAGAGGGTAGCGCAGTATGTACTGCCACTACTGAGGAGGCTACCGGAACCTGTACTGTGACTGACCAGAGAGCAGACATCGCAGTAATCATGCCTGGATTGACCACTACCGCTATCGTGAGCATTAATCCTTTGATCGCAGAGGAGCTAGACCAGGAGCTTGGAGACAGAGAGTACTCTGATGTATTTGACGTAGTAACTGAGTTGTGGGATGACGACGCTAACCCATACCAGGATCAGATCGGAGGAACTGGAAACCTTGGAGGAGGACCAGACACTGTAAATGCCACTCTAGTGGATTACAGGAACTTTGATGCCTTCAGAATCTGGGACGTAACCGGAAAGTACTTGGATGGCCAGGGAATCGAGGAGAAGGAGAGAACCTACATTCTAGGATACACCTGGTATGATGCTGGAGACAACGATGTAAAGTTCAAGTTGAATGACATTATCTATCAGGCTGTATTTGGTCCTAGCGCTCAGGGATTGCCTCTATGTCCTGGTGAGGTAGACACCGCATTCTGGGCTTGTTCTAGCGACAAGAGAATCGAGTCCTCCAGAGCTGAGATCAGATTCTTGGGTGAGAAGTGGTACATTACCAAGGTAGAAATCCCTCTAGTGGATGTAACTTGGGAGAACGATGAGCACATCCTAGAGGTAGCCGGAACCAAGGTATACTTGGCTAAGGAGGCTCAGTATGGTATTGTGAACGTAGGAGAGTACTTGGAGACTCCTGACGGAAAGTACAAGGTAAGATTGGATGATATCAACAAGAACGATATCCAGAACAACCCTGCCATTATCTCCGTGCTAGATGAGAACAACGAGACCCTAGTACAGGACCAGATTACTCCTGGTGAGACCAAGGAGCTAGCTCTACCTGGAGGAGAGAGCCTAAGAATCCACGTATACCAGACCGCTCCTGGTCACGCATTGCAGGCTAAGTGGGCTGAGATGGCTCTACTAGAGGACTCCATCGTACTAGAGGACAGCGAGGACTTCATGTATGACGATGACACCTTGTACACTGTGTACATTGGATTGGCCAACAGCAACGCTGACGGAACCCTTGTACCTGCAAGAGATGCCACTCACTTGAAGTACATCGCTCTAGCAACCGCCAGCCTAGCTGAGGATCTTCCTGAAGGATCCGAGTTCTACTTGGCTGACGTAGAGGGATACAAGAACTTTGTATTTACCTACGAGGGACTTGAGGACGTACCTACCTCCACCCTAACCGTGAAGTACAGAACCTCTGAGAAGACTGGAACCCTAGCTGACGGAGTTACTGACTTTACTGTAAGAGAGTACCTAGAGGTAGACCTAGATGAGGAGGTAAGACTAGAGGACGTAAGCGACGGAACCGCTGTAGTAGGATCCAAGAAGGTAGATGTATTCTACTATGTGGTAGATGGAGACGGAGTAGACGAGGGAGACATCTTGCTAAGAGCTGACGGAGAGTGGTACATGGTAGAGGGTAGCGGAGCTACCTTGACCATTGAATACAAGCCTGCTGGAAGCAACGGAAAGATCCACCTCGAGGACACTGCCAACACCAACGAGGTAGCTTTCCACCTAGAGGAGGACATTGGAGACCTTGGAGGATTGCCTGCCTACAGGAACATCTCTGTAGTGAGCGACTTTGACAACGACAAGCTATTGGGTCTTAACAACTTGCTAGATGACGAGGTAACCTGGAACGCAGATGGACTAGACACCCCTGGATTCGGATACACTGCCAACTATGATTACGAGACTCCATTCATCAGCCCTAGAGGAACTGAGGTGAAGGGTAGCGGAGACTACAGGACCTTTGAGGTACCTGAGAGCCCTAGAAGAGTGGAGCTATACTTCGAGCCTGCCGGAGAGTTCACCATCGAGCCTAACATGGCTGTACTAGCTAACATGACTGAGGGTGAGGAGAGAGAGGTACCTGGCGGAGACGGACTTAAGGTAAAGGTCCTTAAGTTCTACGCTGAGGTATCTGGAACCGCAGCCTGTCCTACCCCTGAGGCTGACATGACTGGCGTAACTGCAGTAATCTACGAGGGAGACACCAGAGTAGGTGAGAGCGTAACCGCTTACCAGCCTGCCTACCTAACCACCTACCCTACTGACGTGGTAGTGTTGGATACCAGCGACGCAGCCAACGCCGCTACCGTGATCTCCGTAGGAGGTCCTGTGGTGAACCAGAAGACCGCTGAGCTTCTCCAGGGCTCTGACGCAACCCTAAGCGAGGAGGAGAGAATCCTCGTAAAGCAGGTTGCCCCTGGAAAGATCGTGGTCGCTGGTTGGACCGCCGAGGACACCCTACAGGCAGTAGACCAGTTCCTCGGTAAGCTAACCGTAAACTGAACCCCTTAGCGGGTTCTTTTTTATTCTTTTTCTTTCCAAATATAGCGTGAATATTGCGTATTTTTTGGATAGTTCTGATCCCATCTCACCTTATCGGGCTATACGCCTTCTGAAAGAAGAGCTAGAGAAAGATGGCCATAAGGTGGTTATATTTACTCCTGGCCATACCCGTAAAGGTGTGGAAAAGAAGAATGGGGATTACAAGGTAAGGTTCGCGTTCTTGGAGCAAGGCTATAACTTGAGCATTCCGATGGTGGCCATCTCTAAGCTCAAGCAGGTCCTCAAGGCCGAGGAAATAGACCTTGTACATTCTTTCTCGATAGGAAAGATGGGAGGGCTGGCCCGAGAGGCAGCCAAATCGATGGAGATAAAGATGTTCTATACCTTTTTGGTAAATCCCTATTTTGGGAATCCCTTATTGGATAAGCTGGTAAAGAAATATTTGGATTGGCTTTTAAAGTATGGTGAAATCATCTTTCCTACTGAGCTTTCCCAGAAGATAGTGGGCATAGAAGCCGATTATGTGTTGCCCCTCCCTATAAGCTATCCTAAGGAGGTAGAGGAAAAACGCAAAAAATACATCATTTCAGCCGGTAAGCTAACCAAGGATAAAAACCTTTCTTGGCTTATAAATGCTCTCCCTTCCCTTATTAATGTGGATCCTTCCATAAAATACAAGATATATGGCAAAGGAGAGGAAGAAAAGAACCTCAAGGCCCTTATCAAGCAGTTGGGCCTCAACGGTAATGTGACTATAAGCTATCAAACTGACCTTTCCAAGGCCTATCAGAAGGCCCAGGTTTACTATCATGCTAGCTCCAAGAGCCTCTATTCTCTCTCTATGATGGAGGCTATGTCCTATGGGGTGGTACCTTTGGTTTATAAGGATTCAGCCATGAGGGATGTGGGCCTCAAGGACACTATTTTCGAGGATAAGAAGGACCTCACCCATGTTGTTCCTCGCATAATGGAACAATATGAGGAGTTAAGGGAACGGGCTCGTTTCATTGCCCAGGCGTATGATATAAAAAACTTAATCCAAGAATATAAGCATGTATATTCTGTTTAGCCTGTTGTTTATGATGGCCTTTGCGGCCCAACCCACCCAATTAACCCCTTATAGTGAGCAGACCTTGCCAGTGGCCAACATCACCTATACTTATTACAACCCAGTGGTTATACCGCTTGCCAACGGCTCTGTCAACATCACCATCTTCCGCTATGTCTATCCTATTATCTCAGGAGAGATAGAGGCTAATCTCACTGAGTGGAAGAAGAGATCCTTAGAGGAAGTGCAGTGTTATTCGAAGTTGGATGATGTTCCTCCCGATTTTGCCAAGTTGTTCGAGAAAAAGCTAGAGCTAGAAACAATGGGGAACAACTATGCTCAGGCCTATATCTATGAGGTGGTGTTGTGGGCCCATCCTTATAACAACAAGACAGGCTGTATTCCCGCACCTTACCAATATCCTCTTAATTACACCGTGATTACCTATAACGATAACTACATCGTGGAGCTCAAGGCCGACCCTTCTGACCAAGAGCTCATCATCTACATCCCTGAACTCTCCCTCAACCTTACCAACAAACCCACCTACCAATATCACCATCTCCTTTTCACCAGTTATACTCCGCCTGCCGCCAAGACCCTCACCCTCCAAATCAAGAGTAACGCTGACCTGCCTTTCCTTGCCACCATCTTCCAGCGCCTTAAAGAGTACTACGACGAGCTCTATAACATCCTCCAAAGGCCTTATCTTGCCCTAGGGCTGTTGTTGGGAGGGATTCTGGCATTCTTGATTATTTTGAATGGGCTGTTGAGCTTCCTCTCTGTCCTCATTCCAGGATTGATAAGGAAAGAGAAGAACGTTTTCCAGAAGGCTTTGGGCTACCATGATACCGAGGCATTGAAAAAACTGGTAATGGGTGTGATATTTATCTTAGCAGGCATCTATATTGAAGATAACTTTTCTAAGAAGGTCTACCTCCAGAAGATTAGCTATGGTGCGTTGATCGATTTGGCCTCTCTGGACCTTTTCTTTGTGATTAGCATGGTACTCTATATCTTGGGAGTGGTGTGGATAGTGGATTTTGTAAAGGACTTTATCAAGGGATTGATAGGCGGAAAGGCCTATTATTCCGCCTACAGAGAGTTGATATCTGCCTCTACGTTGAAGCGGATGTTAGAGGACCTTAAACATAAGATAGCGGAGTTTAGAGAAGAGATAGGCAAGGGATTGGTGGAAGGTATCGATGTCTCCGATTACCTGGAAGAGATTAACGCAATCCCTATCCATAGCCTAGAGGCAGAACTCGAGAGATCCTCCAACCTCTATCCTATCTATACCAAAATCAAAAACTACATTCAGAGGGTGGATGAGCTCCAGAACAAGTACGAAAGAACCTATAACGATGTGATGCAGAGCTATCCTTTCTGGAGAGAACAGGTCAAAAACGAAATCAAAAAGTATGGCTCGGTAAGCATCGATGGTTTGACCATGGTGCCTGCGGGCTGGCGCTATTGGTTTGCCAAGAAGTTCGTGGGCGAATATCCGGAGTTCGTGATTGAGGAAAACGTGATAAAGAAGCTTAACCTGCCAAAGAAGGAGCTTTTGAAGATGAGGTTAAGGCAGTTTTTTGAAGACCACCCTGAGAGCGCTATCTTGATGGAAGACGGAACCTTCTTCTACGAGGGCCCTAAGAAAACCTTGACCAAAGCTATCCTTACAAAGCTGCTGCTAAGCGAGAAAAGCATAGAGGCTGAAAGCGACCTCTACCGCTTAAAAACCTTTAACAAGTATAATATACGGGTAATTGTGTTTGCCCGCAAAGAAGATATGGACAAGCTGAAAGGTGGATTTTATGGATTATAGTGCTAAGGATATTAAGGTCCTTGAGGGAGTAGAGGCGGTTAGAAAGCGCCCTGCAATGTATATTGGAGACACTGGTAAAAAAGGATTCCACCATCTTTTGTTTGAGATTCTGGATAATGCGGTGGATGAGTATCTGGCAGGATATGCCGACCACATCAAGGTGGAGCTGGGAAAGAAGTGGGCAGCCGTAGAGGACAACGGACGAGGAATTCCTGTTGATATCCATCCGGAAAAGGGAAAAAGCGCCTTGGAGCTCATTGCTACCACCCTTCATGCAGGAGGTAAGTTTGATAGAAAGAGCTACAAGTACAGCGGAGGTCTCCACGGTGTGGGAGTAACGGTGGTGAATGCTCTCTCGGAGGAGATGGAAATCATTTCCAAGAGAGATGGAAAGATTTATCGCCAAAAATACCGCCGAGGAATACCCATCACTCCGGTGGAGGTTATTGGTGAGACCAACGAAACCGGCACCAGGGTTTATTTCAAGCCTGATCCTGAGATCTTCGGGGACCAGGAGTTTGATGTAGAGGTTGTGAGGGAGAGATTGAAGGAGCTTTCTTTCCTTTCCCCGGGCCTCACACTGGAGCTCCATTATGATGGAAAGAAGGAAGTATATAGGTCAGAAAAGGGAATACTGGAGTTGTTTGAGAATGTTCTCTATGAGCCCATTTACTTTGAGGATGATTGGATTAAGGTGGCCTTTTCCCATTCTCGGGAAGGAGGGAAGATCCTTCTTTACACCAACAATATCCGCAACTATGACGGAACCCATTATTCGGGAATAAAGAGCGCCTTCGTGAAAGTGATTAATGATTACTTGGCCAAGCAAGGAAAGAAGACCCGCATAATCTGGGATGATATCGAGAGGGATTTGGTGCTTGTGTTGTCTATTTATATTCCCAACCCTCAGTTTGAAGGTCAGACAAAGTGGAAGCTCAACAACCCTGAGATCAAGGGAAAGGTAGAGAGCTTTTTCTATAACAAGCTCAAGGAATGGATTGAGAAGAATGACCCCAAGCCTTTGATAGAGAAAATCCTTGACAACTATAAGATACGTAAGGCTATTGAGAGGGCAAAGGAGGTGGAGGAAAGCAAGATTTCTATGAAGAGGTCTATTATTCCGGGGAAGCTGGCTGATGCCGCCCTCTCTGACAGGGAGAAAACCGAGCTCTTTATCGTGGAGGGAGAGTCGGCAGGAGGTTCGGCAAAGATGGGAAGGGATAAGTTCACCCAGGCGGTGCTTGCCCTCCGAGGAAAGATATTGAACGTGGAGAAATCCTCCATCAACAAGATTATCAAAAACCAAGAGATCAAAAACATCTTTGCTGCCCTTGGGATTGATTTCAAAGGCAACTTGGATAACCTGCGCTATGGAAAGGTTATTATAATGACAGACGCTGATGTAGATGGCAGTCATATAAGGTCCTTGTTGCTGGCATTGCTCTATCGCTATGCCCGCCCTTTGATTGAGCAAGGTCGAGTGTATTCGGCAATGCCTCCTTTGTATAAGATTACGGTGGGAGGAAAGCACTACTATGCCTACTCTGATGAAGAGAAGGAAAAGATATTGAAGGAGCATGAGGGCAAGAAGGCCACTGTCCAGCGCTATAAGGGATTGGGAGAGATGAACCCTGACCAGCTTTGGGAAACCACCATGAACCCTGAGACCCGCAACCTGAAGCAAATCACGCTACAAAATGCTGAGGAGGCCGACCGCTTGATTTCCTTGCTTTTGGGAGAAGATGTAGAGGCCCGCCGCAACTTCATAATAACTCATGCTAACCTTGTGAAGGAGCTTGATGTGTGATAATCATGATAATAAAAGAACCCTTTGAAGAGGACTTGAAAGAGAGCTATCTTACCTATGCGATGAGCGTTATTGTGTCCAGAGCTATTCCTGATGTTAGGGATGGGCTAAAACCTGTTCAAAGAAGGATCCTGTATGCGATGTATGAGATTGGGTTAAGGTATAATAAGCCTCACAAGAAATCGGCCCGTGTGGTAGGAGAGGTTTTGGGTAAATACCATCCTCACGGAGATGCAGCCATCTATGATGCCTTGGTGCGCATGGCCCAAGACTTTTCCCTTAACTATCCTTTGGTGGATGGGCAGGGTAACTTTGGTAGCGTGGATGGTGATCCTCCTGCCGCCATGCGTTATACCGAGGTTCGTTTATCTAGAATAGCCGAGGAATTCTTCAAGGATATTGAATACAACACCATTGAATGGAGGCCTAATTTTGATAACTCTCTCAAGGAGCCGGTAGTATTGCCTGTCACCTTCCCTCATTTGTTGGTGAATGGAAGCTCAGGTATTGCTGTCGGTATGGTTACCGAGATATTGCCCCATAACCTAGGGGAGATTATAGATGCCACTATTGCCCTTATTGAAGGTAAAGATCCTCTGGAGTATATTCAAGGACCTGATTTTCCCACCGCAGGAGTTATAACCAATAAAGAGGAGCTCCGCGAGTATATGGAGACAGGAAAAGGAGTGGTAAAGGTGAGGGCCAGTTATAAGATAGAAGGTCGGAAGATTATCTTTCAAGATATTCCTTATCAGGCTAACAAGGCCCGCATATTGGAGCAAATCCTGGAGCTTAAGGAAAACAACAAGATCCAAGGCATCACCCATATATTGGATAAGAGTACCAAGACTATTGAGATTGAGATTGGGGTGCACAAGTCCCAGGACCCAGAGGAGGTGGCCCAGCAATTGATTTATTCCACAGACCTCTCCAAGAGCTATCATGTGAGGCAGGTGGCGTTGGTAGAGGGAAAGCCTGTCCAGATGGGTATTATCCAGATGCTCCAAGAGTGGTTGAGGTTTAGGGAGGAAGTGGTTTCTCGAAGGGCCCGTTATTTCATTGAGAAGTGGAAGAAAAGGGTAGAGGTAATCGAGGGATTGCTTAAAGCAATCGAAAACATTGATTTCGTTATCGATGTGATAAGGAATGCGGAGGAATTTGAGGAAATATATGAAAAGCTCTCTACTATCGGCCTTAACAAGAATCAGATAGAAGCGGTGCTCTCCATGAGCTTACGCACACTGGCCAAGACAGAGAGAGGAAAGCTGGAGAAGGAGCGCAAGGAGCTTTTGGAAAAGATTGCCCATCAGGAGAATGTGCTCAAGGATGTTAGGGCAGAGATTAAGCGAGAGTTGCTGGAGGTGAAGAAGACCTATGGCAGGCCTCGCCGAACTGCGGTGGTGAGCGAGGCAGGCGAATATATCGCCAAGAATATGGTGGTGGGCATTGTTTATTCCAAGAGCATGATTAAGAAGGTGCCTGAGTTCCCGGTGGCCCGCATAGGGACAGTGGGATTAAGATACAAGATAGGGGATGAGGAGATAAAGGGAGCGATGCTCGCTCGTGAGCTAGAACCCCTTATTATCTTAACAAAAGAGGGAGAGGCCATAAAGTTCCTGCCCAAGCAGCTTCCTATGCAGGATAGGCTAGACAAGGGACAGTATCTCTCCAAGTATGGAGTGCAAAAAGAGGTGCTTAAGATTCTGCCTTATAAAGAGGGCAAGGAGCTCGTTCTTCTCACCAAAAAGGGAATAATAAAGAGGGTTGTGCTGAGGATGACCCGAAATGTGCTCAAGCTGATTTCCTTGCAGGAGGATGAGCTATTGGATGCTCAGTATATGATGGGAGAGACTATTACGGTTGTTTCCACGGATGGAAAGGCGGCCCGGTTCAAGGCTGAGGAAGTGCGTGTTATGGGAAGGAGCGCAAGAGGAGTTATTGCGATGAAGAGTGATAACCTCCTGGGATTGGCAACTCACGAGAGAGTAGCCCTATTTACAGAAAAGGGATTTGGGAAGGTGGTAGAGGAGCTTCCTATCCATCATAGGGGCACCTCAGGAGTAAAGGTATATAAGATAACGGAAAGGACAGGGCCGTTGAGAGCGGTATGTAATGCGGATGAGGAGATTGTGCTAGGAAATGAGAAGACCCTGCTAAGGATAGAGGCTAAGAAGCTTCCTGTGCTTCCTAGAACATCTACTGGTCGAAAAGTAACAAAAAGGGTGACCTTTGCTCGAGCAACCTCAGAGTAAAGCTTTAAATAAACGCCTATGGAATAAAAATATGCTCTGGCTGTTGTTGTTGATAGCGTTGAGCTATGGATATGATGCCTGTTATCCTGGTTTTGATGAAGAGATAGTTATTAGAGTTTTGGATGAGATGGGAAGGCCTGTGCCAGGTGTGAATGTTCAACTTCAATATCTCTTGGATGGATCTATTCTTCCTAGGCAGTATAGGTGGACTCCTGTGAAACAAACAGATGAGTTTGGTCTGGTGAGTTTTTATGTGTTCAATAGGCAGAAGTCTTGGGTGGGATTTGATTGTAGCATCAAGGTAAACATGACCTTATTCGATTATCCTTATTCTTATGTGATAAAGAGGAACAAGACCTATTGGAAATCGGACTTTATTCTCACATTAAAGAACAAAACCTCCCAGTATGTTTATAGGATCCCAGCTTATAGGCTTACGCTGTTGTTTAAAGAGGGAAATAAAAGTGTGCCTGTGAAGCTTATTCTGTTCGATGATTATGTGTATGAGAATGTGACCAAGTTTGAGGGATATGTGCCCCCTAATGTGAGCGGATTAGCTGTTTATAAGGGAATAAAGCGTTATTTCAACTATGTTCTGCAGAATGATTCCACTTATGTGATACAGTTCCAGCAGCTTCCTTATACCTTGATTGTGATGGATGATGCAGAGAATCCATTGGCCTGTACCTTTAACAACATGAGCTTTGTGGGAACGTTGGAGTTCAAGGAGTTTGCATCCTCAGTGACTGGAACGTTGAATTGTTCGGGTAAGACTAAGGTGGTTACTTTAACTCCTTATCGGCCTGTGCAGGTTATCTTGGATGTGACACCTCCTCAAGTTACCAACTTCCGTTTAATAAAAGCAGATACAGAGTACGTGACCTTTGCCTTTGATGTATGGGATCCCAATAAGTATGCTTCGGGCCTAAAGAGGGTGGAGGTAAAGTTCTTGGGAAGCAAGTATATGCCCATCGATAAAAAGGGCTCTAGCTACTATTACCGCATACCCAATGTGCCAGGAACCATCCATATCTACGCAGTAGATAATATGGATAATGTGAAGGAGGTGGTGGTGAACTACACTCCTGCCTATGAGGAGCTACCTCAAGCAGAAGAGGAGAAGAAAGAGGAAGAAGGAGAAGGTGATATAACCTGGTTAGTGGTAGGAGTGGGAATTATTGTACTAGGAGGGATTATTTGGTTTATAAAGAGTAAGTTTGAAGAACCGGAAGAAGTGTGAAAGAAAGGGTTTTAAAGGGAATTATACTATAAGATTATGGGGGGAACCATGGCTCGGAAAAAGAAGTTTGTTTTGATAAACGTGGAGGATCCAGTAATCAAGAAGTTTACCGCTGATTCTTACGTAGATTCGTTGAGATTGATGGGTGACCTATCTGAACAATTAGAAGAGGAGATGAGAGATAGGTCGGATGAACTTCTCTCCATGAAGGAGGCTTATGAATATTTAAAGAAGAATGGTGTGGATATCTCCTTTAGGTCTTTTAGTGGGAGGATTGAAAGGGGAAGGATCCCTGTGGTGAAGCTAGGAAGGAAGCGTTATATTCAGAAGGAGGTGTTGGATAACATCATCGATTTCCATCAGAAGTTTTTGAGCTTGAAGGAGGCCTATGAGAGGTTGAAGAAGGTAAGTGGTCTTAACTACAGGGCTTTCTTAGGGAAAGTAGAGAAGGGCACCATTCCTCATGTTCGTGTAAATGGAAGGAGATATATTGCTCGGGATGTGGTGGATGCCTTAGTTCACCTCCACCAAAACTATTACACCATCTCGGACGTGATGGAGATTTTTAAACGTTATGGTATTAAAATAAAACGAAACACCCTGGAAAGGCGTGTGGATAGAGGTACTATCCCACACGTCAAGGTGGGTGGAAAACGCTACATCCATAAGGATGTGGTGGACCAACTCATCCGAGCTGAGTTAGGGGATGTGGTGTAGCCTGGCTAGCATGCGGGCTTAGGGAGCCTGTGACCCCGGTTCAAATCCGGGCATCCCCACTATAAAGGGGCCAGATGCCTATTAGTCCCGCCCCTTTATTAAACCCCTAAACCCAAATAGTCGCCTAATAGGGTCCGGGGTTCTTGAAAGGGCTGCTGTCTGTAAGGGGACTAGCCCTTTCATAAGGCGCCTAATGGGGTTCTTGAAAGGGTGGCCGCCTATCTGGGTTCTCACCCTTTCATTTTATAAAGGGGGCTGGCTAAAGGGGTTCGCGCCCCCTTTATAGGTGGGTAAAAGGACTAGGCGCTCTTACTCCTCTGCCCTTTTAAAAACCCTAAACCCGAATAGGCGCCTAAAGGGATCGGGGGATTGATAAAGGGGCGGGTTCAAAAGGTGTTTTGCCCCTTTATAGTTGGTAGAAAGGCCAGTGAAGGATAGGTGAAGGTTGGAAATGGTCGGCCATTACCAGACCCCGAGCATTGTATTTGGACATAAAGGATTTCAAGGAGGTAAGAGAGCGAGCTCTTTTGTGTTTTATCTCTATGCCCAGCAAAGGTTCCTTTATCACTAGATCAACCTCAGCACCATGGGAGGTGCGCCAATAAGCAAGGTCAAAACTTTCCACCAGCTCCCGAAAGACGAACATCTCAATCAACGCACCTTTGTTTTCCCTCTGCTCCACTGGAAGGAAGTTTCCGAGGATGGCATTCCTAAACCCAAAATCATAGAAGAAAAGCTTGGGTGATTTTCTTATAGCTGTCTTTTCATTCCGATGGTAAGGTTGAAGTAAGGCGATAAGATCTCCGTATTCTAGGATGCCTAAATAGTGTTGGACAGTTTTGTAATCGAGCTGGAATGAGCTATATTTCAGAATTTGACCTACCGAGGCAGCCAGTTCTTTAACAAAGTTTTTTATACGGCGTATCTCCCGAAGGCCAAAAAGCTGCACTATATCCCTTTCAATCGTAAGCAAGGTAATGCTTTCTAGTATTTTCCTTTTATTGTCAGATGATAAAACCACTGCAGGATATCCACCCCATACCATGTATTCATAAGCTAGCTCCTTTAGACTAGGGTAATCAGTTAATGAAGGGAGCTTGTTTTCATGCACATAGGCCAGAAATTGTTCATAGGCATGATCTAGCAACCGGGAGCTAAACCTGCTTTTCCACCTTACAAACTCCCTAAAAGAAAGAGGTAATAGAGTAAGGAAGAAGGCCCTTCCTACGAGCTTTGCCCCTACTTCTCTTTTTATATCAAAGGCCCCTGATCCCGAAACAACAAACTTTACCTTGCCTTTATAGGTGTCGTATAAAAACTTGAGTTGTTTTCCTGCCTTGGGGCTGAGTTGAACCTCATCCAGGTAAATAATGTCGTCCTTAACAAGAAGCTTGGGGTTATTATCAAAGGTCCTCAAAACCTCATCTTCTTCCAAAGTGTAATAGGTTCCTCCGTAGGTTTCTTGAAGATGTTTTAAGAGGGTGGTTTTTCCTGCCTGCCTAGGGCCCTTTATCACAATCATTTGGTCTTCTTTCCAGAGCTTGGCAATCTCCTTTTCAATATCCCGAGGAAGATACATATATTCTTTATTTTCCTTAACTCTTAAATATCTGCGGGATTTTTTGGAGTATGCTCCAATTTTGACCGCAGTTTTCTTGGACAAAACTTACTCTCTGAGAGAAAGCTCCATATAAGACCAACAGGTGCCTAATGGGGTCCGGGGTTGTTGAAAGGGTGGCTGCCTATCTGGGTTCGCATCCTTTCAGTCGCCTAAAAGGGTAAGCGCCCTTCCGGTGGGCATCTTTTAACAAGCTGCTATATCCTACTTTTATTTAAACATTTCTTGCCATTAGTTATAACAATATGCGGAGGTATAAGATTCCGGAGATTAGGATATGGAGAAAGGGCTTTAGAAAGAAAGAGATAGGCGAAGATGTTACCTCCTTTATTCTTCATCATCCTAATTCAAAAAGGGCGGCTCAGCTGTTGTTAAAGCATGGAGAGCAACTTCCCTTGGAAGACCTTTACCACATCCTTCAAAAACGACCTGAACTGGAGAAATGGTTGGTAGATAGTGCTGAAGGACGCTTTCTTTTATCGATGGCTAAAGGGGATATCCATCTTCTGTCGGCAGAAGGGCAGCTAAAGATGCTTAAAAAGGCAGCAGGCACCCCTTTCTTCAAGAAGATTGTGTTTTCTGTTACTCCACTCGGCAAAACCCTCCTTCATTTGATGGCTGAGGATCCTTACACTGATTACACCGAGCATCTCTCCATTATCCAAAACAACCTTTCCCCTGAGGAATGGAAGCAGCTGGTAATGGCAACCGATAACAAAGGCAATACCTGGCTCCATTATCTCATTACTGATTTTCCTGTTTATTTCCGACCCTTGGTTAAGCAGCATCCTGAGCTCTTCTTAGTTCAAAACCATTTAGGCCATACTCCTCTCCACTATGCCCCTATACTTTGGAAGGAGAATGTGGAGCTTGTTCCACCTGAGGCCTATAAACTCACAGACAACGAAGGAGGCAGTTTCCTTGAAAGCCTGCGTTTTGCAGGATGGAAAGGGGTAGCTCCTTTCATGTCCAGCTTAGAAAGGGCGGAGGCCCTATTGGAGCCTTTATTCTCTTCTTCCGAAGAAGGTGAAACTCCCTTTTTTATGCTTACCAAGCAAGAAAAAGATCTCTACACAGTGAAAGAACTTATCTCTTCTTTTCCTCCCTCCTATCAGGAGAGATTCTGGGAAAAGGCTACCCCTGACCTTCTAAAGCGTGCTCTCATTCTCCCTTCCCTATGTCCCACTATCAAGCCTTTGTTAAAAGGAGAGATAAAAGATCATATTAGGAGGATAGTACTCTCGCCTCAGGTAGTTAACTACATAGTCTCTCGAGAATCCATGGTATTGTTGGAAAGGTGGAGCAGGCTTTATCTTTCTCAGGAAGAAAGGTCTCGGCTTTTCACCCAGCCTGAGATACTTTCAACCGCTCTCAGCTATGGTTATATAAAGGAAAAGGAGCTCCGACAAGTTCCATTGGATAATCCTCTACTCTTGGAAGGGGCTATTAACAACCTCAAAGCCTTCAAGGTCCTTACCACTCTGATGGAAGAAAGACTAACCCCAGAACAAATCCGAAAGCTTCTTTCTCAGAGCAATCATATCTTTCGCATTCCCGAGGATGTTTTACCCCACTATCTCACCTTTGCCGAGAAATATCTTTCCCCTGAACAGCTACTCGGGCTCTTTACTAAAGAAGAACGCTATATAGTAGATTTCCAACGTCTTATTATTGCCGGCTATGTGAAAAGGCTTGTTCCTGCTCTCGCCTCCAACATGTCCGAGAAGGATCAAGCTACCCTTTCCTATATCCTAGGCTTTATTTTAGAGGATAATCGCCCTCGCGTAATCGATGCCTTTTCTCCTATGCTCTTAAAAAAGATAAATTGGAAGGCCAGCAGTTGGAAAGAGGCTTTCTTTACTCCTGTTCTTGGCCCGGTATTGGGAAGGATATTTTCTCAAAAAGAGGTGTTAGGAAAAAGGGGAAAGTGGAACAGGGATGACCTTCTCCTCTTGAGTGAGCTGCTTCAAGATGAAAATAAAGAAAAGGTGATAAAGGCCGTGGAGGATCTCTCTCCCAAACATGCCTATCGGGTCCTTAAGGCCTACTATAGTCGAGAAGATGAATTCTGGAGAGAGCTTGTACTGCGCTACCGATCTAAGAAGAACTTCCTAGAGGAGGTAGCCAAGGAATACCTTAGCCGAGGCCTTAAGATAAAGAGAAAAGAGATAGAAAGGATATTTGCCCGCTTTGACAAAAAGATGATAAGACATATTGAGGACTGGATGGATGCGCTAGCCGAACATCCTGAGTATGTAAGGGTATTTGTGAAGTTTTTCTCTCTTTCTCCTGAAGATTACAGAAGAGAACGTTACAAGGGCTTCCAGGTACCCCCTCCTCTTCGAGAAGCCTGGATGAAAGAATATGAACAACACCTTTCTGTGGAGTTGAAGAACTCTCGACCAGAGGAGCTTGCCCATTTTGTTTCTCGCCTTAATAGATACTTGGAGAAGATAGACGAAGAACTTCCTCAGCTAAGCCTTTCCACTCTGGAGGAAAGAGGGTTAGAATACCTTAGAAAGTTTGAGAATGAGGTTTTGAAAAGGATTCCTTCTTATCTCCACCCTCTTATTAAGCAAGATTTTAATGAGATTCGCTCTTTCTTCACCTCGCAGGAGATTCCCTCTCAGCTCACCTTTCTCTTTACTGATAAACTGGAGCTGTTGTTTATGATGGGTAAAGGCCCAAAGATTGATTCTTGTCAGGCCCCTAACCATCCTAGCAGTGTAAAGATAGGAGTGCTGGGAGCCATTACCAGCCCGGCTGTGAAGATGATGGCAATGGTAGATGAGGAAGGAAGGATCATGATACGGGCCAAGGTCTTTTTACTCCGAACCAACGAAGGATATGTGGTGATGGTAGACCGACCTTATGGTTATAGGGAGTTATTGCCTTTATTCGAGAAACATGTCCGGGAGGTTTTGGAAGGATGGATTGATAAATATTATCTTTTTACTTCGGCTCCGGGAAAGTTGGTAGGTCCTCAGAGAGCTCCTATCTATAGTGATGAGTGGATAGGAGATGCCCAAGGTCTTATTAGGCCCGATTAGTTTATAAACACCCCCTGATATAGAAAAATATGCTAAAGGTAGAGCAAGCGTTTAAGCTGCCCGAAGGGACTGAGGTTTCTTTGCGAGGATGGGTTTATAGGATAAGGAAACTAGGCGAAAATAAAATCTTTATTGTTTTAAGGGATGTAACCGGGACTATACAGGCCGTGGTTGTTAAGGAGAATGTTCCTGCCCATGTATGGGCTAATGCGGAAAAGCTCTATCACGAAAGCTCCCTTACTATCAAAGGAACATTAAAGGAGGATGAGAGAGCACCTGGTGGAAAAGAGGTGCAGGTGCAGGAGCTCTCACCTATCTCTATTGGAGAACCTTTCCCTATCCACAAGGACCAAAGCGAGGAGTTCTTACTCGATAACAGGCATCTTTGGATAAGAAGCAGAAAGATGACCAACATATTCAAGGCCCGCCACCATCTTATAAACTACCTTACCGAATATCTACATTCCAAGGGCTTTTATCGCTTTGACCCTCCTATTATTACTACTGCAGGAGCAGAGGGAGGAGCAGACATGTTCGAGCTCGATTACTTTGGGCAGAAGGCCTATCTCACCCAGAGCTCCCAGATGTATGGGGAGGCGGGCATCTTTGCCTTGGAGAGGGTCTATACCTTGGCCCCTTCCTTTAGAGCGGAGAAGTCTCGCACCCGCAGGCATCTTGCCGAATACTGGCATCTAGAGCCAGAGGCCGCCTTTGTGGATTGGGAGGAGAATATGCAGATTCAGGAGGAGATGGTCTCCTATGCTATAGAGCAATTCCTCCAAAACCATCCTGACTTGGTAGAATTCTTTGGCATAAAGGACCTCCACAAGGATGTAAAGCCACCTTTCCCACGCCTTACCTATTATGAGGCAGTGGATTTGGTGAATAAGCTGGGAGGAAAGATGGAATATGGTGAGGACTTCGGGGCAGATGAAGAAGCATTGATTTCATCTCAATATAACAAGCCTGTGTTTATTACCAAGTATCCTAAGAAGATAAAGGCCTTTTATATGAAAGAAGACCCTAATGACCCCGAGCTTGTGCTCAACAACGATATGATAGCTCCCTATGGACATGGCGAGATTATAGGAGGGAGCGAGCGTATCTGGGAGCTAGAGAAGCTCAAGCAACGCATAAAAGAAGCAGGCCTCAAAGAAGAAAACTACAAATGGTATCTGGACCTAAGGCGCTTTGGTTCAGTCCCTCACTCAGGATTCGGACTCGGAATAGAACGATTTGTTAAATATGTGTTAAACCTTGATCACATCAGAGACGCTGTGCCCTTCCCAAGAACAGTTAATAGGGTCTACCCTTAAGGTTTAAATACCCTTACAATCTACATTTATAGTGCACATGATTTATTACCACAATAATTGGACATACTACCACATATTCCCCTGGTTGAGGGGTTTAGTTAATAGTTTTTTTGTTTCGGTCTTGGTTTTTTCCTCCTCTGTTATGTTAAAGGTGATAAAAGATGTCTGAGGATTATGTGTATGGGACAGCTAAGGATTTGAAGGTAGGGAGATATGTGATTATAGACAACATCCCCTGTAAGGTAGTGAGCATCGATGTGTCCAAGCCAGGAAAGCACGGTTCTGCCAAGATGAGGATTACAGCCATAGGATTGTTCGGAGGAGAAAAGAAGGTTTTGCTCACTCCTAGCGATGCCGATGTAAAAATCCCTATCATTAAGAAGAGAACGGCCCAGGTCCTTTCCTTTGAGGGCGAATATGCCCAGGTGATGGACAAGGATACCTATGAGACCTTTGATGTATATGTCCCTGAGGAGTTTAGGGACAAGGTAGAGGAAGGAAAGGAGATTGAGGTTCTAGAGGCCATGGGCCAAAGAGCTCTTATTCGTGTATTTAAATAATGCTCAAGGTGATATCATGAATGTAGAAATAATATCTGAACGGGACAATCCTGTTTTGTCTCGTAAGGAGGTATTGCTGCTTGCCAAGTATGAGGGAGCCACCCCATCCTTGACAGAGTTGAGACAGAAGGTAGTAGAGACCTTGGGAGTATCTCCAGAGTTGATGGTGATAAAGAAGACCGAACAGAACTTCGGCAAGAGAGAGGTCAAGATATGGGCCTATGTATATGACAACCCCGATGTTCTCCGTCGTTTAGAACCTATTTATGTTTTGAAGAGAAATAAGCTAGCAACCGCCTGATTTCTTCTTCCCCCATATGCCGGGGCCTTAGCTCCCCTAAATCCTCAGGTACATCCTTGAGGATGTTTTTTAGCTTTTTATTTTTCTGCGAGAATATCTTCCTCACAATCTCATCAAACAAAGGATCTTTCTCCCTCTTTTTTCTTATCTCCATGATGATGGAGTCTACCTTGGGCACAGGAGAAAAGTCCCTTTTACTCACTATCTTCAAGGGCTTTACATGAAAATAATATTGGGAGGTGAGGGAAAGCCTTCCGTAGTTGGAGTCTCCGGGCTTTGCCACCATCTTTTCCCCGAATTCCTTCTGAAACATCAAGATAGCCTTATCAAAATCCCAATCCAACAACCTAAACAAGATAGGAGAGGAGATATAATAAGGCACGTTTCCCACTATGCAATCCACCTTAAAGGGCTCTAGCTCCAAGAAGTCCTGACATATCACGTTGGGAGTAATCTCCTTCAATCTTTCACAAAAGCGTTTATCCAGCTCCACCGCATAGACCTCTCCTTTTAGCCTTTTTGTAAGCCGGCCGTCTCCTGCCCCTATCTCAAGGATTTTTTCCCCGTTGCATTGTTTGGCAATAAAGCTTAGGATGCGGGGGTTCTTAAGGAAGACCTGACCTAGCTTGTGCGGCATCTTTAAGCCATCCCAGCAAGATATAAGGCGCCTTCCCCAATGCCTCTATGTTTTTAGAGCCTGTGAGAAACATCGTTCCTTTGAGCTGCCATATCAAGGTGTCCATGAGCTGCTGGAGGTTGCCCTCAGTATGGGCCTTCAGGAAAGGCTGAGCCATTCCGAATACCTGAGCTCCTAGCATTATTGCCTTTGCTCCGTCTATACCGGAGCGGATACCGCCGCTTGCCCATACCGGGAAATACTCCTTTACTTGGAGGATGGCAAGGGCAGTAGGTATTCCCCAGTTCTCAAAGCCTGCAGGAGTATCTTGATAGCGAAGATATTCTATCTTGGTCCAGCTTGTTCCTCCTGCACCCGCCACATCAACATATCTTACCTTGCTATCTTTGAGGCGTTTGGCCACCTCCCCTGATATTCCGCTCCCTACCTCTTTTACTATCACCGGAAGCTCCTCTGCTATTTCTTTAATCTTTTGCTCTACTCCTTCCCAGTGAAGGTCACCTTCTTTTTGGATGAGCTCCTGAGCAGGGTTTAGATGGATGGCAAGGGCATCTGCCTCCAAGGCATTATAGGCATCTATAATCCTTTCCATCGGAAGCTGAAGAAGCTGAGCTCCTCCGATATTGGCAATCAAAAAGATATCATATTCTTTCTTCACATCATAGGTATGGGTGAGCTCGGGCTTCTCTATCATCGCCCTTATACTTCCCACACCTAGAGGAATATTATACTCTTGGGCTACCTGAGCCAATGATTTGTTTACGTTCTCTGCACCCTTAAAGCCCCCTGTCATCCCTGAG
>JAADEL010000003.1 GCA_013153395.1 Microcaldota archaeon
GAAAAGCCTATTAAGCCTATGAACACAAGGAAGTTTGGAGCTGTTATTGGGAATAATGTAAAACTTGGGGTACATGCGATGTTAATGCCTGGGGCGATTGTGGCTGAAGGAAAGTGGATCTTCCCAGGTGAAAGATATGGCAATCAAGATCTTTAAGGAGCGAGAGAAGAATATAAGGCTTGCAAAGTTTTATATGGTTTTATTAGCACTCTTGGCGCTGGGATTGATTATCACTATTGCCTATCTCACTGAAAATTGGTTGTTTACTCTAATTGTGTTCTTTTATGCGTTATTGGTAGTGGTGGGAAACTATTTATATATCTCTCGCCTTTCCCATTATCTGAAAGGAAGAGAGCTCACTAAAAAGAACTTCAAGGATGCTCAAATCCTTAACATCGTCGAGGAGTTAAAGTTAGCAGCAGGTCATAAAGAAAAGGTAGAAGTGTGGGAAATCCCGGAGGAGAGCTTGAACGCCTTCGCTTATACTACCAAAGATAAAGGTGTGATAGGTATCCACAAAGGAGCAATAGAAAAGCTTAATCGAGCAGAGATGAGCGCCCTCATCGGGCATGAACTCTCCCACATCATTAACAGAGATACAGATATAAAGGTCTCTACCTTTCTTATATTGGTGTTTCTAGGTGCTATTGCGGATTTTTTTATCTCCACATTAAGAAGCGCTAGAGGTGGAAGAAGCAAAGGGGTATTGGGTGCTATTATTCTGGGAGCAATAAGCTTGGTTGCCCTAATTATTGGGAAGCTGTTGTTTTATGCTATCTCCCGAAGGAGGGAGGCCTTGGCTGATGTAGAAGCAGTAAGATTAACCCGTGACAAAGAGGGTATGCTTAGCCTGCTTAATAAGCTTAAACAAGAAGAACAACGCATAAAACAAAAGATAGATTGGAAAGAAGCATTAACGCGAGTTACTAATCCGAAAGCTCACCTCTATTTTTGGGATCTTTCGGGCTTATTGGCAAGCCATCCTCCCCTGGAAGAGAGAATAAAGAAGGTGAAGGAGTTATAAAGATTTAGTTGGATAACTAAACATGAAAGTAGTAATCTTGGCAGGTGGAAGAGGACAGAGGTTGCGTCCTTATACCGACAGAACCCCTAAACCCATGTTACCTCTAGGAAGCAAACCCATCTTGGCCTATATTCTCAACAATGTGAAGAAAGCAGGATTTGACGAAGTGCTCTTGGCCACCGGCTTTATGCATGACCAAATCGAAAGATACTTTGGGAATGAATACAAGGGAATCCGCATTCATTACGCAGTGGAGGAAAAGCCGGAAGGCACAGCTGGTTCGTTGGTGAAAGTAAAGGATATGCTCGATGAGGATTTTCTAGTACTGATGGGGGACCAGCTTACCACCATCCAACTCCACAAGTTCTATCAAAAGCACCTGGAGAACGACGCTATTGCCTCTATTGTACTTAAAGAGCATGAGATCCCCATTGAATACGGAACCGCGCTAATAGACGGAGAAAAAATAACTGCCTTTGAAGAAAAGCCTGTGATCAAAAAATACATCAACACAGGTATATATGCTCTCAACAAGCGTATTTTTGATTATATAAAGGTAGGGGATGACTTTGGAAAGGATGTGTTCCCAGCATTGCTTCGCAACAACGAAAAAATCGGATATTGTTTAACGGATAAGTTCTGGGTAGATATCGGTCGTGTAAAGGACTATGAATTCTACCGCGACCTAATGAGCGTGAGCGAACTCTATCACGAGCTTAGATAGAGGAATACTTGGAATGCATCCCTAGTTTAGAGATATTTTCTTCTTTTATCTTTTCCCAACGTTCGGGCACCTGGAAGCTGTCGTTTTCTCCGAGGAATTCTTCCATAAATACGTGGTATTGCTCAGGTTGGCCCCAGAAGAGCTTATCATATTCCTTCTGAAGCTCCTTTACCAAGGAGAAATCATTCTTGGCTTGGTAGGTGGTGCCATCCTTTTCTATTAATCCAATCGGGACTATGCCGGCAGCATTTCCTGTGAAGAATAGGGCATCTGCCTGCTTTATCTCCTCCAAGGTAAAGCTCTTGAACTCCCAACTTAGGCCCATCTCCTCGGCCAACATCAAAACCAACCGCAAGGTAATCCCGGGCAAGCTATCCTCTTTAGGGGTGTAAAGAGTATTATCCTTTACTACAACCACATTTTCTCCTGAACCCTCTACTAACTTTCCTTGAGCATTGAGGAAGGCGGCCTCATGAAAGCCTTCTGGGAGTAGACGCCTTGCATAAAGAGAAAGCTGATAGTTGCTGGAGGCCTTTACCTTAGCAAAAGGAAGGGTGCGAGGCAATGGTGCAATCCATACTTTTATTCCTTCTTCAGGCACAGGAAGGTATTTTCCCATCGGGGAAATCGCATGCAAGAGGGCGATCTCCCCCTCCTTTGGAGGAGTAAGGCCCACATAGGTATTTCTCACATAAATAAGAGGGCGAACATAGATACGGGTTCCCTTGGGAAGGGTATGATAGTTGTTGAGTTTGATGAGTTTGAAAACAGTGTAAATGCTCTTTTCCACAGGCACCTTATAAGGAAGCTTAAAGAAATCTACACCCCACTGAAGGCGCTCATAGTTAAGGTCAGGATGGAAAAGAGAGATGCCCTTCTCTCCGATAATAGCACTCATTCCCTCAAACAGGCCCATAGAATAGTTCAAGGTTTGGCTAAAGGCTGGGATATGAGGGAAATCCTCATTAAACTCTCCAGGAGAATACGAAACGATCATTGTCATCACAAATATTTCAACTCATATCCGGATTTTTTCTTCACTAGATAAACGAACTCGGATGCATTGGGTTCGGCAGCCTCTTGGGTTTGCTCCAAAGCCTCTTTCGCCAGCTTAAGGCCTTCTTTCAAGCTCATGTTAGGTTTATAATGTTCCTCTAAGAATTTCTCGATCTCTTTTTTGTAGCCTCCCACTGCAGTAGCCTTATATCCGGTTACTGCTCCAGACGGGTCTATCTCATAAAGGACGGGTTCATCATGGTCAAATCCACCAATCATCACAGACACTCCGAAAGGTCTTGCTCCCCCAAACTGGGTATAAGCTTGGAAAAGAGAGGAAATCTCCTTTACCACATAGGTCACAGTAGGGGCTTCTCCGTAAGTAGCGCGGTGAGATTTGGCGATCTCGCGGGCCACATCAGAGACCCTTTTGGCATCTGCAATCAAACCTGCTGAGGTAAAAAGAATATTATCCTCCAAATCCTGAATCTTGCGTATGCTTTCTTCCACTACTAACTTAGAAGGAACATACTTGAGTGCACCCATCACTATACCGTTTTTTATAGTTATTCCTACACTAGGGGCACCTCGTTTTACCGCCTCTCGCGCATATTCTACCTGGAACAAGCGTCCATCAGGGCTAAAAACCGTGATCGCCCTATCATAAGCTTGGGGTGAATGGTACATACTGTGATATAAGATAGGAGGCTTTAAAAGATTTACTCAGATAAATGAATGTTATGCTCTGGATACTTTTTCTCGGCATGGTATTTGCGGGAGGCCTGGCTGCTTTTGACCCTTATTTAGAGCCAGGAGAAAACGTCACTGTTTATAACAAAACCATCGTGATCAACGAAAGCCTCAAATGTGTGCTGCATTACTTTAATGAGCAACCTACCTTCTTGGTATGTAACGGAAAGATTGTAGAGAACAGAACTCAGATTGAGGAGATCCTTTCCACTTATGCTCGACTTGAACTGGAACAAATCCTCAATCAAACCAAACAAAACCTTACTGAGTTGGTGCTAAGGTTTAATGAAAGCAGGTTTGATGGAGATACGGGTTTTCCAGGAAAAGAAGAGCAGTTTTGTAGACTCTACTTAGGAGAGGTTATCAAAGACCTTTACTACACCAATCCCTATAATCAAAAGCTTTATCCTGATATCTACCATTACTATCAAAACTACTTATGTGGAACAGAAATCATTGAATGTAGCTATAATATGACTTTAGTACCGGACCTTCGTGAATTCTTTGAGACCTCCTATGGGTTGGATGAGAACATCTCTTTGTTTTTGGAGACATTGGACCAGCTGGATATCTACAATCTCTCAGAGCAATATAGCTTGCTATTAAATCTAGTAAAAAGCTTTAATGAGAGCTCTCAAATACTCGCTCAAACCCCTTTCCGATTTGACAGAGATTGTCCTACTTGTTATGCGGTCTGTCCTGTTATCCATACCGATTTAGAGGCAGTGGCCGCCATGTATGATATCTTGCTTACCTATTACTCGGATCCTTTCCTCCTTAACCTTCCCACCATAATCAACCAAACCTATAATAACACCCTTTACCGATTGGCAGTAAAAGAGACCAATATTATATTAACTACCTACAAGCCTCAGCTTGACAAGCTCAATCGAGAATTTAACAAGCTAAAGGAAGCCTTTCTCAACCTCACCGATTATCTCTACAATCAAACCTTAGTGAAGAAGTTTTATGACTTTGAAGATTGGGTAAATATGACCAATCAGTTGGCCGAGCAACGAAATATTAGCGGCCTCACCTATTATATCAAAAATGCTTTAGAGAGATTACCCACCTTGAATAAATCCATTCAAGAACATTACCAGCTTTATGATGAGCTTAAAAAGCTAGAGGCTAAGCTAAAGACCTACCATTTCCTTTATAGAAGAGGTTATCCGGAGCATCTTCAAGATATGAAAATATTGGAGCTTTACAACCGCACCATAGAGCTGCTACAACCTCCCATAAATGCTAGCCTCATACCTCTCATCTACAACAACACCGAGCGAATAATGGGAGAGTTCCAAAAACCTTATGAAACGGGCCCTCGCTCCCAACGTTATATTATTGAACTTGATGTCCTTACCCGCCCATTGGAAAGGTTTATTCAGGATATAAACATGCTAAAGATTGTTTTAGCAGCAGTAATGGGAGGTATATTTGCTAGTTTTGCCTATGTAGTGGGTTATTGGCTAAAACGCGTATTGGTAGGGAGAAGTGCGCTCATAGTACTCCTTCCTATCAGCTTATTAATAGGGATTGTAATGGCTTATTATACCTACACTACTATCATCCCTACTTCACCTGTTCAGGTCATGGATTTGCTCCGTTATCTGAAGGAAAATGGATCCTTGGTATATGATGATCCACGATTGGAGGTATGCGCCCAACAATTCAACTTTACTAATGTTTATTTCCATAATAAATCGGGGTGAGGATGTATAAAGGAT
>JAADEL010000006.1 GCA_013153395.1 Microcaldota archaeon
ATAAGGAGGCCGAGACTATGATACGTTTTCGTATATCAAAAAGCCCATCGGCAGATGGTTATTTGAAGTTGGTGGATACAGGAACAGGTCTCTCCTCTTTATCCCTCTATCAATGGATGATTCAAACCCAGTCAGCCATTCAAACCCCCTCTACTCAAGGTTATCTTAATATTACCTGGGGCGCCTTATTGGAAAAGCCTATCGGAGCCTTTTCTTTTGTTTACTATGATGATCTTGGGAATGAAATCATCATTGACTTAAGGGCTCAGGAGGAAGAGTGGTGGGTCTACATGAGTGAGAATGGGGTAGAAATTTTGGCTCAATCGGTTGCTCCATTTACCCCAGGCCCCCATCTTTACTCTATTGTACTGAATGATACCTTAGGAAGCGTTTACATAGATAGCACTCCTATCTTTGACTTTACTGTATCTACCCCTACTCAATTGGCCAGTGCTACTGTAGTAAGTTCCTGGATAGATCCAGAAACTACTTCCATCCTTCTTTATAACTTCTCACTCTATCTCCAAAATCCTGACAATAATCAGGTCTATCAAGCCGTTTACCATAACTTTCTTGGGGGTGTAAAAGGATGGCTTTACCCAGCAGGAAGTTGGGATACGCCCACATCTTTCTTAAATCGCGTAGAATCCAATCTCTTAGGAACCAATACTTCGACTACTACTTCTTTTTATTCCAATAATATATGTTTCAATACCTTTGATGTGTATAGCACCTTCAACTATACACTGGGAGTGGAAGATAGATGTGACTTGTTTATGAATTGGTGGGAAATGGGCAGGCCAGGATGTACAAGGACTTGTTCTCAAGTTTGGAATCATCTTTATGGAAAGGTAAATTCTACTATTATACTTGCTTCTCAAGGAGATGTTTCTCCTCTGCATGAATGGGTTTCTCTTCTTCAAAACGGCACGTTGTTTGTAGTAGATTATGATTCTAACATCCATTGGAATTATGTGGTGGCTTTAACTCGCGATAGCACTAATACATTCGTTAGCAACAATCAGGACTTCCTAGAAGCAGATATTGCTCTTAACATTGTTTCCTACCCTGCCTATGAACACATTGTTACCAAGTGGGGAGGTGGCTCAGATAGCGTTCCATTAAGTACGGCTACCTTTAATGTGTTTGGAAGAGCAGTGGATGGAGTTCCAGTGATAAGCTCGGTTCCTCGGAGTAATTTTACCACCGGTATTTTATGGGACAGCTATTATAACACTCAGTATACAGGAAATGAGCCGTTGGTGTTTGCCACCACCATTATGGTGAATACAAGTGATCTATTCGGGCAATATGATTATTTAATTACCATTCCATATACATTAGCTATGTTGGAGGGTAGCAATGATTTGGTATCTATTTATGTTTATATTGAGTAATGCGGTGCAGGTGGATGGCGGGCTTATTACCGCTCTTTATTTAGTGGGAAATGCTTCGTCTGAACAATGGATAGGGTTGTTGGGAAAGGTAGAATATGGAAGCTTTACTTACCCTTCCTTTTACCTCTTTAATCATTCGGGAGTATATTGGGCCAATCTTCGATTGGGGGTAAGTTGCCCTACTTTTCGGCAATCCTATATTCTTTTTTCCAATCATTCTACCCTTTACTACCCGCTAAGGGCAGGCAATCTTTCATTGTTAGAGCAGTTGGTAAATGGAACAGATGGGGCTTATAACACCTTTCTTTCCAATACCACTTTATCTTTGCCTATCGGTGTGTTAAGGAATGTTCCTTATCTGGTTACTCCTGCCACCCCTTATCCTGTCCCTACATACTATCTTCAAGATCGGAGAGGAAACCTAGTTTTTCTATCTCCGGTTTTTACCTTTCAAGCTTATAATGGTCAAGCAGTTAATTTCCAAGTAATGCTTCCTTTGTTAAATCGCAGTCCCACTAAATATTACCCTCATGCTTTGGTGGAGTGTGATTATGTAGAACCTTCTTATAGCGGAGGGGGTTCTTACTCTCCTCTTCCAGCCCCTAAAGAAGAAACTGTTCCACCATCTTTACCTGTGTGCAGTTATTATGTTAAAGAATGTGCTCTAAAAAACGGAATTCTAGAATGTGAGATGGAAGGCTGTGGAAGTAAGGACATACTTCAACTACCCTATACTACATTTCTTAACACGGTAGAAATAAGACCTTATCTTCTTCCTACATTAGAAAGAAAGCTTTATGTGCAAGAGCTTTATTATGATCTTCCAGGTATTCTCATTTTGCTTACAGGCGGTTTTTTACTGGGGCTGTTCATAGTAAGACGTAAATAATATAAAAGGTACTTGAGTAATAGTGCTATGAAAGCACAAAAGGTTATGGAATTGCTAAAGCAAGTAGGAGAGCTTATGGTGCAGGTAGACGGACAGGTGTTTGAGCTCCATCTTCACAACACCACTTATGAGCCTGAGTTGGATGCTATAAAGATAGATGGAGCTACCGAAACCTATTGGATTTTCGGGGAAAATATCCAGTTTGCCTGGATCCACAAGAAAGCTAAAGACTAAGCCATTTTATACGGTTTTTGTGTCCTTTTATTATTTTTGCTTCTTTTCCCAGCTTCTTTTTTATGAGCTTTAAGAGGGCTTGATTGGCCTTGTTCTTTTCAGCAGGTGCCTTTACCCAAGCCTCCCATTGCTCTCCTTCAGCAACCAGCTTCTCCTGAGAGGAATTAGGATGGAGTTTTATTCTTACAATCATTTTACAAGGCCTCCGTGAATGTAGGCCTCATACATAATATCCTCATTAATGCGGATGATTTCAGTGAGCTTGAAGCGCTCAAGGGCAGGCTTGCCTATAATCTCATAGGTCCAAACGGTGTCACCTACTAGCTCTTGAAGCTTCTCAGGCCCGCGAATAGGAGTCTCTTCAGGCAGGCGAAAAAGGGCCTTTCTCAAGAAGGCATAAATGGTTTTTTGAAGCTTTTTATCATAGCACATGCCCCAGTAGTTGAGGAGCCAGCTAGGCTTTCCTTTGTAGAACACAATCTCCTGTCCTCCAAAAGGATTTTCTCCTGTGTAGCGGTCCCAATATACGAAGTCGCCTTCTTTATATACAAACTCTCTCATGCCATATTCGTTTTGCTTGTATTCAGCACCAGAGGCATAAGAATTCTTCTTTGCCTTAAATAGGAAAGATGCGAGATCCTGTTTCCAACCCATTCTTATTTATTTTGGGAGGATATATTTTATGAAGGTTGTGGTGGGATCAACAAATCCTGTCAAGATTAACGCCGTGAAAAGGGCCTTTCCCGAGCATGAAGTGATAGGAGCGGAAGTAGAGAGCGGTGTTCCCTCCCAGCCTATAGGAGAAGAAACCTGGAAAGGAGCCATTAACAGAGCCAAACAAGCCTTCCAACACGGAGATTTAGGTGTAGGGATTGAAGGAGGTATTCAGAAGCTCTATAGTAGATGGTATGGGTTTGGAGTGGTTGCCATCTATGATGGAGAAGAGGTTTATTTAGGAACTTCAGGATGGTTTGAGCTGCCCGAGTGGTTGGTAAAGAGGTTGCTTGAGGGAGAGGAATTGGGAGAATTGATGGCCAAATTGACCCATACTCCTGATCTCAAAAAGAAATGGGGAGCTATAGGTGTTCTTACAAAGGGAAAACTTTCTCGAGAGGATCTCTATTACCATGGGATATTAAATGCTTTTGCCCATTATTTAAATAAAGAATTCTACAAGGGCCCTTAGCTCAGTGGTAGAGCGCTCCCCTCGCACGGGAGAGGCCGGGGGTTCGAATCCCCCAGGGTCCATTATAAAGGGCCAGTCCCCTTATAGAGAGCAGCCCTTTCAACAACCCCGGACCTGCTTAGGTGGCTAAGAGGAAGTAGGTTTTCGAAAGGGCCCGTTCATCGAACATTAGCAGTTTTTCTTATAGGCGAAATAACGCATGGAGCTTAGTCGGATGAAATGGATAAGACTATTAAGGGCAACAGCTGAGAAAAACCCATGATTGAGATAGGTCTGAGCAGAAGCTATTCCCAATGCTCCATAGAATATGCTGTCTTCTATCAGCTCCCATATGGTGTTAGTGCGATTTTGCCGAATAGTGGAAACAAGGGCTTGGGTTTCCATATCTATACCGAGTTTGCCCATTAAGCCTACTCGATAAAGGGTTTCATCTAAAAAGGGAATGAAGAGCCCTTCATACACATAATCGATTTCTCGGGTAATGGGAGGAGAATAAAAGGCCGATAAAGCGGAGTACATCCCTAATGCGGTGGTAGAAAGAGCAAAACTAGTAGGGAGATCCTGCCATGGAACAAATTGGCTGGCTAGCACACCTATTCCCACGCCGGTTACTGCTCCTAAAAATCGGGGTAGTAAGGTGTTCCATACAGATGCATGAATCGGGCCTAATTCATATATCCAGGGTTTCACTTCTCTTTCCGGAACTATCCTATTGGTATGGATACGATCAATAAGGGCATTAAGGTTGAGAGCTGTTTGGATGGTAGTAAGAAGAGAGAATAAATCAGTGGAAAGGGAAGCGTGTCCTCCTCTTAGGGAATGATAATAAAGGGGTTTTTCAATAATGTAATGGTTGTCGTGGATCTTATAAGAAGCAGGAAAGTATCTTTTGTGAATGTGGGGATCCAATCGCTTTAATATGTCCCTTATCTTTTCTGGCTCTTTTATGCAAATTCCCTTTCCTGCCCATAGATAAAGAAACTTTCCTAAGGCATCTTGTCCTACCGTAATCCACGGATATTTGCTCCCTCTCTGTAGTACCTTCCCATCTCCTGAATGTAGTGTTTTGATAGGGCCCATACCTACTACTTTATTCCACTCCACTTGTTGCGTCCCTAATTTGAGTAATACATACCCTCTCACTATATCATATTCTCCCACTATCTTTATAACCTCATCGGGCGAAAACCCCCACCCCCTTTTCCAGGTCTTATTCAAACTAATAATAAAATAATGAGGTGAGATAATGAAAAGTAAATTTCAACCCCTCATAGGTCTTATTCAAACAGAGTCTTGAACGAGAGCTTTTTATCCCAGACTATGTGTTTCAACCCCTCATAGGTCTTATTCAAACGAGGTGGT
>JAADEL010000025.1 GCA_013153395.1 Microcaldota archaeon
TAAGTGGATGAGATTTAATGGTGAGGCAAGCTTTAACAAAAGGGCCCAGGAAGGATGGAAGAATTCCATTGGGGAGCTTGTGTTTAGCGACAGCGCTTTGGGAAGAGTATGGTACAATACTTCAGAAAGAGGAACGATTGCTTACTTAACCCCGGGCTTTGTGGCAGCTGGGGTATATGATTGGAGAGGCGATGTTATTGATGCTATTACTCCAACCGCTGATAAAGAGAAAATAGTGGGCTTCTTTGAGCATCTCATTGAGCCATTGTCTAAAGGCACGGAAACACCTCCTCAGCAAACAACCCAGCAAGAAGAGCAGCCTAAGCAAGAAACTCAACCTAAAGAAGAAGAGAGGCAACTTCAGCTGGATCTACGGGGTGAGGGAGCTAAATTCTTCGGAAATGGAGCCACCGTAATGGCTAAAGTAGACGGCCTCCAACAGGGGGATAAACTTCTATGGGCTGCTCTCCAGGACAGAGAGGATGGAAGATGGATCCTAGTACCTGGAGATTTCATTACCATTGGAGGAAAGACCTATCAACTCACCTCACCTTACCTAGGAGAACTAATAGGAAATGATTTGGTGATCTATGTAAAGGATGGAAAGGTACTTTCTAAGGCAGAACCTGGCGCCCGCACTATTACAATTCGTCTAACTGATTTCTCGCCTACTTATAAAGAGAAGTTAAATGAGCTCAATAACTATCTAGGAGGGGTATTTGAAGGAGAGATAAAATGGACCCTGCCTATCCATGGATTCACCCGAACATATTCCGTTGTGTCGGATGGAGAGAAGGTAATCAGCAACCTAGCACATCACGATATCCAGGTCATGATTCCTATAGTAGAGCCTGGATCAAGAGAAAGGCAGAAAGTAGATGGGATAATTTATCCGTCCCCAGTGAATGTATCGGTAAAAGATAGTAATGGCGCTCCGGTAGAAGCAACGATTCCTAGAGTTGGCCAAATAACTACTTTCACTACTCAATCTGGCATCGAATATGTAATTCACATGCCTCATAAGAACATATTAAAAGTAGAAAATACTACCTATCAAATTGATAAAGATGTAGTGGCTTTAGGAGTATTAGACAAGGAATAAGGAGAAGTAGTTGTCTATGTAAAGAATGGAAAAGTGGTAGATGCCTATAATGGCAACCTACAGGGGGCTGAGGAAGTAAGAGTACCAATTGAAGAAATATTAGGACCGGCAGGGGTTAGAAGTGCAGGAGAGGGTCTCCGAATTGAAGCTCCGCCTACTTTCTTAGGAGCTTATCCTCCAGAGGCATTGAAGAACATTCAAGCCGTAAACTCCTACTATTACTTTACCGTTCAGGCCCAGGGAGATAAGGTAGATCTCCAGGCCATGACTAGCGTGGAGGTGTATTATGAGGAGAAGGTCCAGCCTAAGCCAGAACCTCAGCCTGAGCGAAAACCTCCAACACAGCAGCAACCTCAGCCTAAAGAAGAAGAGAAAGAAACTCCAGTAGAAGTAAAGATGCAAATTCAAACTAGGCAGGCTTTGGAAGCTACTGGTCCAAAGGAGGTTGAAGAAGGAGAACTCGTTACATATAGCTGGAAAACCACTCCACAAGGAGAGAATCCTATCCCTGTTTTAGGATATTTAGCCTATGTACAAGTGGCCAGGGATGGAGAGCTCTGGATAAGGGCACCTAACGCTAAAGGAAAGACAATCACTATTGATGGAAAAGAATACACAATAGAAAGTGATTGGATAGGAGTGGTAAGAGGAAATGAAGTAGTGTTATATGTAGATGGAGATAAAATAGTAGGCTATCCTACTGAGCAGGAGATAAAGATCGACGGCATCACTCCTTATAGCGAGGAAGAGCTTATCAAGCTCAATGAGCTGTTGGGAGGAGTGTTCTATACCAAAGACACTAACTGGACTGTAGAAGGAACTGGAGAAAGAATGGCTCTTTGGGTGATGGGTCTCGGACCTAGCAACATCCCTGCCACTAACGTAGACACAGTAGTAACTGATGTGGTAAAACCTCAACCTACACAAGAGGTTTCTCCACCTCAGCAAGAGGTAAAAGAAGCCCCTCCTCAGGTTACCCATATCTCTACCCAGCTCCATGCTCCTCCAGTGATTGTACTAGGAGAAGGAAAATATGATGTAAAGGTGGAGTTTAGTGATGTGGTAGATAAGGGCATTTTGTTTGGTGTAGAGGAGCTTAAAGATGGAGGTGCCTACCTCTATATCACCAATCCTCAGGAAGTAGTGTTCAAAGTAGGTGAACATGAGCTCCGAGTGGACCCTAGCAAGGTGAGAAACCTAGGAAGATACGAGGATGGAAAACTCTATATCTATTACAAAGATGGGGAGGTGGTAGATGCTAGCGTAGGCAGCGACCAAGTACTAGAGATTGAAATAGGACAAACTCCAGAGGAATGGAAGGATAAGCTTCCTGAAGAATTGTTGACTCTATTTAGCAAAGATAATGTAAAAGAGGCTGTGTTTGAGGTGGATCCTGCTACTGGTGTGCGAGTAAGATGGATTGCCCTAGGAGTAAAGGAAGGAGCCGAAGTAGAAAAAGTAGAGCAAGTAAGCGAGTATGCCACCATTATGGTAAAATCTGAGGTGCAATCTATCCGACTAAAGCAGGAGCAAGATAAAGTAGATGCACCTCCTCACTCTATAGAAGTGAAAGCTCTGGTGGGAGAACAAGAGAAGCCAGTAGTAGAATTAGAGGCAACCGCCATTGCTATCTGGAGACCTGACCCAGAGAAGCATCCTGAGCTGGCCTTTGTGCTAAACAGAGAAGGAAAGATTGTAGGAATGGAGGTTCCTATTGAAGGAGAGACCTATTATTACATCTTCAACACCGCCGATGATCCTAACAACTGGAAGGCTTACATTGCTTTGCAAGATGTACTTCAGGAGAAGGCAGAAGAAAGGGGCATAGAAGCCTATAAAGACCAGCTTTATACCTGGGAGGAGTTTGTAGAGGCTGTCACCAAGAAGGCTCAGGAGATAGAAGAAAACAACGGCAACGGAAAAGCCCTCATTCCATTCTTGGAGCCTACTATTGAAGATGGAAAGGCCACTGTAGATATCCAGGGAGAGTTGCCTGTAGTGGGAGAAAGAATGGTGATTGAGTATAGGTGGATGGTAAAGGGTAGGAGCGAAGAGATGGACAGGATGGCTGAAAAGAAGGCAATCGGAGAGCAAATCTTCCTAGCCCCTAAAGCCCTCCTGCCTCCAGCCGAAGAATACCAAGATCCTTTCCAGGTATCCACCTTCATTACCGAGGAAGAGGAAACCTCTAACAATTATCAAGGGTTGGCAGGAGTATACGAGCGAACAAGAAGTTTTCTAGCAGAGGACTTTCTACCAAAAGAGGATGAGGAAGATGATGAGAAAAGGGAGTTCATCGAACGCCTTAATCAATCTTTCCTTAAATATTGGCCATTGTTAGAAGAAGGAGCTCTTACTGATGAGAAGTTGAAAGAAATTAGCGAGGCATGGAGAACAATTGCTTCTATTCCATTGAGAGCAGAATATGAGCGCACCAACGAAAAGAGCCTTTATAGAGTATTGTTTGGGGAAGGAGAAGAAACCTTTAATCTAGCAACTTTATTAGGGGTAGATCAGCCAACCTTAGGAGATTTAATTGCGTATGTGGCATCTAACAAAGATGCGATCTTAGATTGGCTCAGTGATCCTGACAATGCAGAAGCTCTTTATACGGGACAGGCCCCTTCAGAAGTAAAAGCGGCCATTTTGTTAATGTTGATCTTAAACACCCAAGCCAACAACACAGAAGTAAACTATATTCCTAGGTATGTTGATATGAAAACGGCGATGAGTACTCTTTATGATACCATGGCAGATTTATTGCCAGTGGTAGAATATATGCAACTTAGCAGTGAAAATCCTGAGGCATTTAAAGATAATGCTGTTCTTAACAGCTATAAAAACGCTGTAGAAAACTTAAAAAGCGATTATTACTGGGAGCTTGCAATCAATTCTACCGAATTAATAGAGGCTATTTATGATCCAGAGGCTATCATCCAGGTGGAAACCCAGACCACTCGTGTGGTAATAAGAGAAAGAGACCTTATCCAATTGGGAATAGATTGGAAGATTTGGGAGCGTATGAGTGAGGAAGAGAGAGCTAGCGTAGTGTTGAGATTGGTGAACACTATCTTCATGCGAGAAACCCAAACCACTACCAGAGTAGAAAAGACAGGAGAAGAAGGTCCTATAGTGGAAGAGGAAACTACCACCGCTGTAGGATTCGGAACCAAGACTAGATTTGGAGTGAAAGCAGAGTATCAGACCCCTACTGACAACATCCTGGCAGAAGTATACGTAGGAGGAAAGATTTATGTGGTGGAGATAAAGGAAGGCAATGTTTCCTTCTTCCCAACCGGGCTATTGGAGGAAGTGAGATTGGTAGGAAGTGCTACCTACACTCGCAAGGTAATAGAGACCGAAGACATGAGAGTATCTGTCTGGACTAGGCTTTCAGGAGAATGGCTCAAGGATCTCAAAGAAGGAGATGAAGTATACTTCTTCCAGGGTAGAGTAGGAATTGTAGCAGAGTTCGAAAGAATGGAGGATGGCAAGTATCGCTTCAGAATCAAGGGAGCTTACGAGTGGGATTTGAGGGATGGCGAATGGAAGAGAAAGCATGAAGTAGAAGGTAGCATGATATTATCCCCTATCGGAAACACCCTCTCTGTAAGTTGTCAGGGAGATGCAGGGGAGATTTGTGGCAGGATTTCCGCCTCTTACATCCATCCATTCAGCAGCAATGCCACCCTCAAGATAACAGGATTTATAGAGGGAGACAACTACGGAATAGCGGTGGGAGTAAGATTCGCCTTCTGAAGGTGAGGTTTATAAAATGAGAGGTGAAAAATAAAACATGCGAACTTTGTTGTTTCTTTTCCTCCTCCTTTTTCTTGGATATGCTGATTATGAGGTTAGCAAAACTGCTACTGTTTCTATACAAGGTGTAGATGGAGGAGGAAGCTTTAAGCAAACGAGCAGTGTAATAGTAGAGTTCACAATTGCTGCTGATGACCTCATTTATCCTACTTCTACTGATGATATCAAATCACGAAGTACTGTCACGGTGTGTAAAGGTGCTTCTGTTACTATTACTTTGAAGGAAGATAGTTCTTTGACATTAAAGGATTTTTGGATTGCTGTAAACAAAGAGAGCATTACTTCGGATTGTAATAGCTTAAGCGGTTCTTTATCTTATGGAGCAGGTAGTGCCGAATCTACTCAAGCTTGTATCCTTATAAAATATGGATCCACTACTGATCCTCAAGAAGATTATGATTATGTAACTTTTTATGCTTATTATTCTCCTTATTATAAAATAGGAACAAGCGAGAAGACTGGTACTTCTAGTTTTAGCAAAACCTTTACTATCAACAGTCCACAGACCATTAGTTATTCCTATGAAGTAGAGAGCGACTGGTGGAGTTCTCCTTCTGTAGGGGTAAAATATGAAGAAGGTAGTTACAATAAAGAGTGGGAGGTGGATGCGGGCTATTTTGTCTCCCTCAGCGATTATGTTTCCTTTACAGTGATGGATCCTGCTACCATTCCGTTTAGTGCTTCCCTATCTCCTAACGCTGTGGACATGGTGGGAAGTCCTTATACGGTGGATGTGACCATTACCAACACCGGTTCTAGAGCTTTCAAGATTACCGATATTTATTCTACATCTACTTCTTTAAGTGTGGAGGCGGCCACTGGCCAGGTACTCGACCCAGGGGCAAGCACCACTATTACCCTTACCCTTTCTTCTGATTCCACCACTGAGTTTACCTCTAATGTGGTGTTTGCCTTTGAATCAGTAGAGGAGGTGTGTGGAACTACCTTGCGGGGAAGCGCCTCTCTTACCGTTTATTACTATCCTCCTAATCAAGCTTTGCCCGATCTTACTCCTAGTGCTAACTACTCCCAGGATGGAGCTCAAGTAACTGTGGATGTGACTGTTATCAACCAGGGAGAGGGCAATGCCACTGATGTTTATCTTAGAGTGAAGAACATCTCCCCTAACAACAACATTGCTGATATCTATATCGGAGAACTCTTAAGCGGCGAGTTTACCACCCTAACCTTTGACTATCTTTGTCCTGACATCTATACCGTTCTCCAAATGGAGTTTATTGCAGACCCTGAGAACCTTGTTCCTGAAAGTGATGAGAACAACAACGTGGTGAGCTTGGAAATCAGTTGTGAAAGGCCATTGCCTGATTTAACACCTACTATTTCCCAAGACAGGGTAGATGATACTGTCTATCTAACCATTGATGTATCTAATACGGGAGATGCCTCTGCTGAAAACATTGAGGTGGTGGCCTATACTACCAACTCTAGCGGCACCTTTGAGCAATCTTGGACCATCCCTTCCCTTAACCCTGCTGAGGTCTATACCATACCAACCGAGTATTTCTGTGGAGATTCGGATGAATTGGTGGATGTGAGGGTAGTGGTGGATCCTGCTAACCTCATCGAAGAACTGAATGAAGATAACAACGAGGCCTCGTTGGTGATCAATTGTTCGGATCGCCCACTTCCTGACCTAACTCCTTCCTTAGGAGAATACAGAGATGAAGACAACATCGCCCATATTACTTTAAAAGTCTCTAACACCGGAGAGTCCTCTGCTGAAAATATCCTAGTAAGCTTTTATATTACCAACAGCTCTGGCACTATCTCCGATTCCTTTACTATCCCTAGCTTAGCTCCAGGAGAGGATTACCTATTCAATGATTCCTACTTCTGTGGAGATTCGGATGAGTTGGTAGAGGTAAGAGCAGTAGTGGATCCCAATAATGCCATCCGAGAGAGCAATGAAGACAACAACGAGGATGTGATGATTATTAACTGTTCCGACCGACCTCTGCCTGATTTACGCCCTGAAGTAGATTACACATGGGGAGATGAAGCTCTTGTAGATGTGGCAATAATGGTGATAAATGACGGAAAAGGAAGCACTCTTCAAGCATTTAAGGTTGATGTTATTATTAGTAATTCCACAGGTAGTTTTGAAGAAACCTACACCATCGAAGAGAAGCTTAACCCAGATGATAATTATACCTTTAATTACACGCTGGTTTGTGACAACGAGAGCGATATCACCATTGAAGTGATGGTAGATCCTGATGATGTGATTGAGGAGGAGGATGAAGATAACAACCACCTCATCAAGACCATCCAATGTGGATTGAAGTGTGAATTAGACCCTTCAAGTCTGGTGTTTAAGGATATTGTAACACAGTATACCACCATTACTTGTGGTGGAGAGTATTGTGATGATGTTACGCTCTCCCAGCTCGACTATTATTTAGCTTGGGTAGAATATATTGAGGGAAAACCTGCCCTTATTGGAGTGGAGCCTAAAGAAGATACCCGATATGAGAACGAGACCCTCGATATCACTGCTAAAAAAGGAGAAGATGTCTATCGATGTGAGCTACCTTTGACAGCTCAGATAGAGCGACTTTCTGAGTGTAGGAAAAGGATTTAAAGGTTCTTTTATAATTAAGGGTTTAGCCAGGGTGGTGTAACGGCAGCATGAGAGGTTGTGGCCCTCTCGGTCCGGGTTCGAGTCCCGGCCCTGGCCTAACATTTAAAAGCACTTACCCCTTAATGTTATAACATGGACCTCCTAGATGAGATGGATCACAACTCCGAAGTTCGCTATATTGCCCTTGAGTTGATGAAGCTCTCCAAGCTTAAGAACATTCCATTCAAGAAACTCGCCCGCGAATATATCAAGAATGTTTATCTTCTAGATCAGATGATCCAAGAGGCCCAGGAAAAGTAATATGGATGGCACTTCTGCCGCTGTCAACATAACAAAGATTTTAGGAGTTCGGATTAACTATTACTTGGTTTTCATTCTTAGCCTTTTCCTCTTTTTTCTTTATATTTACTTCCATCTTTCCCCTTTGCCTTTGATCATTACTACGGCTTTAGTGGCTGTGGTTGTTTATCTTCTTCTCCATCGTACCCTGGATAAAAGGAAAATCCTCTTTATTGTATGGGCCTATTATATGACCTTTGGGTTAAGTGGCCTTCTTCTACCCCATACTTATCTGGCCGTGATCCCAGGAGCTATATATGCGGTAAGCACCTTTGTGCTTGTAAGATATATCTTAGGCAGCATACCCAAAAGTCTGCTTCTTTTTCTTGTAATCACTCTCGCAGGCATGTACTTTTATTATCCGGATAGTGTGGCAGTGCATGCCTTTCTGCTTTCAGAGGTGGTTTGGCTTCTGGTGATGTTTGTAGTGAGCTATGCTATGGATAAGAGCATCCGCAGCATATTTGGAGTGTCTTTGCTTGAAGTCTTTTCAGGATTCTTTTTCCAATGGTTCTATGATGATAAGAGGCTAGAAAAGGCCTTAAAAAAGCTAGGAACCGAAGTGGATATCACCTCCGATGTGATAGCTATCAAAACCCCGGAGAAACAACTTTTTATTGTAGTGCCAAGATTCCACTTTGGTCCCTTTGGCACTATCGGAGGAAGCCGTGCCCCTTATATCTTTTCCTCCATCCTGGGAGATAGCATTGTTCTTCATTCTCTCACCAATCATGATCATGATTTAGCCAGTGAGGAGGATGCGGTCGCTATTGCTCAAGATATCCTCAAACACCAGCCTCAGACTTGGGAGCCCTTAAAGTTCTCCTATAAAAAATATCAGCATGGCCATGCCAAGGCTCATGTGCTTACTTTTCCCTCTTTTAACTTGATAGGGCTTACTCGAGAGCCTGAGGTGACTGAAGATGTGAAGGCAGAAGGAGAATCTATCTTGTTGGGGGCAATCTCCCCTACCGTGGAAAACCCTATTCTCTACGATGAGCACAATTCCTCGGCAGAGAAAATCACCTATTTCTCGCCCACTTCCCCCGAGTTCCAAGAATATAAAGCCGTTGTAAAAAAGATAAAGGCCAACTATCCTAAGGAGGCCAAGGCCGCCTTCTTCAAAATCCCTTCTCTTGATCCCACCATCGGCAGCAATGGAATAAACGTTCTTTTACTTCAGAATGAAAACCAAAAAATAGCGCTTGTAAACATCGACGGGAATGGGATCTCTCAAGAAAGCCTTATTGCCCTTCGAAAGCTCTTCAAAAAATACAAATGGCTTCCTATCATCACTACCTCGGATTCCCATGAAAATAATGATGTGGCGGGCATAGTGAATGAGATTGTGATATCCCCATTGGACCTTTTCTTCCTCGAAGAGAACCTCCGGCATGTGAAGCTCTCAGATGCCTCTCTTCAACACTATCGTACCACCACCAAGGCCACCATATTGGGCTCGGAGGCCTCCTCTAAGCTTCTCACCTTGCTCTCGGTAAGCTCCTCTTATGCCATCGGGGTGTTTGTTCTTGGATTGTTGTTGAATATATTGTTAATAGGATTGTTGTTTGAGAGATGGCGTCCGTTGAACTTTATCATTTAAAAACATAATCTCCCCTAATTTAATCATGAGAGCATTGTTGGGTTTACTCGTGCTAACCGTTGTATTTGGAGCTAGCTTTGATGAGATTACATGGCGTATTCAGGAGTTGCTCTGTGGATTTGTGAATATGCTTAAGGATATCTTCCCTATGATTCTTCTAGCGGCCTTTGTGTTGGCAGCAGTGGTATATGGTATTGCACAGATGCTTCCTCAGGAGATCAAGGCAAGAGCTCAGTCCTGGGCATGGCATAGCATTGTGTTTACCATTGTGGCAGCCATCCTCTTCTACGTGCTACCATTCATCATCCAGGCCTTCATGCCAGAATGGGATATTGAGTACCTGTGTGGATGATGAGGCTCTTATTTTTGCTTCTTCCTCTTGTATTTGCAACCAGCACTGGCGACCTCCAGACCACCCTCCAGGAGTTCTGCAAGTTCCTGTACGGGTTGGTAGGAGATATTGCCTTTATCATGATATTGCTTTCCTCCCTTATCTACAGCATTGCTCAGACATTGCCAGCAGATCCTAGAGCCCGTGCCACCGTTTATGCCCAACATCTCCTAGTAGGTGCCTTTGTAGGCATTATCCTTCTCATCCTCATACCATCTCTAGTGGGTATTATGATAGGGAAGAGCTTCGACCCTACCAACTGCAACTTTGTATGATGTGGCTTTTTCTTATTTTGCTTCTTTTTGCCGGATGCGTGGGCATGGCCCCGGAGCAAAACCAAACCCTTACTTTTAACAATTCCACCGCTGAGGAGGGTTGTGATAACCCGGTGGAGAATGTTTCTGAAGATGTGGGCGTGTGCGGCCTAGAGTAGCTTAAACACCAGCGCCTTTACCTTATCATCCCTTCTTAATAATCGCCAACCTGCCCGTTGGGCCTTTTGAATAACATGGGCTCCTAGGTCAAACCTCTGCCTTTTCTTAGGCTCTCCTATATAATGATACATCAGGGCACCTTTTTTGCTGTGGTCAGCCAGCATCTTATAGAACTTCTCCGAATAGAGGTCCTCGGCAATCCGGAAAGAAGGAGGGTCATGGATAATGCGATCAAAGCCCTCTTCCTCTAAATCCCATATGGAGGCGTTTTTCACAGTGTGCTTTTTTAGGGCATCCTGGCTCCAAGGGTTCATCTTGGCCAGCTCTAGCACCGCTCTGTTTTTTTCATAGGACACAAGCTCCTCGTCTATCAAGCGTGAGATATATCCTTGCCCAAAGCAGGTTTCCAGGTATTTCTTTCCTCCTCTTACCACCCGGGCCACATATTGAGCATACTTGAAAGGCGACCCAAGATAGAAGACATGCATCCTTATCCCATCTATCTCTAATATGGGGGCATTGTGGGTCCAGGTAAGGGCATAATATCTATCATCGAACAATGCCAGCGGAATAAGCTCCTTTCCATCCCAATAATAAATCAATCGGCCTTTTACTTTCTTCAAAACCTCTTCTGGCACCTCCTTTAGCTTCTCCTGGGGATTCTCCACAAAGGTCTTGCCCAAGTCGAAGGAGGCCTTCTTTGCACCTTTTCTTATCTCATCAATAAGCTGCCGATAGAGATACACACTCCTTTATTGGCGATATCCATTAAAAACCCTAGGGCGATAAAAAAGGGATGCGACTTTGTGCCCTTTATAGCGGAGGAAAGGACAGCCATCTTGCGATGTGCCATTATCGCGAGCATATTCAATGTTTGCTTACCATCCTTCCTAAATCCAACGAAAGCTATATGTATCACTCTCTCAACCTGGACCATGTGAGGCTGCATGCAGAGCTTATGGGTCTTCCCCATGAGGTTGCGGTCCAAGAGGAGGATGACGAGCTCAAGGTGCTGGAAAAAACGCTAAAATCTTTGAAGGAAAAATACAACCTCACCGGCATAGTGGCAGGAGCAACCCAGAGCACCTATCAAAATACCCGCATAAAGGCCATTGCCGACCACCTAGGACTCGAGGTAAAAACCCCATTATGGCAGATCTCACCTGAGGATTACTTAGAGCGCTACCATCGCTATAACATGAAGGCAATCGTGGTGGGTGTGTTTGCCTATCCTCTGGATCAAAGCTACCTAGGCCGCGTTTATGACGAAGAACTTGTGAAAGAGCTCCTTTCTTATAATATTAATCCTTTTGGCGAGGGCGGCGAGATAGAGACCTACACTGTAAAGAGCGATTGCCTGGGCAAGGAGATAGAGATCCTGGAATATGAGATAGAGGGCAAGCACAACACCTGGAGAATGTATTTAAAAAGGCTAGGTGTGAAAGATATATGATGTGGATATTTATGTTGGTTAGTGTTGCACTAGCCAACAACATCGTATGGGAGAATCAAACCGTTCCCTTCTTTCACAACGAACTCATCAATGTTTACATCGAGGGCTATGGAGAATATGGGGTAATAATAAAGGATGGAAGGATTGTGGAGATAAAAGAGGAAACCTTTCCCAATCCTACCGTGGAGATTAAGATCTCCAAAAAGGCAGCCCAATTCTACGAATGGTTGTTTTCTTTAGACATTCCTTATGTGGAAAAAAGGGAAAAGGCCATACGCTATCTTAAACGCCATCTCGGTAAGGAGATAGAGATTACCTTTTATGGCTGGGATGGATTATTTAAACTGTTGTTGCTAAAATTATATCTGGTGGTGGTGTAGGATGTGGTGGATTGTGGCGGTGCTCCTCCTTCTCTCGGGATGTACCTCTTATTATAGCAATGCTATGGAGGATGCCGCTCTCCAATATAAGCAAAAGCTCATCAACTCAATCGGAGATTTTGAGGTTAATATGGAGGAGTGGGAGAACTATCAACTCTTTTTCAACCAATCCCAAAACGGCACTCGTATATATGCATTTGTTTGTAATACTACCAAGATTCCCACCTGGAAAAAATACTGGTATTATATAATAAACCTAGGAGATGGACGTTATCTCTTTGACCCTCCTCTGCTGGGGGCTTATTGTTGGATCCAGGATGTGGGAGATCTTCCTTCTTGGAGGGCCATCCACCGTATGGCCAACATGACTGAGGAAGAGATTAACCAAAGCCCCCTTTTCTGGGATATGGAAAAAGCTGATCAAACGATCCCTCCCGAAGAAAAGCTCATTCCTGCTTTACAAGGGGGCTCTAGCAAATGGTATGAGAGAATATATACCTTTGGACTGGCCTCAGGACCTACCTTTGCCGACTTCAACAACCTCAATCCCTACTGTAATAGCAGTTTAAGATACTCTATCAAGTTTGTGAAGGGAACGGAGGAAAGATACATGATACCGGTTGCTCCTGATAAGAGGGCGGCCTGTTATCTTGACCTCTCGGTGATGCCCACCTTTGTGTTCCACGGGTGGAACGGCTTCCCCAAGATAGATAACTCCGTCGATTTGGCCAAAAAGATGTATGTGGAGGGTGAGGAGGTAGGCATAGGACCAGTGATATTGATAACAGAGAGCTCCCTTACCAAGGATAACTTCTTCGAGCCTACTCTCTATAGCGATGGAAGCGTGTCCGCCTTGCCCAACGTGGAGATGGCCTTTACCCAGGCTATCAACCTCAAACATGCTTGTCCTACCTGTTTAGTAGGACTTTATATTCCGTTGGGAATAAACCAGAGCAACCTCCTCCATGATCCCAACACAGGTACAGTGAAAGATCCTCAGAACGACCTCCGTTGGATATATTCCCAATTCCAATCTAATCCGCTGTTGAATGAAAGTGTGGATATAATTGCGTTCGGATTGGATGTGAATGAGCTGGAGGATCCTTGTAGCTGGGAAGAGATGATTTTAAGGATGAACAACATGATTGACTTTGCCCGTTCATTGGGCAAGATGTCCTATATTATTTACATCAACTTCCCGTTGAACGAGAGCTGCAGGACAGAAAGAAAGGCCAGTCCTATGGGATATGGGTCAGCCGCCGATTTCCTCTATTGGTATCTCTTTAGGGTGGATCCTGTAGGAAACCAGCAGTATAAACAATGGGTAGGAAGAGGCCTTATGGCTATCTCTTTACCACCTCTATATTCTCTTTCAGGTAGCTATGTATTTGGGGAATGTGAGAACTGCAGCCTGATTATCCAGGATGCAGGCATAAACTTCCCTAATCAACCGGTTTTCTCCTATGTGTTGGATTTCTGTCAGAACTACTCTCTCGCTGGCTATACTTACCCTATTGTGTTTAGCTCTCAGAATACCTTCCTCAACATGGGAAGTCAGGCCCAGGATGCCTTCTATAGGTCCAACATAACTAACCAAACCACCGTTATCTCCCCTCCTCGTTATTACATCCTCCAAGATAAGAGCGAGCCTCTCTTTATGTGTACAGGATGTTTTCTCCATCTCACCGATGATCAACTCCAAGAATACCAATCCATCTTTGACCTAGCGGAGTATGAGTATGATTGTGACTATCCTTCGGAGACTTTGGATAAGCTCAAGATTTATGCGGAAATCCTGGATGTGGATTTACCTTATCTTCGAGCCATCATCGCCGCTACCTCCGGCTTTAATCTTTTCTATGTTTCCCTTATCAATCCTCCTAGGCAAGAGGAGAAATGTGGATATAGAATGACGTGGACAGATTTAGAGGACTATGCCGAAAATCAGGGAATAATTAACGATGCTGAGATGTATTGGAATGAATGGAAATCCTACCGCTATAATTGGGACACCGATGAGTGTGAGGAAGGGGCCACTGGTACCCAATGTGTACCTTGTGGATTGGGTTTAATGGATGTGAAAAGAATATGGCCTGGTGATGCAGGAAATTGTGGAGTATATGAACCTTTTAATCTAGATTCCAACCTCTGTGAAGGGATGTATCAGCTGGGAGAGGCCCTCAAAAAGTCCCAAGAGCTCCTATCCAACAACCTAGACCTCTTCTTTATAATTCCTGATCCTGAAAGCGGACTGAGCGAGGAACAAATGCTTAACTATACCATATTATGGATGTTGTTCGGTGCTATTTACTATGATGGAGAGAATGCTAGCTTAGAAAGAGCAGTAGAGTGGTATGAGGAATCGCAGATAACGGAGGCCCATAGATTTAATGATGCTATCTGTCAAGATCTCAGCCCTCCAGTACAGGCTATCTGCTGTCCTGACAACCCATACGGAGCATGCGGTCGAGGCACGCCTTTCTGGACCTTCTTAAAAGGAATGAAAGAAGCAGCAGAAGATAGCGGAAGAAGGGATCTCTTTGAAACCTATAATCGGCTGGAGTTTGGGTTGGAGGTAATGTCCTATTACTTCAGTGCCTATGATAAGTGTGATGATTGTAAAACCCAAGTATGGGGTGAGAACATTGAGGAGAGGCTTTGTCAAGTCCTTCCAGAGAAGTGCTCCTAAAGCCCTTCCTTCTCCCCAAGTAGATAGCGTTCCTTCTTTCCAGGAGCTCACTCGCATTGCTCAACCTCTTTATGAGGCCTGGGAAAGAAGAGAAAACCTCTATGGGAGTGTGTATTATCTGGGACAGCTTCGCAGCTATCAGGAGACTAAGGAGCTTTTTGAAAGGTCTTTAGAGGCCCTTCTCCATCCTCATAAGAGGAAAGAAATCGTGGAAAAGTATCCTGAGCTTGAGAAGGTTATCAACCTAGCGGTGCCTTTAGTTCAGGCCCGTACCAATGTGCTCTCCCATTGGATAGAAGCCTTGCAGGATGTTCCTGAGGCCCCTTATCTTAGGGAGGCCCTTACGCTAGCCGGCTTCTATATGGCCTACAGAATAAGAAAAGGGGAAGTAGGGCTAAAGGAAGGTATGGACCTATACCATTTCTACATGGAGATGGGGTTGAGGAAAACCGCCTATGTGATCTCCCGGGAGCTCATGCATCACATAGACCCCGATGCCCTAGAATCCTGGGATAAGATAATGGAACGCATAGGTCATTATAAGCACACCCTCAAGGATATCATTTCCTCCCGGTTAAATGAGGTAGGAGTGGAGGCCATAGTAATTGGTAGGAAGAAAACCCCGTTCAGCTCCTATAGAAAGTCCAAAAGAAGGGACATTCCTTTGGAACAATTAGGAGACCTTATAGGGCTGGAGGTAGTAGTAAAGGAGGAAGACCTAGAAAAGGCGGTGAGAGCAGTACTGGTGGCCCTCAAAAGCTTTCCCCATGGCTATGTCTCTACCATAGAGGACTATCGCAATAAGCCCCCTATCCCTCTTCCCAGCGGGTTGTTAAAAGGAATAGATTATCTTCACAAACCTAGAGAGGATGGCTATAGCTCCATCCACGTAAATGTTTATCCTAATATTGAGGTAAAGATCACTCCTAAGGAGGCCAAGCTCTCCCATGAAGAGGGCAAGCATCGCCATACTCTCTATAAACAAGCCATCGAACCAGATAGGGCAAAGGAAGCCCTGCTCAAGACCCTTTCTCTTTGGAAGAAAAACCTCATTATCCGAATAAAAGACGGAAACCAACTCTATGAGCTTAGGCCCGATATGAATGAATATGGACATTTGCCTGTGGAGGTGCTCTTTTCCAAAGGTAACTTCTACAACCTCCTCCAAGAGCTTTCTCCCTATTACAATGGAAGGAATGTGATTCTTGAGATAGAAGAGGAAAACGAGCTCCAGCGCTTCTTGGGAAGACAAGCCCTTCTCAATCGTTCCACTATTGAGGTGACCTTGGAGGTGGTAAAGATACGGGAAAGTAATTCGAAGGTTGTGTTAAAGGTTGTCAAAATAATGGAATAAGCTTTTTAAATCTTCGGGTGGATAAATAAGAAGGTCTAGGTGATACTATGGCAAAGAAAGACCACATAAACATAGTGTTTGTAGGACACGTAGATGCAGGAAAGAGTACCACCGTAGGAAGAATCCTCTATGAGACCGGAAAAGTCCCTGAGCAGGTTATCAAGAAGTTGAGAGAGGAGGCCGAGAAGCTCGGAAAGAGCACCTTCGAGTTCGCATACGTGATGGATAAGATGAAAGAGGAGCGAGAAAGAGGAGTTACCATCGATATTTCCCACCAGGAGTTCGAAACCCCTAAATATCACTTCACCATTATCGATGCTCCTGGTCACAGAGACTTCGTAAAGAACATGATTACTGGTGCCTCTCAGGCTGATGCCGCCGTACTTGTAGTATCCGCAAAGGATGGTATTCAGCCTCAAACTAAGGAGCACCTTGCTTTGGTAAGAACCTTGGGTATCAACCAGTTGATTGTGTTGATTTCCAAGATGGATGCTGTAGATTATAGCAAGGAGAGATATGAGGAGGTAAAGGCTGAGGTAGAGAAGCTCTTGAAGACCTTCGGATACAAGCCTGAGAACGTGCCTATTATCCCTGCATCCTCTTACTTTGGAGACAACTTGGTAAAGAAGTCTGATAAGATGCCTTGGTATACTGGGCCTACTCTATTCGAGGCTTTGGATAAGCTAACTCCTCCTGAGAAGCCTATTGACAAGCCTCTAAGAATGCCTATTCAGGATGTATATGTAATCCAGGGACACGGAGTAGTGGTAGTAGGAAGAGTAGAGACTGGTGTGTTGAAGCCTGGAACCAAGGGTGTAATCAACCCTGGTAATCACCAGGTAGATATAAAGAAGATTGAGATGCACCACCAGGAGGTTCCTGAGGCTATTCCTGGAGACAACGTAGGTGTGAACGTGAAGGGTGTGGAGAAGAACCAGATTAAGAGAGGACACGTGTTGGGAGATCCTAACAACCCTCCTACCGTACCTAAGAGGTTCAAGGCCCAGATCGTGGTAATCAACCACCCTAGCGCTATTGGAGTAGGATACACCCCTGTATTCCATGCCCACACTGCCCACTTCCCTGCTAGGTTAGAGGAGATTGAAGACAAGAAGGACCCTAGAACTGGTCAGAGCCTCGGAAAGGCCGACTTTATCAAGGTAGGAGAGGCCGCTATCGTGTGGTTCAGACCTCTCAAGCCTGCTGTGATTGAGAAGTACCAGGACTTCCCTCCTCTAGGAAGATTCGCAATCAGAGACATGAACATGACAGTGGCCGCTGGTGTGGTCCTAGACGTGGAGGTCTAACATGAAGAGCTATATCAAGATTAGGTTGGAGGCCGATAACCCCGAGGAACTCCAGTACGTAATAGACCAGATTATGCAGGTTGCACAGGCCTACAACATGAAGGTTGTGGGCCCTGTGCCCCTTCCCACCAAGGAGCTCAAGATTGTGACAAGAAGAACTCCTTGTGGTGATGGGTCGGACACCTATGAGACCTGGAGGAAACGCATAAGAAAGCGCTATATCACTATCTACGGGGACGACAAATCCATCAGGAACCTGTTGAAGATCAAGGTGCCTCCGACCGTTTATATCAAAATCAAGATGGGCCAGAACAAGGCCAAATGATTGATTTCTTTTTTTCTTTGGGTTTTTTGAAAAAGGTCCATCGCACCGGCTGGATAAAGCGAGGAAAGGTTTTTCCCACTGATACGGTTGCTGCCCATTCTTTTCGTGTTGCCATTATTGCCTATTACTTGGCAAAGGAGGTAGGCGTAGACCCAAGAAAGGCTGCTCTCGGAGGGCTTGTTCATGACCTTCACGAATATCTTACCGGTGACCTTGATCCTGTGATGAAGCGCTATCTCAAGGAGGATAAAGAGGCTATTATTCGGGATGTGGGATTAGAGGGAGAACTCAGGGAGATATGGCAGGCCATCTATGAAAAAAGAGATGAGGATTGGGTAAAGGTAGTAAAGGATGCGGACATCCTGGAGACTATTATTGAGGGAGTGGAACAGGGTGTGGACAGGGAGTTTTTGGATAGATTGGAGCAACGTTTATATTATCCTATCTCTAAAAGATGGGCGAAAGAGGTGAGAAAATGAGTTTGTGGAAGTTGTTGGAGGCCGGAACCCCTGAAAAGGCCAACATTGTTATAGAGATTCCCCGAGGTAGTCGCAACAAATACGAGTATGATAGAGAGAAGGGCATCTTTGAGCTAGACAGAGTCCTTTACACACCGTTTACCTATCCTTTAGACTACGGATTTGTTCCCCAGACCTGGTATGATGACGGAGACCCTATAGATGCATTGGTGTGGTTGAGATATCCTGTATATCCAGGCACTGTGGTTCAAGGAAGAGTAGTAGGAGGATTAAGAATGGAGGATGATAAGGGAGTGGATGACAAGCTGTTGTTTGTGCCCACTACCAAGAAGGACCCTTACTTTGCCCATGTCCAGGATATCGAGGATGTTCCTCAAGCACTGAAGGAGGAGATCGAGCACTTCTTTGCCCGCTACAAGGAGCTAGAGAAGAAAGAAGTCAAGGTACATGGATGGTTTAACAAGGAGGAAGCCATCTCTATCTTTGAGAGAGCTAAGAAGCTCTACCAGGAGCTATGAACGTCCTTGAGCTAATCTGGGCTATTGTGCTCCGACTTATTGCTATTATTCTTTTTGCTATCGGTGCTATTATTGGGATTATTTTATTCTTGGTGGTGTTTTTGGTTGCTTTGATATTGTTTATACCGACATTAATTTTGTTGGCTCTATATCTTAGTGCCCGCTATCTTTGGTGGAAAGCAACTCGGAAAGAAGAGCGTCCACCTGAATTCGCTCATTAGCCCCTTCTACTATGCGATGGTTGTATTCGGCTATTTTCTTTATATAGCGAGCCTTTTCCTCATCGGGAATATCCATTTTCAGAATAGCCCTATAAAGGGAGGTAAGGAATTCCTCTCCTGAAACCCCATATTCGGTCATGAGCTTGATGGATTGCTCCCTCGCCTTTTTGAAGTCTCCCTTGCGCAGGAGCTCCACAATATCCTTCATCTCCTCGGAAAACACCATGCCGCTTACTTTCTTCACATTATCCAAGGTAATATGCTTGTCAAGGTAAGCAGCCCCTTGCAATATGTTCAATATCTTGCGGGTATCTCCTTCTGAGACTTCGTACAGATAATCGATTACCTCGGGATCGATTTTGAGCTTCTCCTCTTTTGCAATCTTCTCTACTAGCTTTTTGATATCTTCTTTGCTCAGAGGCTGAAAGCGCAGTATGCTTACACGGCTTTGAATAGGTTCTATGATTTTGGAAGGGTAATTGCAGCTCAGGATAAAGCGGGTGTGCTTAGAATATACCTCCATCATCCTACGGAGGGCCTGCTGGGCCTCAGGCGTCAACGCATCCGCCTCATCCAGGAACAAAATCTTGAACCCTACGTCGTTTTGGGGCAGGGTGCGAGCAAATTCTTTTACTTTTTCTCTTATCACATCTATACCACGCTCATCGCTGGCATTTAACTCCAGAAAGTTTCCGGCAAGCTCTCCTTTGAAGAGCTCGTTGGCAAAGGCAAGCGCCACCGTGGTCTTACCCACTCCCGGCGGCCCGGCGAACAACAAGTGGGGCATGTTCTTCTTTTTCAAAAAGGACTTCATCAAGGCAACAATGTTATCCTGACCGACTACCTCGTCCAGTTTCTTAGGACGGTATTTTTCAACCCATGGCAACATAGCCTTGTTAGAGAAAAAGAGCTTTTAAACCTATACTACTTCTTCCACATTTACCAATGTTCTTAATAGCTTGTCCACAATCTCGGGCTCGCCCATGCTTTTCGCCATCTCATTGGCAGCCCGAAGAGCACCCACGTGATCAGAAGAAATAACCACAAACTTTCCTCCCTCTTCGGCTACTTGGGTATCTACCCCAGTATTGTTGATGAACTCCTCAAGCGCTTCTTCAGTATTAGCAGTAAGGCGAACTTTTGTCATGATTAAATTATGTTAGGATGTGTTTAAATAGTTATTGCCCTTAATACTAAAAACGATGATATATCTCAATGTTGGAACTTTTGG
>JAADEL010000020.1 GCA_013153395.1 Microcaldota archaeon
ATTAGAAATCTGCATCATCACAAAGGTGTTAAAGGCCAAAGAGGGGCTTATAGAAGAGAGATAAAGGGTGATGCCCGACATGGAGATGGCGGTGGCCAGGGTAAGGCTCAAATCCCTTTTATCAAAGAAGGAGTAGCGCTGACGTTTTATCCTTTCATCCTTCTCAAAGGCAAGCGCAAGCCCCGGTGGTCCGTCCATCAAAATATTCACAAACAATATCTGAATAGGAGTAAAATGAGGAATCTGAAGCAAAAAGGCCATAAAGCTATGAAGCAATAAAGAGATGTTGGTAGAAATCTGGAACTTCACAAACTTAGAAAGCTTCTCAATAGTATTGCGGCCCTTTTCTATGGCCTCCACCAAGCATGAAAACTTATCATTCATGATCACCACATCGGCAATCTGCTTGGTGAGCTCAGCTCCTCTTTTTCCCATCGTTATAGCAACATGAGAATTCTTCAAGGCAAGTGCATCATTCACCCCATCTCCTATGGTGCCTACGATGCGGCCTTCCTGCTTTAACCTAGTAACCAACGAATACTTATCCATCGGAGTAGCACGAGCAAATATACGTACATCAGGGGTAGTGGCTTTGGCAAAATCCTCGGCCTTTCCTTTTATTCCCACCTCCTCTGCAATCGCTTTGGCTGTTTTCTTGTTATCTCCAGTGAGCAAAAATATATCAATGTTGAGAGAATAGAGCTCCCGTATAGCCTCCTTCACATCCTTTTTAGGAGGATCTCGGAAAAGAAGGGCTCCGATGTACTTGCCGTTTTCTACCACCACAATAATGCGATAACCTTGCTGATACCACTTATCCAAGAAACTATCGTCCTCCAATAGATAATCGGGCGCGCCTTTTCTTATTATCTTTTTTCCTATGCGAGCCTCCGCATACTTCTTCTCGGGAGAAAAGGGAATGACCTTTCTTTTACGCTTTAATATCTTTACCACTCTTTCTCTGCCCCACAGTTCCTCTGCCTTTTTCGCTATTGCTACTTCTAGGTCATCCCCTTCATAACCCTCTTGAGTAGGTTGAACATTGGAGGCTAAGAGGGCTTTCTCCAATACCTTGTCTCTATCGCCTAGGATGTGCTCGAGATGTAGTTTTCCTTCGGTAATGGTGCCTGTTTTATCCGTTACCAATGTATCCATGCTGGCCAATCCCTCTAAGCTCGCCATCTTCCTTACTAACACTGCTTTCTTAGCAAGCTCCATCACCGCAAAGGCAAATATGAGCACAAAGATAGTAAGAAAGCCCTCAGGTACTCCTGCTACAATCAAAGTAAGGGTAGTGAGAATGAGATCATCCCAAGCATAGCCTTGGGTATACCCTATTAAGAATAAGAAAAAGGCCAGCACTAGCACTATAGCACTTAATAACTTCCCAAATTCCTCTAAGTCCTTTTTAAGCTGAGATTGTTCTCGCTCTATGAGCTCTAGCTTCTGGGCAATCTTACCCATTTCAGTTTGTTTTCCAGTAGCTACTACCACACCCTTGCCCCAGCCGTTTACCACAAAGGTGCCCGCGTAGAGCATGTTTTTTCTTTCATACAGCGGAGTATCAAGGGGTACAGGCCCTGGCTTTTTATCTATAGGGATAGATTCACCCGTTAACACAGACTCATCTACCTGCAGATTATTGGCTTCAATGAGATAGATATCAGCGGGCACCTTCTGCCCAGGAAAGAGCTCCACAATATCTCCAGGCACCAACTCCCGAGAATCTACGGTGTAACGTTTTCCTTTTCTAATTACTAAGGTTTTTTCCTTTACCATCTGGGAGATAGCTTCTAACGCCTTATCTGCTTTATACTCCAAATAGGCTCCGAACAATACGGAAAGCATCACAGCCAAGGTGATAACAAACCCCTCGGCCATCTTACCGAGATAAAAACTCAACCCGGCCGCTAATACCAGCAACCAGAGCACAAAGTTCTCAAATTGGGAGATAACCGCATCCCAAAAAGAAGGGGACTTTTTGCTCTCTATCTCATTAGGCCCATATTGTTGAAGTCTTCTTTTCGCTTCTTCTTCATCCAATCCTTCCAACGAGCTCCCTAACTCCTTCAAAACCTCCTCTAAACTTTTCCAATACATTATTTCTTCCCGTAGCGTTTATACCGGCCCAATCCCTTAGGTTTAAGATGGGGGAACTTTTTAACCAGATGCTCCTCTCGGGTAATCCAGAAAGGCTCTAGTCCAAGCTCCTTTCCCAATAAATCCGCAATCAACGCATAGAAATAGGCCTTTTCCTCAGGCTCCGCATCCAACGAAACCTTCTTAACAACCTTCTTCTCCGGAAGATTGATAATAAAGACAAGAAACTTGGGTTTTTCCTTTTGATTGGCCTTGGGGAGCTTTTTGTCCTTTAAATATTCCAAAGTATCTTCCTTGGCCTTTTTCATGAGCTTATCCACTTTCTTCCTTGACTTTTCAGGAATCTCTAAATACTGGTGGATCTTGGAAAGGGCGATGTGGAAGACGTCCTGATAAAACTTTCGAAGCTCTTCCTCAGAAGGGTCCTCCAATTGGAACTGGTATTGGTCGTCTTTGAACCTTACATACATCGCTTTTATTAGGAGGACTAAGATTTAAATAACTTATCAACCCTGTGCCGGCAAAGTGCCGGAAAGTGCCGGAATGCCGGAAAACGGCTGGGGCAAGAGAGGCAGCTTTAAATAGATTAACACCCTATTTCGGTTGATGCTTTGGTTGAAGTACGCTCCCAAAACCCTGGAGGAATATGTAGGCAACGACATTATCAAAAAACGCCTACAGGCCTGGATCAAGAACTTCAAACGCGGTATAAAGGGAAAGCCTATATTGTTGGTGGGAAAACCAGGATCAGGAAAAACCTCGTTGGTGTATGCATTGGCGGGGAGCGAGGACTTGGAAGTAGTGGAAATTAACCTTCACAACCTCATAGATCCAAATACCATCAATCCCATTACATTGGAAGGAAAGAGGGTGTTGTTGTTGGTGGATGATGTGGATGCCCTATTGGCCACTACTAAAGGCTTTTCCCTGGATTTTCTCAAGAATCCCAAGGTGCCTATTATCTTAACAGCTAATGACTATTGGGCGCCTTCGATGGCGAAGATTAGGTCGTTGGTGCAGGCAGGATATGTGGATAAACTGGATGTAAAGCTCAGCAAGAAAGATATGCTTCAGATTCTCAAAAGGATTGTGGAAAAGGAGAAGATCCCCATCGACGAAGCAGAGCTCAAGCGGATTGTAGAGCTCAATGAAGGTGACGTAAGGGCAGCCATCAATGATTTGGAAACCAAGTTCGCTCAAATGAGAGATAGAAAGCCTGAGATCTTCAAGATATTGGCAGGGCTTTTTGGGAATAACTTCCGCCGGGCGTTGTTGGCCGCCAACTCCATTGACTTGGCTGATCTCGACCAAGTGATGCTATGGGTAGATGAAAACATCCCCAACCGTTATCTCAAGCCCTGGGAAGCCTACCGTTATCTCTCTTTGGCCGACCTCTATTATGGTAGAATACAGTCTCGACAATATTGGAAATATCTTAATTATGTAAAGGCCTTTTTAGCTATGCTTTCCTTGGTAAAGGACAGAAATCCCCATCCTGGCCTTTTCCAAAGCCCTCGCTGGCTCTATAACCTTGCCCGGCTTCGAGCAGAACGAGAGCTCCGCCATAGCATAGCCAAGAAGCTAGCCAAACGCCTCCACATCTCTACCAAAAAAGCCCTAGGGTCCTTGCGGGAGTATATCCTCACAAGCGACGGTTCCTTTCTTCCTCTTACTGACGAGGAACAGGCCTACTGGGATAAAATAAGGGAAAAATCGCTAAAGGTTTTAAAACAAACTGTGTGAAATAATAGTGAAAATGTATAAACAAGCGAAGAAGCTCTTGATAAAGCTAAGCGCCTATTTCCATGAGGCCCATTTTCCCCATCTCCATAGGCGCTTTAGCAGGCCCGAAGTGATCCACATCAACAACCTCAGAAAACGCTTTTTGGAGATTATTGCCACCGACAAAACCCTGTTGGATAGGCTAAAGCACGATAAGGATGTGGTAGTATGCCCTGAGCTCCTCACCTATTTAAGTAAAGGCTCGCTCCCGGATTATGAAGCAGAGGAGGTTTTTCAGGAGTTAAAGGAGCTGCAGAGCGACTTTCGAGGGGCATTGTTGTTTGACGTAGTAAGGAGGTTGTTTGCCCTACCACCCCATCGGTGGAAGGATATCATCGCCTACTGGAGCGTGCGAGATAAGGGCTTTTATTATCTGATCATGCTAGAAAAGGCCTTTCAGGAGCAAAGCATCCCTGAGGCAGTGCGCTGGATAGAGTATATCAAAGCCTTAGATGATCCCCGACTAGAGCGCTATCTCCTCTCCAAACCTACCGAGTTTTTGGAGAAAGTGGCTGAGGTGTTCGCATGAATCTGAAAGAAAAGTTTGAGAAAATCACCTATTACAACCGCATTATATGGGGCGAGATTCAGGAGCAACCTATAGAGGAAGAGTCCCAGATAGAAGAGGAACCTTCACCTTTTGAGTTTGAATTTGAGGAAGAACCTAAAGCCCCATCAGAACCAACCGCCGAGGAAGAAAAACCCAAGGATACCTTGGATATTACCTTAGATGTCCTGAAGAAGCTTTTTCCCACTAAAGAAGAAAAAACCTTCACAGCATCAAATCCTCCTTCGTCAGGTAGCCCTCCAGATACAGCCCGCCGAGGAAGGC
>JAADEL010000026.1 GCA_013153395.1 Microcaldota archaeon
CGATAACTCTCCAAATAATAGCTATCAAAAGGTCCCTTTACTACGATGCGCTCCGCTTTATCAATCTCTACCTTAATAAGGTCTCCTACCTCTTTTACTCCTCTCATGTTTTGATCCCCAACCACTTACGATTTATTATATGGAGAAAGGTGGTTCCCCATACTTCCTCTATAACCTGGGCCGCTAGCAGAGGACTGATAGGGTTTTTGGCATAGTTTTGAAGGAGATAAATAGTCATTGCACTAGCTAGCATCTCATTTCCACTATCTTCGGGATGTCCTGCTATTTTTATCGAGTTCCTTAGAACCTCACCTTCCTTTAGGAGATTAACCTCTTCGTCCTCTATCTTCTCCCACAACCTGATTGCCCGGGATTGAAGAGAAGCTGGAGAAAGGTAATAAAGATGATGGCTAAGCTCATGAATAAGGCTAGATAGCGTATCGTGTCCCCTTATCCTCACAATAACTACCTTTCTATCCTCTTCTATGTAATAGCTGCTTGGATAGAGGAGGTGAGGAATAGCTCGATAATCTTGAAGATAGATAGATAAACGAGGAGGATACTCCGTTAGATACAAGGCCAGCTCATGAAAAAGGTCTAGTAGTTTGAGGTATTTCTCCCATATCTCGGCCGGTCCATGAAGCTGGTAAGAAAGATAACTTTCTCCATCCCGATAGATATTCTCAAAGGATTTTTTCCCTATTAATACCCCATTGTCAGGTAAAATGCCGATTGCCACCCTTATTTCCTTTCGGGATCTTTTTCCTCCCACTATTCCTTCGGCCGGTAGGGTGATCCAAGGAGGAGGCAACATTATTGCAGAGTAATTTAACGTTCCTTCCCAGAACCGTGTTGTACCCTTTACCTTTACAGTTTCCTCATCCTTTCCAAGGATTACTTCTACATAGGTTCCTTTATGGATTGTTTTCATCTCTACACCCGCGGAATTTCCACGATTCCCTTCAATACCTCTTGGGCAAGCTTATAGGCATCACTTTCTTTGGGAGCAAGGGCAGCCGCGCTTACCGCGCTTGCGAACATCTCCGCCGGGTCCTCCTCAGCTTTTCCTATCTCGAGAGGATAAAGCCCAAACACATGGGCTTCGCTTAACATCTCTAACCTTACTCCTTCTCTTTTGAGTTCCCACCACCTCATTCTTACTTCCTTTTTCTTCTTACTTTCCAGATGGAGGTCAATATGATGTCCTAATTCATGGGTAAGGTTAAAGGGAAAGAAGATTTCCTCCTGAGTAATGTGGATTTCCTCTCTTCCACTAGGCCAATAATCATGGGTTTGGAAGTTTTTTATTACTTGAATGGGCCATCCAGGCGAAGGATGGAGAAAAATCTTCAGGTTCTCTTTTATTAGATTCTGAAAGGCCTCTATTACTTTTCCGTACCCGTTAACTTCTCCATATACTGGGACCTTGCCTATAGTCTGGGATTTAAGGTGGATGGAGAACACCCCTACCAAAACATCATTTACCCAAACCTCCGTTCCTTCTTCCCCCAATTGAAGATAGAGGTTTTCTCCCTTTCTTACCCAACTACCATATCCTTCATACCCTATATAGTTCACATAAGGACCTTTTATCCTGATAAATCCCCCATTCTGTTGGATCTTGAGATAACTCCCCCTCTGCTCCACCTGAATCATTGTGATAATATATGTTGAAAAGCGCTTATAAATACTTAGGTTTATACCTTTTTCCTTTTCAATCATATTATGCGCGAGATAAAGATTATAGAGCGATATAGGCCTTATCTTTTGCTGGATATCTCCTATGAGCTTGCCAAAGAAAACATCAACATCGAGTCCATCAACAGCACTACCCTGGGAGAGCTTGTGGTTATCAACCTTTACGTGGATCCTGAAGATTATGAAAAGGCTTTAAAGGTACTTGAATCCAACTACAAGGTCATAAAAGAGAATGATTTAGTAGTAGAATTAGAGGATAAGCCGGGTGAGCTTGCCCGCTTGCTTAAGATCCTTTCCCAGGAAGGCATAGATGTGTTTTCGACAGACGTGGTATCCAAAAAAGGTGGTAAAGTGTATCTTTCTTTGACAACCTCTGATAATGCCAAAGCTGCAAGTTTGCTCTCTTCCAAAGGCTATCAACTAGTAGTTTTATAAATATCAAAGGGCTTAATGTTAGTATGTTGTGGGTAGTTTTCGCTTATTTTTTTGTGAACGGCACTATGCTGTATGCCGATATCAACGGAACAGTAGAACCTCTTTATCTCCGAGGTGTGAATTGGTTCGGGTTTGAAACAGAGGACCACGTAGTTCATGGACTTTGGGCCCGCAATTACCAGGATATGCTCGACCAGATGAAGGAACTAGGCTTCAACGCTATCCGACTACCCTTTTGTACAGATAGCGTGTTAAACAGCAGTGTGCGCTATATCAACTATGATCTCAATCCTGACTTAGAGGGATTAGGCTCCTTAGACATTATGAAAAAGATTGTAGAAGAAGCAGGCAAGAGAGGGATTTATGTGCTTTTAGACTACCATCGCATCGGATGTACCGAGATAGAACCTCTCTGGTATACGGAGAATTTCACTGAACAAGATTACATCAACACCTGGCTCTTGGTAGCCCAGGAATTCAAGGATTATCCCAATGTGATAGGAGCGGACCTCAAAAACGAGCCTCATGGCTGGTATGAGGATGGTGCTACCTGGGGCTACAATGAGACTCGAGATTGGGACAAGGGAGCAGCCCGTATCGGACAGGCCATATTGGAGGTAGCGCCTCATTGGTTGTTGTTTGTGGAAGGAACTCAGATTACTAACCCGGAGATTGACAGCTCCTACGAATACGGCTATAACTCTTGGTGGGGAGGCAACCTGATGGCGGCCCAGCAATATCCGGTGGACCTACCGCGCGACAAGTTGGTTTATTCTCCTCATGTCTATGGGCCAGACGTCTATCCTCAGCCTTACTTTGATGACCCTACTTTCCCTGACAACATGCCTGAGATCTGGGAAACCCATTTCGGCTATCTCTCCGATGAGTATCCTGTGGTGATAGGGGAGTTTGGAGGAACCTACGAGGGCCAGGATCAAATCTGGCAGCAAGCTATTGTAGACTGGATGTTATCCAAGCAGCTCTGCAGCTTCTTCTACTGGGCATGGAATCCTAATTCGGGAGATACAGGAGGAATCCTAGAAGACGACTGGACCACTGTAGATTGGGACAAGTATAACAACCTAAAGCGTCTCTTTGACTGTGGCCAGACCACCACTGAAACCACTACCTCCCAGGAGGAACCTATCTCCTCCTATTACTATACTTCCCAGGTGACTTCGGACTGGGGCAGCGGCTTCTGCATTGAATTCACCATCTACAACAACGGCACGCTTCCAGTGAATTGGACTGTAGTATGGAACAAAACCTCCGATATAGAGATTACCTCCTACTGGAATGCTCTCCTCACAGAGACTGAAACCCAAGTGATTCTAGAAGCCGCTCAGGAGCTTGCCCCATCTTCCTCTATCGGAGCAGGCTTCTGTGCCAACAGGCTGGCCACTACCTTAACCGAACTCCCTTATACCATCCAGTATTATTCCCATTGGAGAAGAGGTTATTGCGCCAAAGTGACGGTGTACAACAACCTTTCTTCCACAGTGGCCTGGCAGGTGACCATTCCTAAGAAATATAACCTTGTTACTTATTGGAACGCTGAGCTTATAGGAGAAGATGCCTATTCTTGGACCTTCAAGGGAGCAGACTGGAACGAGTTCCTCCTGCCTGGAGCCACTACAGAGTTTGGACTATGTGCCTATAACTAGCCCTTGTAAACTCCTTGGTAGGGTTTATATTCTTTATTTTCTTTTATGAACATAAGCTGGCCTACTCGAGCGTTCCTATAAAGAACGATGCCATAGGGATTCTGTACAGAGAGAAGCATCTCGCCCCATCCTTCAAATCCTGGGTCCCATAGACCTGCAAACACACTTACCCCACTCCTTAATAGCGTTGTGCGAGGAAAGAAGATTCCAATCACGTTATTAGGGAGCTCTATCCTTTCATTCAACGTAATCTTATAGGCACCTTGACCTAGCCTTATCTTTCCCTCATCATCCCAGGGAAGCTCCTTAGTGGGAGCAGTCCTCCTTTTCGTATTATCAAAATCCACTATCCCCTCTCCTTCGAAGATATGAACCGCCTTGAGGGTGAGGTCGATCCCAGCTTGCTGGAGCTGCTTCTCTGGGTCAATCAATCCCTTTATTAATCCCATCTTGACCGCTTCTTCAGGCGTAAGAATCATGGCCTAATTTTTCCAGCAATGCATTTAAACCTTACGTAAGATAGAAAAATAGGGTGAAAACCATGAAGTGGATGCCAGGAGATGAATGGGAAGATGAGGATGAGTGGGAAGAAGAGGAAGATTGGGAAGAGGAAGAGTGGGAAGAAGAGGATGAAGAAGAATAAGCTTAAAAATCTTTTTTGAGAGGTTATATTATTATGCGCATCCACCCAAGCTACTTTGACCTCTATCTTACCCGAGGTCTTCTTATCATTATTGTGGGAGTGATTGTATTTGTTCTGCCCGATATCATCTCCGAATATGGCTTCTATGAATGGGTTCCTGAGATGCTTACCTTCCAGGATTTCTCCTTATTGGCTCGTCTTTTGGGTATTGGGATTATCATCGCCGGCCATCTTTATATATTTCTTATTCAACGAACTACCTATCTTGATATCAAGCCCAACATGATAGAGTATAAATCAGGCATTCTCTTCTGGAAGATCTCCAAGGTCCCTTATGAAACGATCACCGATACCCAGGTAACCCGTTCCCCTCTTAATCTCTTGTTAGACACGGGCAACCTTCTCATCAACACTAGCGGAAAGGACGGTTATGAGATTGTGTTTCGGGGTGCATTGATGGATGACCTAAGAATAGTGGAACACGAGATAAGGGAGCGCCGCCGTATTCAAAAGAAAAAAGATGAGGATAGGAATAACGGGGACGCCGGCGACAGGTAAAACCACCCTGGCCCGTCTCCTTTCTCAGGCTTTAAAGCATGAGCTGGTGGATGTGAAAAAGCTAGTAAAAAAACATAACCTAGGAAATGAGGTGGATCTCAACAAGCTTAGGAAAGTTCTTCTTCCTCTCCCTAAGGATGTGGTGATTGAGAGCCATCTTATTGCGGAGATAAAGCTTCCTCTTGATGTGATGGTAGTACTCCATGCCTCGCCTCGTGCCCTTAAGCGAAGGATGAAGAAAAGAAAATATGGCCCACGAAAGATAAAGGAAAATATTGAGGCCGAGCTTCTCGATTACTTCACCATCTATGCGGAACAAAACTACCCCCGAGTTATCCATATTGATACTACAGGCCTTACTCCTCGCCAGCTTCTTAAAAAAACCCTACGCTATCTTAAGGAGGGTAAATCCGATGTTATCAATCACGAGAAGGCACTCTTAGAATACGCCCTCCATAATAAGATATAAAAACATTTCTATGCTAACTTAAAGTAGTGAGCCGCATGGATATAAGAGAACTAGTAGCCGAGAAGAAAGGGATTCTCCGAAGGCTAAAAGAGATCGAAACAATCCTCACCTATATGACCAAAGAGATGGAAATCCTCGAGGGATTGGCTAAGAAAGCTCAAGAGAACAACGTCGATGCCCTTATTCGAGCTCGAAAGAAGTTAGAATATAAACTTGTTACTATGACCCCTAATGCTCGGGCAGAGCGCCGCTATCTCAACAAAATCAAAGAATTGGATAAGAAGATAGAGGAAAACCGCCCTTACCTGGAGGCAAGAAGGCGCTTGAAGGTTCTTCAGGCTCAACAGGATGCCCTTCAGGCCGAGAAAGAAGAACTCCTGCAGAAGTTAGAGGAGATCAACGCCCAACTTAAGAAAGTAAAGGAAGAGCGCCGCCGCGAGAAGAAGAAAGCGGCTCCTGCCAAGCCTGTGATCGATGAGATGACCACCCTAGAGAGCTTGGTGGAGATTGAGGAGGAATAATGACCTCCTTTGTCCGTCTTTATTCTATTCGCCCTCAGGACCCTCCTGTTGTAAAAATCCTCAAGGAGAGGTTCAATAAAAAACAAAAGCTAAGTTCAGATTTTCCTGAGGCGCTTAGAAAAGGAAGGCTCCGCCGTCTATAGACCTTGTCCACTCTCCGTTTATAATCATTCCTGCCTCTTCTGCCGCCTCTATTGCTCGCTGATAGCTTACCACAATAGGGGCTCCTTTCTGGGATCTAGAGAGAGTGTCCTCTACTATCTCTCGAGGTGCGGAGATTACGCGAATGAATTCGGCTCCCATCTCTTCTGCTATCATTCGGAAGGCCTTATCTGAGGCCCCTCCCGTCATGAGGTTTATCCGTGGCTCCCCTAATGTCCCATCCTCTTTTAAGGAGCCATCTCCCTCTACAAAATAGATTGCCTCAATGTCCTTTATGTTGCTTGCCATCTTTAGCAATCCCTCCATGGCATTTGCTCCATTGCTCAATACTTGATGGGCTATCTCGTTGATATAGGTGGAGGTTTTCTTCAGCGTTCGGCCCTCTATGGTGCTTAGCAATCCTAAGAGGTGGTCAACAATCACCAATGGATACTTGATAGTAATTAATCCCTTTAACCCCTTTTCCTTAATCACATACCTTAATTCATCAGGGTAGAGCTTGTATTTTCCTACGGTCCCCCAGGGTGTTCTGGGCCTTATCTCAATGTGATCTCTTTTGATGTTGGCCAAGGTAGCAGAGGTAAAGTATCCATCCACCGCAAAGGCCAGCGGAACAATATTCTTGTGTTTGTTGGAATATCCTTCATACAGAATGCTGAAGGCACTTATGAACCTCTTTAACGCACCTCCAAAATCAGGGGCCATAAAGATAGGATCCAACGCCTTTTCTATCTCCGGCCATTCATCTATAGTTTGAGAAGGAGACATACCCAGCTTGAACACAAGATTTTGTTTGTTGCCTTTAAAGTGTTCAAAGGCCAGATAGAAGAGATATCGAGCTATCCTCAGATGCACCAGGTTAAGGGCAGCCGGTCCTAGATGTTGTTCGATTTCTTTTACTAAGTTGCTTACGCTGCTATCCACAGGGATAGGTGACTCTCTAATTCCCTCTACTCTTTGCACCAAGTTGGTGGCAAAGTAACGCCTGATAGGGGCAGGTATGCGGGCATTCTCTATCTTCAAAAGGGCCTCTTTATATTGTGGGTCTACATCCACCTTCAGAGGAGCATTCTTAATCCACCAATAATAGGCATAGCTATCTCCCATTCTTTCTCTTATTCTCTCTACAGGTAATCCAAAGAAATGGGCAATCTCCTCCTCCATTCCTCTTACATCGGCTCGGGACCTGAGATAGTTAGCCAATGTGCGAGGATAATTATAATCATAATAGGACAAGGAAGCGGCATCTATCACACCATAAAAGATAACCTGCTTTCCTCTGCGGGTAAGCTCAGCCGCAATCCGAGCACTATCTATAATGTTTTGCAAGGGAGAATCGATAAACATTCGTTCTAGCTTTCCCGCTTTATTCACCACTGGAACAAGACCCTTTCCCGAACGTGCCTCAGAGATAATCACAACAGCCATACAATATGTTATAGTATGTGGTAATGTTTAAAAATTAGAGCTCTATGCTCTCGCCTGTTTTGATTGCTTTGGCATCATATCCATAGTCGTTCCGGAGCTCCTCCTCAAAAAGCTGGGAGCTATCCGAGTGAATCAAGATAATCTTTTCAGGTGAGGTCTGCTGTATAAAGCGGAAGATATCTCCTCTGTCTGCATGGGCCGATAAAGAGAGATAATAAACAGGGAATTCCACCTTAAGCTCATATCCATCTATCTTTATCTTATTCTGAGTAAGCAATCTATGTCCGTTGGTGCCCTCTACCTGATACCCTGTCAAGATCACAGCGGATTTAGGGCTCATATGGAGCATGTGTTCTAAAGCAGGCCCTCCGTCCAGCATACCTGAAGTTGAGATAATGATTGAGGGCTTTTCGGTGGCCTTTTTCCTCTGCGTCCTGTTCTCAATAAACCTAACCTTCTTTACCTTCTTCTCAAAGTCTTTATCCTTCAGCTGGTCTTTGTACTTGAGATAGATCTCGGTGATTTTCTTTCCCATTCCATCCACATACACCGGCACCTTTCCATAATATCTATCGGCCAATATCTCAATCAAGTCTTGGGTTCTTCCTAGGGCAAAGGATGGGAACAACACCGTTCCACCATCTTCAATCACTCCATCTACAATATCATATATCCTTTGGATCTGCTCCTTTCGGGAAGGATGGTTCTGATACCAATAGGTAGATTCTATCAACAACACATCGGTTTCAGGAGGGTGCTCCGCTCCATTATGGAGTTCAGTAGGAGTATATTTAAAGTCTCCTGTATAGAGGATCTTCTTTCCCTCCACCTCAAACTGCGTATATACACTTCCCAATATATGGCCGGCATCATAGCTTTCCATATTTACTCCCAATAAGGAGTTCTTCCTTCCTATCTCCTCCCAGTATTTCCCCGCCTGTTTTATATCTTTGGGCTTAAAAGGCAAGGGATTCTTATTGATTTTTGCTACCTTCAGGGCATCCTTCCACATCACTTCCGATATCTCCAATGTAGGCTTAGTGGCCAAAAAAGGAGGGGTTTCTCCTTTGGAAAATAAAGAAGGAAGATATCCACAGTGGTCAAGATGGGCATGGGAAAGTACCACAAAATGGGGCTTAGAAGGAAGTTCCAAAGGATATTCCACTCCTTTGGTCTCACCCGGCAATAGCTTTATCCCATAATCCATCAAAAACCTCACATTCCCTGTGTCCAGCAAGAAGGCAGAACGGCCTACCTCCTGTCCTGCTCCCAAACTATACAGCTTCAGAGTTCCACCTTAGGTACTTTCCTTTCTTCTTCCTTTATTTCCAGATAAGGTACTTCCTTAAACCCAAACAACTTTGCCACAAACATAGCCGGTATCTGTTTAATCATGGTGTTATAGAGATAGGCACTATCATTATAGGCCTGTCTAGCATAGGCGATCTTGTTCTCAGTGGTGGTAAGCTCCTCCTGGAGTTGGAGAACATTCTGATTGGCTTTTAGATCAGGATAGTTCTCAGCTACCGCGAACAAACTTTTCAAAGCTCCTGTAAGCATATCGTTGGCCTCCATCCTCTCTTTAGGGTCTCCTGAGATAATCTTCGATCTGAGTTCTGTGATTTTCTCTAAAAGCTCTCGCTCATGTTTCATATATCCCTTTACTGCGTTTACCAGATTAGGGATAAGGTCTGCTCTCCTCTTGAGCTGAACATCAATCTGAGCCCAAGCATTTTTTATAGCCTCTCTATACCTTACCAGTTCGTTATAGGTTATAAAGGTATAAAGGGCGGCGATTACTATTAACAAAATAATCAGTTCAATTCCAGTCATACTAAAGAATAAAAAGAAAAAGTTTAAAACTTATGGTTGTAGGCTCTCACACACAGTTCCTTCCACTACGAAAGGATCCTCGGTACCCTGGTAGATCTCACATACTACCTGGCCGGTTACCTCGACGTTGTCAGCGCTCTCCTGCACAGTCTGCACATCTCCTATCAAGGCGTCGAAGTTCACATATTCTACTTGAGGTGGCTGGTCGCTCACTATCTTGATCCACTCACAGTAGCGGTCGTTGATTTGGGCATTTACCTTGAGATAGATGGTATAATTGCCGTTCTCCTCTTTGCTCACTAGCACAGTGGTAGGCAAGGTTACGTTTGGAGGAATGGTTCCACCTTCCATCTTCTCTAGCACTAGGGCAATCTTTCCCTTGGCAAGATAGTAGGTTTCCTCTATATCTACTCTTTGCCCATCCGCTAGTACTGTCACATTTACCTTACATTCCACGGTCTCTCCTTGGTCAATGGCCATCTGCACTGTAGGGGTTCCTTCTACGGCTGGTGCGGTTGGTGTAGTGGGTTCCTCTTGTTGTTCTGCTGGTGCAGGTGCTGGGGATGGAGCGGTCGTGGTCTGTGTGGTCTGAGTCCCTACACATCCGGCGAAGAACAAAAGTCCCGCCAGTACTAGAAGATATATTCCTCTCATACATACCCTCTCTTCCTATAACTATTTAAACCTTCCCCTTATAGACAGCTATCCTCGGTTCTTTTTTAAGTACGCTTGGAGCTTTTTGAAGGCCTCTACTCTATGGCTATGCTGATGTTTGTATTGGGTGTTCTCAGCCAGCGTAAATCCCTTTCCCTTTGGAATCAAAATAGGATCATACCCAAATCCCGATGTTCCCCGGGGCTCTTTGGCGATTTCTACCTCCAGAGCTCCTTCAAAGAGCCTGATCCCTTCACTATCAATGTAGGCGACCACCGATAGCACCCTCCCTGTCCTTTTTTCACATCCCTCCATAAGCTTTAATATTCCCTTTAATCCTAGTTTTTGAAGACTCCACTTAGCCATCTCTCCAGGAAAGCCATTCAAACAATCGATAAAGATGCCGGTATCTTCTACTACCAACGGCTTTTTGATGATATTAAAGGCATAAAGGGCCTTTCCCATCGCTATCTCTTTTAACCCTCCGCGAGGCTCCGGGATATCAAGCTCTCTCATCTCCAACTCAGGAATAATCTTCTTAGCTTCTTCGAACTTGTGTCGGTTGCTAGTGACGAAAAGCATATCCTACTCACTCCCGCAGTTTTAAAAAACTTCTCCCACAAAATTATAACATGGCACACCAACTACCACTTATAATAACCACCAACCCTCACTTTCTCTCCCGAAAGCCCCTTCACGATGAGATGCTGCCCGCCTTTGCCTTACGCGAGCTTTTTCAAAAGGATGACCCTCTCTCCTATTTTAAACAGGATCCCCAGGGCTGGATAAAGGTAAGGGATCACCAAGGTAAGCATATTCTGCATTATTTGGCTCGCTATGGTAATGCAGAGTTAATAAAAAGATTTTTAGGCTACCATCCTCCTTTAAAAGCTCTCATCAACCAGCCCGATAATAATGGAAGGACGCCTCTCCATGATGCTGTACAAAAGGGCAACCTTCCTGCTGTCAAGGTGTTGTTGGAAAATGGGGCTAATCCTCATGCTCGAGATAAAGAAGGTTATACGGTGGCCTATACTGCCGCCCTCCATCTTCCACCCGATTCCCTAGCCCAGTTCGTTAGGTTGGTAGCTCCTTACCGACTTGATTGGAATATCACTCCTAACGATCTTCGTTATAGCGTTTTGGATCTCTTACGCAGTAGGGAGTTCCATCACACTCCTGCCTATGATTTAATCCAATCTCAAGGGGGTAAGCACATTATTAAAATCTTTCCTTAAATATGTATGGAGGTAGTGGTAGATACTACCGTATTTGCCAATCCCAACGTCTATAACCACTTCCACGAGGACAGAGCGGAGGCCAGTAAGCTCATCCTCCAACGCTTCCGCCAAAAGGGAATCGCCGTTTATACCACCCCTATGGTGGCCAAGGAGCTTTCCCGCTTTATCCCTGTGGATGAATTAGAAGGAATGTGGATAATAAAGGCACCCGACCCTACCGCTACCATTCCTGCCCAGGTTTTTCTTGACTACCTTACCGAGCTAAGAAAACGCTTTGACAAAGGTTTGCGCATAGCAGAGGAGTTTACTCGATTAGAACCCGACGAATCCCATATTCGTACCTTACGGGAAAAGTACCGCACCTTGGTTCGAAGCGGCATCCTCGATTCTCCCAATGATCTTGAGATTATATTACTCACAAAGGAGCTAGATGCCTTTTTAGTAAGCTCCGATATCGGGATGCTTAAGATGGCTCAGGCCATGGGATGTAAGATAATAAGGGCCGAGAATCTCCACCACTTTTTCCAGAATGTTTGATTGGGTTTTGCTTGTTATTTTGGTAATATTGGTTAATTTTCTTCCGGGCATCCACGCCAATCTCTTGGCAATCCTTCTTGCACCTTTCTTTAGTGTGGAGCAGCTTGCCTTTGCCCTCGGTCTCCATTTCATTCTTTCTATCCTTCCCTCCATTCTTTACAGCGTCAGTCAAGAAGTAGCCGCCGCCCCTTTAATAAACCGCCTAGCCCAGAAAGACGCTTATTCCACCACCTATGTATTTGTAATGAGTGCCTTTATTGCTGCCCTGGCCGCATTGCTTTTTCCTCCTGACTACCAAGCCCTCTACCACTTCCTGCGACCCTACCTTTTTTACATTGTTCTCTTTATTGCCACTTACCATTTCCTCTCACTGAACGGCAAAGGTATATTCCTCCTTTCAGGCCTATGGGGTTACTATGCTTTGCATGAGGATAGAATGTTTTCTTTGTTCTCCGGGTTGTTTGCCATTCCCTATCTTCTTTTCTACAAACCTGCCACCCTTTCCTTCTCTCGTTCTTCCCCCTCTTTACATCCTTCTCCCATAATTACAGGCATTATCCTGGGGATGTTCTCCCTTCTTTTACCTGGTGTTTCACCTCCTTCGGTGATCTCCACTCTAGTTCCCATTTACACCAATTACCATTTCCTTTCCTACTATAGTGCTATTGCCTCCACCCAATATATCCTCGCCATCGATAACTATCTCCAAACCAATAAGCTCCGCAACGCCTACGTGGAATATATCCCTTCCTACTCCGCTAAGTACTTCCTTATCCTGGGCATAGTGGTAGGAGGTTTTCTGGTGTTCTTTCTTTTGCCCCATCTTCCTACTATCCCTGAGAGCGCCCGCTGGCCCCTCCTTGTTTTAATCCTCTCCACTTCCTTCCTCTTAGAAGGAATAATGGGACTTTTTTCTTTGTTGATAAGCTCAGTAATTGGAATAACAGCCGCCCGTATCGGGGCAAGCCCTTCCTCGATGCTGGGGATAATTATTCTTCCTACATTAATTCTATTGGCAAGGCAGCTGGGTTGACCTTAGCAAAAAGGTATGGTTTTCATAGCTCTCTGGCAATTCTACCAGGATGCGGTTGAACTTAGGAGAATGATTGCAGTGTTGGTAGTTGATCACAATGAGCACTTTGTTTCCCGTAGTCTCGGTGATCTTATCGATGGATAGATTGGTGGCGCCATCCTGGGCAATCTCCAATATAAGAGGATTCTTGCTGAACACCTTCACACCTGTGGTAAGGTTTTCCGCATAGCTCTGATTCACAATGCTAAAGGGAACGGGCTTATTGGCAATATCCGAAACAATCATGAACAACACAATAACAATAAACACCACCAATATCCCGCTAATTATGGTGAGCAACAGAGAACTTATCTTCTTTATAAACCACAGCACCAAGAATCCCAGCACTGCTATGATGAGAATAAGCAGCACTGGCCCCAATCCTTCCATGTTTATATTCCCTCCAAAGGTTTTAAAATATCTTCTCTCCTAAGTACACCTTTACTCCTCTAGGAGTAATCCTGAAGGGCACTATGTTAGTATCATGAGAGGTACCTCTCATCTTATAAATCTCCAGTGCTCTTATTCGGGTTTCTCCTTTGTAGATGTTATAGAGGTTGATGATACCATCTAGAACATAGTGCTCTATGGAGTATTCAAAAGTCTCTCTTGCCGAGGTTGGTGCCTCAATAATGGGGAATACAGTAATATCTAGCGTTCTAAGCAAATTCAGAAACTCAATAAGCCCGCTTCGATATTCTCTTTCATTAGGGAATAACGCCTTGAATATGGTAATAGAATCGATTACAAGACGGGAAACATTCCTTTCCAATACGGTTTTTTCGATCTGTTCTATGATTTCATTCACATCATAGCTTATGTTCTTTTCAATGATGAGCTTTCCCTCGGCTACCAGCCTCTTTATCTCCGTAAACTCCGGGAACTGAGCGGAGGCGTTTTCAATGATATGGTCAGGAGGCTCTTCTAATGTGAGATAATATCCTACTTCGCCCATCAAGGCTCCCTTATACAGGAGCTCAAAGGTAAAGGTGGTTTTACCTGTTCCAGGCCCTCCATAAAAACCGATGTGCCTGTTCTTAGGAAGGCCGCCGTTCAACATCTCATCCAGTCCCATAATCCCGGTTTTGATCTTTTCCATGTGTGATTTATAGAATGTCAATATTTAAAACCCTTACCAAATTAATATATGGTTCAAAGGGACGTCTATTCTTTTGATGAATTCATTCAACATATGGGGGAGGTAGGCTTTCAGAGCACCCATCTTGCCCAAGCCCGAAAAATCCTTTCTCAGATGCTTGAAAGAAACGCCTTCAAATGCTTAAGCTTCACCGCCAATATCATGGCAAGCGGCATGCGCGGATATTTGATAAGGATGCTGGAAAAGGATATGGTGGATTGCGTGATTACCACAGGGGGCAGCATTGACCACGATGTGATAAAGAGCTTTATGCCCTATGAGATAGGAAGCTTTGAGATGGATGATAAAGAGCTTCACCGCCAAGGAATAAACCGCTTAGGCAACATCCTTGTGCCCAACCAAGCCTATGAACTCCTTGAAAAAATCACCTTTGAGGTCTTTAAGGAGGGTGGCACCTTTTTGCCCTCTGAGATTGCCCATGCCTATGGCAAATACCTCCACGAAAAGGGAAAGAGAAGCTTCCTCGCCCTCGCCTATCAAAAAAACATTCCCATATTTGCTCCGGGCATTGTGGATGCTGCTATAGGCCTTAACTTCTATTTCCTGGAACAAAAGGTCCCCTTCAAGATTGATGTGGTGGGAGACCTAAAGAAACTAGGGAGCTATCTCTTGCCTCAGGAGGAGGTTGGAGCTCTTATCCTAGGAGGCGGGATTGCCAAGCATCACACCATTGCTGCTAACCTGCCTCGCGGAGGTCTTAATTACTCTATCTATCTAACAACAGCAGCCGAGTGGGACGGCTCTCTCTCAGGAGCAAAAACCCGAGAAGGAGTAAGCTGGGGCAAGATCAACGAAGAGGCACGCCACGTTACCGTTTATGGAGAGGCAACCCTCACTCTCCCCCTATTGCTCTATGGGTGGATATGATGGATGAATTGGTTATATTACTTCCAACCTACAACGAGGAAAAGGGCATCCGAGACGTTATTCTCTCTATAAAAAAGGTGATGCCCCATGCTAAAATAGTGTTAGCGGATTCGAGCGATGACAATACTCCCAAGATTGCTAAGGAGCTGGGAGCCGAGGTTCTTTGGACCCCTCCCACAGGAAAGGGAAACGCAGTTAAGGACGCCTTTCAGCGCATAGAGGCCAAGAAGCTTATTATGCTAGACGGAGATGGCACTTACCTCCCTGAGAACCTTCCTGCCATGGAGAAGCTCTTGGATGAATATGATGTGGTGCTGGGAAGCAGGCTGCGGGGAAAGATGGAGAAAGGAGCCATGCCTCCTTTAAACCATTTCACCAACATCTTTACCACTACCTATGCTAACCTCCTCTTTGGTTCCAATATTTCGGATGTGATGTCGGGCATGATAGGCTTTCGCTATCCTGTTTATAAGGAGCTGGAAATCTCTGCCAAGGGATTTGAGCTGGAGGTTGATATGTTCTCTGAAATCATGAAACGAAAATACAAGATAGCAGAGATGCCTATTTTCTTTGGAAAGCGCTATGGAACGCCTAAGATCGTTTGGATGGATGCCTTCAAGATCTTGTTCCATTTAACTAAGAAAGCCTTACCTCTTTTATTAAAAGGGCAAAGAGGAGTAAAGGTAACCAAGCTGGGGTTTGAAGATATAAAGCCCCTGCTAAAACAACATCAGGAATAAACCTCTGCCACCAAGAGCTGGTGTTCAACCTTCCCCTTATATAGAGCCAAGGATAGAGCCACCTTACCCCGCTTTTTGTGATGGAATCGAAATAAAGATGGAGGACATAAGAAGCAAAGGCCAATAGCCCGCCCTGCGGATAAAACCAATATATAATGGCCGAGAGCATAAGAGCAGGCCAAAGGGCATGGGTAATGGTGCGATGTTCCAAGGCCTTTTCTCCTATAAACCAACCCGCCACCATCACATAGGGCAGATAAAAGATTTTCCATATAAGGCTGGTAATAAGGTTGAGGGGATCTCTCAGCACTTTGGGCAAAAACTGGAATTTTTTAGGAGTGATATCGATATCGGGCAATACCGAGAACAAAGCCACTATCACATAGTCCCAAGGCTGAGAAAGATAATCCCAAAGAACAAAAAAGGTCCAAAGAAAATGCTGGTGTTGAAGCATCTATTTTATGATCTTCCTTCTCTTCTTGAGATAGGTAGCGTAGTCTAGGTATTCCTTTCTTTCTAGATACCAAGACAGAGGTCTCTTAGGAGGTCTTGGGTCCTTTACCTCGTAGATAAAGGCATCGCTGCCTGCTCCCGAACCAAAGCTTACCTGCAGTATAAGGTCTCCTTCTTTGGCATGGTCTAGCACATTGGCCAATCCTACCAGGGTGGCTCCACTATAGGTATTTCCAATAATAGGCACCAAAAGCCCATATTGGAGCTGCTCAGGAGTAACGCCCAGCTTCTTGGCTGCTGCCTTGGGGAACTTGGCATTAGGCTGGTGCAGTATCACATGGTCAAAGTCCTTGATATCATAGCCTGTTTTTTCCAATATTCCTTTTGCGGCCATGAGCACATGCTTAAAGTAAGCAGGCTCTCCGGTAAACCTTCCCCCATGAGAAGGATAATGGATGCCCTCTCTTCTCCAGAAATCGGGAGTGTCGGTGGTTACAGAGTAAGTGGCCTTTATTACCGCGATAGGATCCTTTTTTCCAATAATGTAGAAGCCTCCTCCTGAAGCGGCCGAATATTCCAAGGCATCAGCCGGCCTACCTTGTGCAGTATCACTGCCTATTGCTACTCCTGCCTCTATTATTCCTCCTTTCACCATGCCATAGACGGCTACCATACCAGCGGTTCCTGCTCTACAGGCAAACTCCATATCGGCTGCCACCAACTCAGGCGTAATATCCAATGCCTCTGCCACAATAGATGCGCTTGATTTAACAGCATAAGGATGGCTCTCACTTCCAAAGAATACAGCCCCAATTTCCTTAGGGCCCACCGAAGAATTGCTAAAGGCATTCTTACCTGCCTCTATGGCCATAGTTACAGAATCTTCATCATAATCGGCTACTGCCTTTTCCTTTATTCCCAAACCTTCGGATATTCTTACAGGGTCTTCTCCCCACACCTTAGCGATAACCTCGGATTTTATACGATATTTGGGAACATAAGCTCCATATCCCACTATACCTACATCCATGCCTAATTAGGGGAAAAAACCTTTTTTAACCTATTGAAAGGGGCAAGATGCCTATTAGCCCCGCCCCTTTCAAACCCCGGACCCTATTAGGCAGCTAAAAGGGGCGCCTTCTCTCTTAGCTTGCCCCTTCCGAGAACCCCTGCTCTATTAGGCGACTGAAAGGATAGGTTTCTTATAGGCGGCTAAGAGAGGATTCATTAGATTTAACGCACCTCTTTGTAGGCCTCATAGAGCTCTTTGGCCTTTTCATCTTTAGGTCTTACCACATCACCCGCTCCTAAGGCAATGGCATAAGGAAGCTCATTGGCATCCACTTCAGGTTGGGAAAGAAACAGATAATCCTTGTAGGCCTCCCATTCCACCTTCTCTTTCCATCCTTTGTCTGTCCAATGTATCCATTCATTTGCTTTAAAAGCCAATAGAAGAGACAAGGCTGGTAGGAGTATAAATATCCAGAATATAACTCCCAACGCTAGGGCTCCCAAAAACTCCATCCAGTCGGGAAAGAGCATCGAGCTTATTAATAAGAGAACAAAGGCCCCAAATCCTAAACTAATAACCACGGTTCCCAAAAACCTTTTTGCTTCCTTTAGCGGTTTCATCGATCCCACTTCAGGATCCAGGTCCACATCTACATTTACCTCTATCCACCTTTGTCGCTTTCTTCTTCTTACAGTGACAGCTGCCTTCCATATCTTCCTGAGGTCAAATTCTCCACTAACCCTTTTCTTCAATTTTTCCAGAATCTGCTCCTCATCAGGCTTTAAAGGCTCCTCTCCTTGGCTTATTATCCATTTATCCCCCTCTTTTACAATATATCCCTTTTTGATAAGGGAAACAGCTATAGCAGGTACATAGAACTGAGGAATCAGCTTCGAGAACACCATATACTGTACCGTATAAAGGGATCTATCCAAGGAAGGAGGCTTAGACCTAGGTAGCTTTTCCACTGGTTCCTTAGGAGCCTTTTTCCTCCTGGAGAGCACGTACCATACTATTCCTAAAGCGATAGCAGTTGCAATCGCCAACCCCAATATAACATTTATCATTTTACCACCTCCTCTGCCACCTGGGGAAGATGGCTATCCCAGGTTTGTTTGATTATTTTATCTGCCACTCCCAGAGCCGTTCCATACACAAGGAGCTTATCCCACAGGATAACATCATCTATCTTTTTATCAGGTGTGAGTGTCTGTTCTTTCAGATAACGCTCAAAGGCTTGCCACCTAAGCTGGAGCAATCTTCCTTCTTTGCTCCACCTTCCTAATATACGGGCACCGTCCTTCCAAATCAACAACATCAACACTATAACCCCTAAGATGGCAGCATAAGGCAGATACATTACCACGAGAACCGTAATCGCCGCTAGGAGAGGAGAAACCATCGCTAATAGCGCTCCCCCTATTAAAAGGAAGGGTTGAGCAAACATCCCCAGCATCAGCAATCCCACAAATATCATAAACAACTTCCACCCCGTAAAGTCAATATAATCCTTTTCAAACTTATTCTTAATCCAAGTATTCACATACTCAATGATAGGCTGGAAGGTCTTTCTCACGAGCCCTTTAATATCTTCTATTTTCACTCCTTCAGGAAAATAGCTCTTGAGTAATTGCAAAAAGAAGTTCTCATCCGAGGTTAAAGGCTCCTTTCCCTCTTGATA
>JAADEL010000043.1 GCA_013153395.1 Microcaldota archaeon
AAGGCTACCCTTCCCCAGGAAAAGGAATTGTGGGGAAAGCTTCTGGCGATGTGGAAAGAAACCGATGATATAAACTACTGGGATGGCTTGATTAGGAAGGGATTGCCTGCTTTGAATGCTGTGACCGGAGCTAAGGCTCTCCAAGAGTTTGGAATCAAACTGGATATCTGGCAAAAGCCTCAGCAACTAGGAAAATTGGCGTTTAGCATAGGAGGAATTGCTGGAAAAGTAATAGGACTAGGCTTAATGGCGGTCTCTCAAACCAAGGATGAAAAGTTGATATTCTCCGTAAAAGGGGAAGTGAGCCGCCTTATCAACAAACTCTGGGTAGAGTTAAAAGAGGACTGGGTAAAGAAGAAGGTTGTCCCTTCTACCTATCCTACGGAGGCTATCCCCACTCTGGCTGAGAAGGTTGTGGATGAGTATGTAACCGAGGTAGTGGTTCCTTCACCTCCTCCTAACTTCGGCATAACTCGTGAAAATAGAGATACTTCCGAGGATGAGATAGAGGAAGAGAAAGAAGAAAAGAGCATGGCAATAGCGGAGAGAATAGCCAGAAATAATCAGCTCTCTGCTCTACGACAACGCTATCAACAAACCCGGGATCTCCCCATTGCTCAATCGAGCGCCTTGGCCTTTTATTGGGGTAATCGACCACCCGCCGAGTTGGTAAAAAAGGTAAAGGAGGAGCTTGCCAACTCTTCCTTAAGCCAACTCCTCCAGAAATATGGGGCCCAGGATCCCACCCCTTATAAAGAAGCTTATGAAGAGCTTCAACGTTACTACCCTGATCAACCACCTTCTTTGGAGGAATATCTTGCCATGGTGGTCCAAAACCTTAAATCCAAGAAAGGTTAACATGGGCCCGGTGGGATTTGAACCCACGACCTACGGCTATCTTAGACAGAGCGTGTCCTATAAGACCGTCGCTCTGCCTGGCTGAGCTACGGGCCCTCTGTTTTCTTTATTGAGGAAAAGGTTTTTAAGCATAGTTATGGAAATGTCCTCATGCCAAAGATAGGGCTCGAGATACACCAAAGGCTTAAAGGAAAGCTTTTCTGTCGTTGTAAGTATGATGAGCAACCCTTTAGACATGAGATAAGAAGGCGTTTTACCATCTCAAGATCCGAAGTAGGTGATATTGACCTAGCTGCCAAGCTCGAGATAGAAAAGAATAAAGACATCCTCTATCGCTGGAATAATTCCCATGCTTGTTTGGTGGAGCTGGATGAAGAACCTCCTCTATCTCCAGACCCCAAGTCCTTGGAAACCGCTTCCTCCATTGCCCGCAGCTTCAACATGACCATCTTTCCCAAAGCAATGTTCATGCGTAAGATAGTGGTGGATGGAAGCAATACATCAGGCTTTCAACGCACCGCCTTGGTAGCCATAGATGGCAAGATAGAAACCTCCAAAGGCCCTATCGGCATTCAAACCCTCTGTGTGGAGGAAGAGAGTGCCGCTATCTTGGAAGAAAGCCCCCATTATCGCGCCTATGGCCTAAACCGCCTTGGGATTACTTTGCTGGAGATTGCTACCACGCCCGATATAAAAGACGGAGAACATGCCAAGGAGGTTGCCCAAAAGATAGGCCTCACACTGCGCATGCATCCCTATGTAGAGCGAGGATTGGGAACCATTCGCCAGGACCTTAACATAAGCGTAGAGGGGGGTGCTCGAGTAGAGATCAAAGGTGCCCAAGAGCTAGATATGATTCCTGCCTGGGTAGAGAACGAAATCCAACGCCAAAAGGACCTAATCGCCCTTATTCAGGAGCTCAAAGAGAAAAACCTCTTCAACATCCCCGAAGAAATCATCGAGATAACAGAGCATCTCCGAGGGGCAGGAGGGTTTGTGGGCAAGGCAATAGAAAGGGGAGAAAGAGCCTTTGCCCTTCGCTTCCCCGGCTATAAAGGGGTCTTTGCCCGCAAGGTGGGAAAAAGACGCTATGGCTCAGAATTGGCAGATTATGCTCGCCTAGCCGGAGTAAAAGGCCTCATCCATTCCGACGAAGCCTCCAAATACAACATTGACCTTAGCAATGTTCTAGGAGATGGATGGGTATTTGTGATTGCCCCTCTTGAACAAGCCAAGAAAGCCCTTTCCTATGTGCTCTACAGGGCCAAGATGGACTATGTGCCCGAGGAAACCCGCAAGGCCCTGCCCGATGGCTCCTCTCAGTTCATGAGACCACTGCCCGGAGCTGCCCGCATGTATCCTGAAACCGATATCGAGATCTTTGAGATGCCGGAGGCCCCACCGGTGCCCACCATGGAGGAAAAGCTCCAGGAGCTCAAGCAAGATCTGAACGAGGAGCTTGCTCGCCGCATGCTCACCAACCACCGCCTTTATCTCTACGAGGAGCTCAAGGAGAAAGTGGAGCCTAAGATCGTTGCTGTTACCTTGGAAGACACTCTCATCAGCCTAAGAAGGGAAACGGGCAAAGAGCCTACCGATGACCAGATAAGGAAGGTGCTTTTGCTCTATGCCCAAGGCAAGCTCACCAAACGAGGAATAAAAGAGGCCCTCAAGCGCCTGATGGAGAAAAAGCCCATAGATGACCTCTACAAGTTCCCCAAGGAAAAGGTAGAGGAGCTCAAAAAGGAGCTTCCACCCAAGGAGATTATAAAACGCTATCCTTTCAACGTTGAGCCCTCCGAGCTTTTCTAAACACCTCCACCACCTTTGTGCCATACTGGAGGGCCTTTTTCTTTCTTGTTCTCACAAATTCCGGCACAATGCCTTTTGCACTCTCTCGCAGAAGGTGTTTTTTCCTCTCTTTGTCCTTGGCAATCACCTCCTCAGGGAAGCTATGCACATACTCCAACAGCCTTTTATCATAATAGGGAAAATGGGCCCTCTTGCCCTCGCTCTCGCAGAGCTCCCTCAATGCCCTAATCTCATTCCTTTCCAGCGCCTCAAACTCCTCTTTCAGCCTCTGTTTTAGCTCCTCTTTGGGAAAGCTATAATGCCTGTCATAGCCCATGAAAAGCTCCTCTGTGCCGGCCCCAAACAAAAGATCTTTCTCTTTTACCTCTTTCACTAGCTTGATCAAAGGAGCGAGCACATGGGCCTTTACCACATCCCCTTTGGCCAGCTCCAGTGCCTTGGGAAAGTTTTTCTCCAGCTCCTCCCGCGTTATCTTTACTTCTACCAAGGGCAATCCTAGCTCCTGAGCGGCCTTTCTCGCATAATGGATATCCTCGCCCCTTTCCTCAAAATTAATGGTATAAAGGGTTACTTTCTTGGATTGACGGGCAAGCACCGCCAACAAGGTGCTATCAATCCCTCCTGAAAAGGAAATAGCAACCTCAGGGGCCTCAATCCTGTCGATATTTTCCTTCACAATACGGATGATGGGATTGTCCGGCATGTTTTTAAAGTAATGGTTAAACTATAAAAAGGTGATAGGGCTTCTAAGGAAAAAATCCAAAGGACCTTCTATTGTAGTGATAGCAGATTCGGTGAAATGGGACGAAAAGAAAGATGGAAGGCGCTACACCCAATTCTTGCCTTATCTCGGACATCCTGACCTTCCCTTTTTATATACCCTTTTAATGAACCACATCTCTCCTAATCCCCTCGCTGAGTACCAGAAGTTTATAGAAGAGATAAAGCACCAGCAACAGATCCATAATGCTCTAGGGCTGGATAGTTGGGTGAATTATCTTGTTCAGAAAGTTTTCCAAGAACCATTCAATCCTCTTCATGGTCTTGCCCTTTATGGCAATCTCCAGCAGATCACCCAAAACCCTGATTTAGAGATCCCGCAGACAGAGAAAATGATGGCCGAAGGCTATGTAAGGTTGATTGAGAACTTTAATCGCAAGCTGGAGGAAATCCCCAATCAGCTTCGGATGTGGAATATTCATTCTCAATATAGCCATCCTCTCTGGGCAAAGGTATTAGCTCTCCACCTTCAGTTAGAATGGGAGAAGAATCCAAACGACGGAGATGTGAAGGTGTTGGTTTCTCGAGGCATGTATGGGCAGCTTCCGCGTGAGCTCAAAAAGCTTGGACTTCCAGTGAGAAGAGAATGATAGACATCCACTCCCACTTTTTTGAGTATAAAGGTGAGATTACCACTATAACGTGTGGATATGATGTAGAGAGCTCCTTAAAGGCGGATTTCGTAGGGATAGCTCCTCAAACGGTGCCCTCTATAAGTTGGGAGGATCTGGAGAAGGTAATGGAGTTAGTACCTAAGGCCAAAGGAGTAGGCGAAATTGGCATGGACTATAAATGGGCAAAAACCCCCGAAGAACGGGAAAAGCAAGAAGAGGTTTTCCTCCTTCAGCT
>JAADEL010000027.1 GCA_013153395.1 Microcaldota archaeon
ACAAAAGATTGCTAGCGATAAAGAGAAAACGCCTAGAACGCATCCAGCCCTATCTTTCCCAGATTGACTTCTCCTTTTATCCTCGCATGAGAGACCTTCAACTCTTTCTTGAAAGGATAATGGGCTCAAAGGGGAAAACCATCGTGTTTGCGGTAAAGATGTATGGATATGGTGCCCGTATCCTCACCGGCCGCTTTATTCCCTATCCTATGGAGGTAGAGATTCCCTGGGACTCCCGCATTCAGAAGCTTTCTCGCCTTCTCGGCTATAAAAAGGAGGATTGGCAAAGCCTCTCCCAAGAAACCCATATTCCTCCTTTACATCTGGATTCTATTCTTTGGCCTATCTTTACCCAAAAAGAAAAATATGAGGCCCTGGGCGGGCCCTATAAGGAATTACTGGAGGTACTTCATGGCCTCGACGATTCTCTTTCCGCTTTCGGTAAGGCCTAGCTTACCAATAAATCCGAGGTTCCTCAACACCACCAAGGCCTTCTTTACCTCATCCACATAGAGGCCAGTCTCCTTGATAATCTGGACCACCATGCGAGAATATCCTCTCTCCTTCCAGAGATTTACCAGCCTCTCATGGTTCTCATAGAAGTGCTTCAACACCTTGTAGAACAAAGGTGTGATGGGGAACTCGGTGGCCTTGATGTCATCTATCTTTGCTTTCTCTATGGCTAGCTTGATTTCCTCACCCAAAGGAGTAAGACCTATGGTTTGGTTATGGAGCACTTCTACAAGGTTCTTGGCCTCTGCCTCTCCCAAGAAATCCTTTTCATAATCCTCAGGCACCTTCTGCTCTATCTCTTCCCACTTCAGATATCTTGCCCTAGGAATAGCACTCAACAACCATGCATCATACTTGGTTAGATAGAAGGTGTCTTTGCTCTCGGAGAGCTTCAATGCAAATATTCCCTTGCCTGTAATGTATCCATCGGTTAACAAGCCTTCCTCATGGGCCTTTTCTAGCCAATAAGGAGCAGGAGCTTGATTGTTCTTAGGCATGGTAAGAGCTCGGGAGGCCTCAATGGTAAAGGTTTCGTATTCCAAGGCCTTGTGTCCAAGCTGGGTTAGCCACCAGCCATCCTCTCTCTGCTCCACCAATCTCTTTACCTCCAGGAAATACAACAAATTCATAAGCTTTTCAAAGCCCCCTCTTTCCCTAATCTCCCGATAGGTGGGAGTGATGTCCGGAGTGTGCTTGTGGATCTCTTCAATGCGGCGGATGGTCTTGAGCACAGCAAACTCCTTCTCGGAGAGATAAGAAGGTGCTATTCTCTTCTCAGGCTGCACCAGGTGCTCATAGAGGGTAAGGGCCTCCATTCCCTTCTGGGTAATCTCACCCTTTGAATAGAACTCGCTCTCACCCGAAGTATCCTCATATAGGGCCTTCATCTCATCCTTGGACAGGATCAAAGGCTTTTCAAGATCCTTCGGCAGGATTTGCTTCACATATTCATGAGCACGGGTAAAGGCATAGGTCTTGCGGTTGTTCTCGTCAGGCGGAGATATCACCAAAAGCTTTACTGCCTCCATGGCATTTACCACGTTGTCGCTTCCATAGGCATCTATGGCGTATTGGCGGAGTTTGGCCTCCTTGCCCACAGGTGGCAATCCATATATCAATCCCACCATCTCAGGCGAGATATAAAGGTTAGGCTCATAGGTCTGAGCAAACTTCAACACCTTCTTTCCTACCTCGGTTAAACCCTCTTCATCAATAAGCTTTCTTGCCTTGAGAGGTTCTTCCCAAGTAGGGAGCAAAATACCGCTTTTAGCATATTCTTCCAGCATAGTGGCGATAGAGGTATCCACAAAAAGCTCAGGGATCTCTTCGAGGTTGAGCTCACGGGTAATCTCCCACAGAATCTTACCTTGCTCGGTAAGTTTTCCGTCCTCTACCAATCCCATGATGTAGAGCTCTAGAACTCTGGCCTCATACTCTTCAGGGAACTTCTCTTTCAACGCCTTTCCTCCCTGCTCGAGATACCTTAACATCTCGAGATGTCTCTTCTTTACATACATTATCTCACCACGCCCTATATATGGTAGGTTGTTTTTAAAGCCTTTCGTTGATAGCCGTATATTGAACGGGGCCCCTTTTTAAAGCTTTAAAAGGAGTTATGGACATGGCACGCCGACCTATCCGGGAATATGATGCCAAACGCATGCTCTTCCAGGCTATGAAGGAGTATGGCCTTCCTGTACCTGAATACAAAGGGGTGCTCATCACCTCCTTGGATGAGCTTGATAAGATTGATCAAGTAGGGGAAAGATTGGTGGTAAAGCCTGATGAGATGTTCAACAAAAGGCAAAAGTTGGGGTTGATTGCCTTGGATGTTAGCCCTGAGGAAGCAAAGGCCTTTATTCGGGAGAACTGGGGCAGGGAGGTTCATGGAGGAAAGATAAAGCATTTCTTGGTAGAGCCCTATGTGCCCCATGAGAAAGAGTTCTATGTGGCCATACTCTCGGAGAGGGAAGGCGACCGCATCTTCTATTCCGAGAAAGGAGGGATAGATATTGAGGAAAACTGGGATAGTGTGAAGGAGGAGTTTGTGCCCGAGGGCGAGCTCTCTAAGCTCTTTCCGGACCTCCACCGCTTTGTAAAAGAATATGATGTTAGTTATCTGGAAATCAATCCTTATACTATCAAGGATGGGAGATTTGTGCCGCTGGGAGTGCTCATGCAGCTGGATGATTATGCATTTTTTAAGGGAAAGTGGAATCTTTCTTTTCCTGAGCCCTTTGAGAAGCAGTCCTTTCCTGAGGAAGAAGAGGTTGAGGAGCTTGATAAAAGAACTGGTGCCTCTTTAAAGCTCACTATCCTGAATCCTGAAGGCCGCATATGGCTTATGACAGCAGGAGGAGGGGCTAGCGTGGTGTTTGCTGATTCCATCTATTTGCAAGGAGGGGGAAAGGAGCTTGCCAACTATGCCGAATATAGCGGAAATCCCTCTACCTCGGAGACCTACAACTATGCCAAGGCCTTCTTTAAAGCCATGTTCAAGCATCCCAACAAGCCCAAAGCCCTTATTTTAGGAGGCGGTATCGCTAATTTTACAGATGTCTCCAAAACCTTTGACGGCATTATTCAAGCAATCAAGGAGTACCAAGAGCTCTTTCACAGAGACAATGTGCATGTGTTTGTGAGAAGGGGAGGTCCTAACAGCGATATTGCGTTGGAGAAGATAAAAAAAGAATTAGAAGCCCTCCAGATACCTGTGAGGGTCTATTCTGAAGAAGAGGCCATCGACAGGGTGGTAAAGGAGGCTTTAGAGCTTTTCTAGTAGCTCCTTTACCTTAGGGCTTAGCTCCACGTAGTTAGCTTTTTCGTCTTTTTCTATTATTACCTTGCCCTCTTCTTCAAGCATCTTAAGATGCCTACTTAAGGTTGCCTTGGATAGGCCGGTTTCCTTTGCCAGCTCTGCCTGGGTTACCTTGCCCTTTCGATAGAGGTACCCGATAATAATGCGGTCCTTCTCAGGCAGAAGCCAGAGGATCTCCTCTACATCCGGACCTTTTCTTACCTCTACGATAGGTTGTGGCTCCTCTTTAGGCCTTGCCTCTTCCATCAACAGAGATGCCATCACTAGGGCCAAAAGTCCCACTAGCAAAGACGCTATTGCCAGCACACCATAGGCATCATTCTGGGCAAAGTAGAAGGCTATAATTACTAACAATACACCCAGAACAACCGCGATTGTTTTCTTGTCCATATTTATTTATAAACAACCACATTTTAAAGCTATATGGTAATATACCATGGTAGTTTCACATCCTTTTTATAAACCTCTCCTTTGAGGATCACAGAACCGGATTGATCCGTACGATATTCCTCTCCTTGGATAATAACCTTTTTGTTCTTGATGGGGGAGTTCCACAAGGTTAGGAAGATTACTCGGGTGCGGCCATCCTCCAGTTTCAATATCTTTATTTTTGCCACTCTCCAGGCTATCAACAACAAGGCCAAAATAGGGATAGTAACCTCCACTATCCCTACCTGAACATAAGAACGTTCCACAGGAGCGGCTGCCACCTTTTCCTCCTTAGGTGGAGCAGGCGTAGGTTGGGGCTCTGGAGGTTGTTCCACTATCTCGGGCTCTTCTTCCTGAGGCGGAACCTCGGGCTCAATTACTCGTTCCTCTACCGGAGTGATGTTCTCTTCCACCGGAGGTTCAGGTGGAGAGGATTCATCCTCCACCGTACTTCCAATAACAATGGTGTTGTTGGTTTCAGGAGGAGGAATATAAACCTCAAACTCCACCTCA
>JAADEL010000002.1 GCA_013153395.1 Microcaldota archaeon
ATCGAAGCAGTGGTCCAAGGAAACACCCCTAACGATACTCGTGCAGGTATTATCACCAAGGGCACCATAATCCGAGCAAAGGGATATGGAGAAGCAGTAATCACCTCCCGACCAAATCAGTCAGGTATTCTTAACGCAAAACTCCTTTAAACCCTTTTAACATAAATCAACATATATGGAAATCAAAAACAGGAACGCTCTCAGCATTCATTACGTTCCTGATAACCTGCCTTACCGCGAAAAAGAGATTGAGTTTATTCAATCTGTTTTATTTCCTATTGCCAACAACATTCGCGTGCCCAACGTTATAATCTACGGTAACACAGGCACTGGAAAAACCTCGGTTGTGAAGTATATCGGAAAGAAGATTCCCGAGGGCGTTGTTTTCAAGTACATCAATGCTAAGTTTGAAAACTCTGCCTACAAAGTTCTCTCTAAGGTGGCAGGAGAGGAGGAAAAGATGGGATATACCATCTCCCATTTTATCCAGAAGCTCAAAAAGGACCCAAAGAACATGATTGTGGTGTTAGATGAGGCCGACTTTCTAAAAAAGGATATTGATGATGTTTTGTATTATCTTTCTCGCATCAACGAGGATCTGGAAACCCACATTGCCTTTATCCTCATCACCAACAAAATCAACCTCAAATCTCAACTAGACGCCCGTACCAGATCCTCCTTAGACGAGCGAGAACTCTTCTTCAAGCCCTATGATGCCTTCCAGCTCCGCGGTATATTGGAAGAAAGGGCCAAGCTAGTAATAGGCGACCAATACGACCCGGCTGCTATTCAGAAGATTGCTGCAGTAGCTGCTCAGGATAACGGAGATGCCCGTTATGCGCTTAAGCTTCTCTCCAAGGCAATCGAGATAGCCGAGCAGCAGAATGCCGAGAAGCTTGAAATATCCCACGTAGACCGTGCCATTGAGTCCTTGGAGTTTGACCTTGTCTCCGAGACCATAAAAACCCAACCTCTCAACCACCAGATAGCCCTTTATGCTATTGCCAAGATGACCCTCTCAAAACGCGGTCTGATTGATGATAGTGGATTTATCCCTATCGGAGAGCTCTACAACTTCTATGTTAAGGTATCAGAGCAGGTGTTCAAGCGCAAGCCCAAGAGCTCCAAACGCTTCAAAGAATATATAAGCGAGCTCGAAAACTTAGGGGTTCTTTCTACCACCATGCTACGAAGGGGCTCCCGCGACTACACACGATTGGTGCGACTGGGAATCAATCCCAAGGATGTAATAAAGTTCTTTGAACAATGAGAAGGATTATTGCTTTGGCAGTGTTGATTTTTCTCTCTGGCTGTATTAGCTTGAACATTCCTGACAATCTAAACAGCAGCAAGTGCGACTATCTCCTGGCCAATAGTCAAGATGTGAGGTTGATTACCTCCTGTTATCAGGAGCAAGCTATGCTCTACGCTGCTATAGGGGAAACGGGCAAAGCAGTCCAGAGCTGCGAAAAGCTCCTTCTAGTAAGAGTAGGAGAGATAAACACCACCAAGATAGGAACCATCCTCACTATGCCTTTGAATGTAATATATGATGCCGTCTATCCGGTGTGGTTGTACAGGAATTGTGTGATAAGCGTGGCAAAGACGGCTCGGGATCCTGGAGTGTGTAATTACATTAACAAATGGGATAGCAAGCTCTATGCTGATTATACTGACCTTTATAATGAGCTGGTAAATCTCTTTCAAACAGGAGCGGGCATCACCTTAGGTGGGCCTGGAGGACTGGTCGATTATCTTTGGCCAGGTTATACGGCTAAGGATTGTGTGAATGAGGTAAAGGCTCTACAAAAAAGGGATGAGCTGGCTGAAAAATCCCTCTTCGATATAATTAGCAGTTAAAAAGATTTTCCCTAAGTTATAAGGTATGAGGCTTTACGACAGCTATACCAAGGAGCTAAGAGAGTTCCAACCTCAAAAACCCCCTTATGTATATCTTTATGTGTGTGGGCTTACTCCCTATGACTATGCCCATATAGGCCATGCCCGCACCTATGTGGCCTTTGATGTCCTAAAGCGCTATCTCCTCTATAAAGGCTACAATGTGATCCATATTCAAAACATTACCGATATCGATGACAAGCTCATAAAAAGGGCAAAAGAACTGGGTGAGGACCCTGTTGAGCTTGCCCATCGTTTCCACAAGATAGCAGAGCAGAACTTCCGCGACCTCAACATTCTTCCTCCTGACAAATATACCAAGGTCTCTGACCATATCCCCGAGATTGAAAAGTTGATAGAGGGTCTGATGGAGAAAGGTCATGCCTACAAAACCCCTACTGGAATCTATTTCCATGTTCCTTCGTTTGAGAGATATGGTAAGCTCTCGGGTCAGAGCCTAGAGGAACTCTCCAAGCACCGCATAGAACCCGACCCTACCAAGAAACACCCCGCCGACTTTGCCCTCTGGAAATACACCGATGACTATACCTGGGAGAGCAAGCTAGGAAAGGGCCGTCCGGGCTGGCACATCGAATGTTCAGCAATGGCACTCAAGCATGCTCCTGTGCTCGATATCCATGGAGGTGCTAGAGACCTTATCTTTCCTCATCATGAGAACGAGATTGCGCAGAGCGAATGTTATACCGGCAGGAAGTTTGCCAACTTCTGGATGCATACTGGTTTTCTCACAGTAGACGGAGTAAAGATGAGCAAGAGCCTGGGCAACTTCATTACCATCAAAGAGGCCTTGGAAAAATACCATCCTATGGCCTTGAGGTTGCTTTTTATCTCAGCCAAATACTCCAGCCCTATCGATTACTCCGAGGACAAGGTAAAGCAAGCCCATGAAAGCTATCTTAAGCTCAAGCGCGCCTATCAGCATCTCCTCAAGCTCCCCACTGAATACCGCAAAGACAAGGAAAACGATGCCTACTACCGAGAGCGCAGGCAGGCTTTCTTCGATGCTTTGGAAGAGGATTTGGATACGCCAAGAGCCTTGGCCGAGCTCTATCAGCTGGCCTCCTGGATCCTCTCGAAGGAAAAGCTAGATTTCCACACCCATGCCTTGCTAAAACAATTCTTCCACGAGGTCTCCTTTATTCTTGGACTGGAGATTATGCCTGATTATGAACGCACCTTAGACAAGGTAGTAAAAGAACTTCTTGACCTAAGAGAGGAATTCCGAAAGAAGAAAGAATATGTGATCTCAGACCTTATTCGCGAGAGATTGCAAAAGGCCGGTATCGAGGTATTGGATTCTAAGGAGGGTTCGGACTATAAGGTGATGGAGTGAAAGGCATTATTTTTGACGTAGGCGGGGTTCTTAGGGATAGCTCAGGAGAGGCTATGTTCTATTCCTTTCAACAGGCCTTTGAAAGTTTGGGTGTTCCCTATACCCTTACCCTAACCCAAACCCGCCATCTCCGCGCCCTAGAGAACATCAACTCCATAAGGCGATTTATCCATGCCTATCTGGTTGCCAAGGAAGAACTTGCCTCTCTCCTCGACCTCCCTTATCAAGAGGCCTACCAAAGGGCTCAGGAATATCTCTCCCAGGAGGTGGACCAAGATCTTGTTCATAATATTCATCTTAAGTTCCATGAGATACGGATGAAGCCGGAGGTTGTCTCCCTTATAAAGCCCATTCCCAAGAATCGCACCCGGTTTTTAGAGCAGCTTTCTCGACAATTTCCCCTGGGGATTGTGACCAACTCCCGTAGGGCAACCTTGGAGAATGAGCTCGGAGAGGACCTAAGGTTCTTTAAGGCCATTATTGCCCACGAGGACCTCAAGCACAAGAAGCCCCATCCTGAAGGTCTTCTAAAAGCCTCTCAGGCCCTGGGGATAAAGCCTTCACAGGGTCTTTATGTGGGGGACAGTGTTTCCGACTATCGGGCAGCTCAAGCAGCCCACATGCCCTTTATAGCTGTGCTTACTGGCTCCCTTAACCAGAGATGGGCAAAGGACTTGGGCATCCTTACTTTGCCCGATGTAAGCTATCTCCTAATATCGGAAGCAGATTTATAAATAACCTCGGAGACCTTCATCTATATGGAGGAATGCAGCTATTATTACTGCAATAGAAAGGGAGAAAATCTCCCTAAGTGTGAATATTGTGGAGAGCCTTTTTGTGAAGAACATCTTTTACCCAAGCCTCCTTCTATTTCGGATTTTCTAAAAAAATACCCAGAAAAGAAAGGACATCCTTGCATTGCTTATGTTCAATATTTAAGGGAAGAGGAAATGAAAAGAGAGGAGGAATATAAACAAACTTTAAAAGAACTCTTAGA
>JAADEL010000038.1 GCA_013153395.1 Microcaldota archaeon
GATTCCACTTCAAAGGCAATGACTATGTGATCAACTTGATTGATACTCCAGGACACGTGGATTTTGGAGGTCATGTTACCCGTGCTTTGAGAGCAGTTGATGGTGTGGTTTTGGTAGTGGATGCTGTGGAAGGAGTGATGCCTCAGACTGAAACAGTGCTTAGACAAGCTCTAAAAGAAAGAGCAAAACCTGTGGTTTTCATCAATAAAGTTGACCGTTTGATAAATGAGCTTAAGCTCTCTCCTCAGCAGATGATGGAGAAGATTGGTAAGATTTTGGTTCAGATTAACAAGATTATAGAATCGGCTGCCCCTTCCGAATTTAAGAAAGAATGGAAGGTAAGCGTGGAGAATGGAAAGGTAGCTATCGGAAGTGCTTTCAACAAATGGGCCATCTCCTTGCCTTTCATGCAGGAGAAAAAGGTAAGCTTCCAGGACATCTATAAGCTTGTCCAAGAAGACAAGAAGAAAGAGGTAATCGAGCTAGCTCCGATCGATGAGGTTGTGCTCGCCATGGTTATTGAGCACTTGCCCAGCCCTAAAAAGGCCCAGCCTTACCGAATTCCTTCTCTTTGGCATGGAGATATCAACAGTCCAGTAGGGCAGGCTATGCTTAAATGTGATCCTAACGGCCCTCTGGTAGGAGTGGTATTTGGAGTTGTGCACGATAAGCATGCAGGAGAGGTAGCTGTCATCCGATTATTCTCGGGTAAGATTCAAAAGGGACAGGAGGTTTATGCCATAAACAAGGGAAGCAAAGAGAAGATCCAGCAGGTTTCCATCTACATGGGTCCTGACAGGGTAACCGTTGATGAGATTGTGGCAGGAAACATTGCCGCCGCTATCGGTCTAAAGGATGTGTTTGTAGGTGAAACCATATCCACCGAGCAGATAGAACCATTCGAGCAAATCAAGCACTACTCCGAGCCTGTGGTTACCAAGTCGGTGGAGCCTAAGAACTCCAAGGATCTTTCCAAGCTTATCGAGGTATTGAGATCCCTCTCTAAAGAAGACCCTACCATCAAGGTTGATATCAACCAAGAGACTGGAGAATACTTGATTTCAGGTATGGGTGAGCTTCACCTGGAGATTATCGAGCATAAGATCAAGAACGAAAAGGGAGTAGATATTGTTACTTCGCCTCCTATCGTTGTTTATAGGGAAACCATAAAAGGCCCTAGTGAGGTGGTAGAGAGCAAGTCCCCTAACCGCCACAACAAGTTCTTCATCATGGTAGAACCTCTAGACGAGAAGATAAAGGAGGCATTGGCCAAGGGAAGCTTTGGTGAAGGAAAGCTCAAGAACCCTAAGCAGGTAGCCGAGAAGCTTGTTGAGCTAGGAATGGATAGGGATGAGGCCAAGGGTGTGTGGGCAATCGCAGGCGATAACATATTCATAAACGCAACCAAGGGAGTACAATACCTTAACGAGGTGCAGGAGCTTGCCATCCAGGCCTTTATGGAGGCTATGGCAAAAGGACCTCTTGCCCAGGAGAGAGTATCAGGAGTGAAGGTAAAGCTAGTGGATGCAATGCTCCACGAGGATCACGTCCACAGAGGACCTGCTCAGATTATTCCTGCAGTAAAGCGAGGAATATATGCAGCCATGCTAAAGGCAGGAGTTACTCTCTTGGAGCCTAAGCAGAAGGTTCTTTTCCAGGTCCCTCATGAGTATGCTGGAGCTATCTTGAACATCATCAACGGTAAGAGAGGACAACTCCTTGAGATGGATCAAGAAGAAGATCTAACAAAGATTACGGCTATCTTGCCAGTATCGGAGATGTTTGGATTCAGCAACGAGGTAAGAAGTGCTTCCCAGGGACGTGCTATCTGGTATCAAGAATACTACGGCTACCAAGAATTGCCAAAGGACCTCTTGCCAAGAGTGGTAAAGGAAATCAGAGAAAGAAAGGGACTCCCTCCAAACCCTCCAAGTCCAGAGGACTTCCTGGAGTAATTCAGAACCTTAGTTTTTTCAGAAGTCCCTTAGGGAGCCTCCCTAGGAGGCCCTTTTGGGATTTTAGTTTTTCTACCATCTTTTTTGCCTTAAAGAATTGGTTAAGCATCTGGCGTACCTCCAATTCTGTATGACCAGAGCCTTTGGCAATCCTCCTTATACGGGAATCTGAGCTTTTTACCAAGTCAGGATTCTTTCTTTCCTCAGGCGTCATGGAATTAATCATTGCCTTTATTTTCTTGAGTTCTTCCTCTGCCTTATAGAGTTGGTCCTTTGGTAGGTTCATGCCCATCATAGAGGCCATCTCCTCTACCGACCTTCCTTGCATTGCCTCCATCTGGGCCAAGAAGGTCTCAAAGTTAAACTCCGCTTCCTTCCCTATCTTTTTCTCCATCTCTTCGGTGAGACGGGCAATCTCTTCTATATCAGGCATTCCTAGCATGCGAGAGATAAATCTCTTGGGATCATATTCTCGGAGGGCATCTATCTTTTCTCCTACACCGATGAAGGTGACAGGGACGTTGAGCTTCTGCACCGCCATCAACGCACCTCCTCCTCTACCCGAACCATCCATTTTGGTTAAGATGATGCCAGAGATGCCCAGAGGAGAAAATCCCTCCGCTATCTTTTTAGCATACTTACCTGTTTCCGCATTCATCACCAGGTAAATCTTATCAGGCTTTATTCTCTCTTTCCATCTCTGCAGCTCTTGAATAAGCTCTTGGTCAACCGCATTCCTTCCCGGCGTATCCACAATGAAAACATCCGCCTCTTCATCCAAGTTCTCAGTATAGGCGTTCCCTACCAGGGTTTTGAGCTGTTCTTTACCGGCAGGTCTTTCCTCATCCACCGAGGTTACCCGAGTGCTTAGACCCCTTTTAGAGAAATAGTGCCAGAGCTTGGCTGCTGTGGTGGTTTTTCCTGAACCATAAAGCCCTACCAGCATGATCTTCTGGGGCTTGAGCTCAGGCTGATAACGCTTGCCCAGCATGCTTTCCAGCTTCTTATAGAGCGTTTCCAAGATGAAGCGCTTATAGCTCACATGCTTGGGCTTCTCTTTGAGCTTCTCCTTAACATAGTTGGTGATCTCAAAAACTGTCCTTGGGTCTACATCAGCCTTCAAAAGGGCCTTCTGAATCTCCCTCAAAAGCTCCTCAATATCCTTTTCCTCTACAATAGGCTTGGACAAAAACCTGTCCAATATGTCTTTTATCATACGCTCTCCAGCATATCTAACATATCCTTATCTCCAATCTCTCGTAGATGTTGTTCCAAGGTTTCATGACCTAGCAATTGAGGAGATTTTACTCCCACTGTGATCAAGGTGACGTTAATGCGCTCGTGCATCTCAGGATTGATCCTCAGCCCTAGCTTTACCTCTCCCTCCTCAGAAATGCCTTTGGTAAGCTCGCCCGCTATCTTCATGGCCTCATCTACTGTTAGGCTATCGTCCGATTCCAGATGGACCAAAGCTCCCTTTGCTCCTTCGTAATCTACCTCTACCAGCGGATGGTTCAAGGTGGTTTCTATAGCTTTATACACCCTTTCAGGACCGTGACCTTCTCCTAGAGAAATCATGGCCAAGCCTCCCTTAGACATCAGGGCCTTCAAGTCTGCATAGTCAATGTTAATAAGCGAACTGCGGGAGAGAGTATCGGCAATACCTTTGATAGCCCTAATCATAACATCGTCGGCAAGGGCAAAGGCCTCATTCAGAGGAAGGTTGGGATTATATTCAAGGAGCTTGTTATTATCAATCAAGATCAACGTATCCACATGCTCCAGCATCTTGTATATTCCCTTCCGGGCCACCTTAAGACGGGACCTCTCTATCTGAAAAGGATAGGTAACCACACCTATCACAATGGCATCGGGATATTGGGATTTGATATACTTGGCAAGCACAGGAGCACCTCCTGTACCTGTACCACCTCCCATACCAGCAGCAATAAACACAATATGGGGGTCTTGGATATTAGGCATCACTCGGTCTATGGATTGCTGCATGGCCATCTCTCCTACTTCGGCTTTTCCGCCCGCTCCATGTCCATAGAGAGATCCCGTTTTCAAAAGAACCTTTTTATCAGCCTTGACCATCTGCAGATGCCTGGCATCCGTATTCAACGCAATCGTTTTAATAGAATTATCAGTACCTTTTCTGAGGGTAAGTCGGGTGATCATATTACACCCGGCTCCACCCACACCAATAGCATAAAGATTGAATGACATAATTTTATACTTGAATAAGGCTTTAAAAACCTGTGTCTGTCCTGTATGGATAGGCGCCCTCTCCGAACTTAATAAAAAGATTGGTAGGCCCTTCCAACAAGCTTACTGTATCCAGATCTTTAGTTTGGATGGTGTTAAGGTGGCTCCAGTCTCCTTCGATGGCAAATCCACCTCTCTTGGAAAGCACTAAAAGCATATTCTCCACTCTTGCCAACAATGCTACTACTTCATTTCCTCTTTTCACATAGGTAGGCATACCATGCTCTAGATTCTCAGCAATCCACTTGTGAAAATCTTCTATGCTGGGAAAATAAAGCTCCTCCTTGCCCAACTGAAAGAAGAGACCTCCCTCGGGATAAAGACCTCCCTTTACAAAGAGCGATTGAAAGGTTGTCAGCCGTCGATTTGCTCCTATATCAAAGGCCATATCAGCCGCTTTAAAGGCATTCCACATTGCCCCTCCCCAAAGCTCGCTTACAGTTAAGGGGGGAAGAAAGCTCTCTTCCCAAGGCTTTTTCACGTTAAGTCGGTCTCGAGGGAGCTCTTCTACCCGAAATACCTTCATATCATTTATGTTTCAAAAAATGCTTTAAAATGTGCCCTTCCAGAGAGCGTCCCCTTTGTAATGAACGGTTTTTATCACAGCACCCTTTTCCATCTCCCTGGCTTCTTCACTTCCCACCAAAGCAATCCCGATAGCAATAGGCACCCCTTGATATTTCACAACCACACTATCTCCTTTGTTAAAGTTCCCTATATCCACGATCCCGGGACGGAGCACCTTGGCTCCCTTCAGGATAAAGGGAACAGCTCCTTTATCTACCTCGATGCTGGGCAGCTCTATTTGAGGATTATGCAAGGAGGGCAAGGTCTTCCCCTCTATAACCAAAAACAAAGGCTTACCATCTACCACAATAACCTCAAAATCCTTGTAAGATTGGATATGGGCGTTCTTGGATTTTATTCCCAGCTGACGACGTTCCTTATTGGATAGGGACCTCTTCACGAATAAAGTGTGCCGAGATAGGTTTATAAACTTATTGGAGAAAAATAAGGTTAGGTGCTCACATGGGTAAAGGAGCTAATGGTGAATTTGCTGGTAGAAACCTGCTAAGAAAGCGCAAGAAGCAGCGCTGGTTGAGCAAAAGGTATAAGAGAAAGGCACTCAAGCTTAAGGAGAAGTATGACCCTCTAGGAAATGCCCCTATGGCCTCGGGTATTGTGATAGAGAAAGTGGTATTAGAGCAGAAGCAGCCTCACTCCGGTCTTATCAAGTGTGTGAAGGTTCAGCTTAAGAAGAATGGAAGGATAGTAACTGCCCATGCTCCTCGAGATAAGGCAATCACCTTTATCAATGAGCACGACGAGGTTTTGATAGCTGGTCTTGGAGGATCCCAGAGAGGTCCTATGGGTTCTATCCCTGGAGTAAGATATAAAGTGATTGCTGTAAATGGAGTAGACCTCCAGATGCTAAGAAAGGGTAAGCGTGAGAAGCCTAGAAGGTGAGGCTAATGTTGTTTGGTAAGTGGGATGTAGAGAAGGTGGAGGTGCGCGACCCTAGCCTTAAGGATGTAATGGTAATAAGCGATAAATTCCCTCACACCCATGGCCATCATGCCAACAAATACATGGGTAAGACCAAAGTAAATATCGTGGAGAGGTTGATCAATAAGTTGATGAGAGGAGGAACTGGTGAGAAGGTCTCTGGTAGGGTGATAAGAAGTCATGGACGCCTTCAAGGAAAGAAGTGGAAGATTATAAAGAAAGTGGAGAAGGCCTTTGAGATTATTGAGAAGAAAACCGGGGAAAACCCTGTTCAGATGTTGGTAAGGGCTATTGAGAATGCCGCTCCTCGTGAAGATATTACCAAGATGGAGATTGCTGGTGTGAGATACCAGTTGGCAGTGGATATCTCCTCTATTCGCCGAATTGATGTTGCTTTGAGGAATCTTGTGCTTGCTACCTTGATGAAGACCTTCAACAGCGGCAGGAAGCTGGAGGAGGTATTGGCAGAGGAAATCATCTTGGCAGCAAGAGGAGATACCGCCAACAGCTTTGCCCTAAGAAAGAAAGACGAAATCGAAAGGATTGCAAAGTCCGCTCGTTAGATTTTCTTTTTACATATTTCTTGGAGCGGACACTGCTCACATTTCGGATTGCGAGGTAAGCAGGTCTTTTGTCCATGCGCTACTAACAACAGGTTGATCTTAGGTTTAAGAGAGGGAGGTATCATTTCTTCCAATATCTTATCGGTTTCCTCAGGGGTTCTTGTGTTTACTATTCCTATCCGATTTAATATCCTGTGAACATGAGTGTCTACTCCTACATAAGGTTGCCCTAAGCTTGCCAGATAGACCTTGGCAATCTTTATGCCCACTCCAGGCAACTTTAGAAGCTCTTCAAGATTTTCAGGAATATGGTGGATTTTTTTCAGATTTTTGGCCTTTTGTTTGTAAAATGCCACAGGCTTTATGAGTTCGGCAAGTTCTTCTTCAGGTACTTTCCTTATCTCCTCTAGAGAGTGGTATTTTTGAAAAAGGCGCCGAGTAGCCTCCAATGTTACCTCGTCTTTAGTTCGGGAGGAAAGAAACACAAATACGAATTTCTTTTCTTTGCTATCTAAGTAATCTTGGGCTTTGTAGACAGGGGCGTCTTTATTGGCCTTCTCCAGTCTTTTTACTATCTCCTGAAACACATCCTTCTTCATATTCCTTCACAATCAACACCGGCCATGCTACCAGGGCATGAAATATGGCCTGTCCTGCTACCCAGGCTCCTAGGATGCCAAGGGCATCATCCCACTTCTTCACGACCATCTCTATTGCCCTTTTGACAAGCTCTACCAAATCTCTATCTTTATAATAAGCTACTGCGTAGGTCCAAAAGACATAAAACACTATGACGATTACCACCCCTACTAATAAAGCCATAAAGAACAAAGGAGGAAGGTAGGTTAAAAGGAGATAGGCTATAGCGCCCCATAATAGGGTTAAAGCGGCTCCCACTGCTAACACGCCCAGAAAGAACAGCAATGATTTGATATCTAGCGAATCGAGCAAGGCCTTTTTTATGCTCTCCAGGTGGTCTTTGTCTTCTGGAGAAAGCACATAATTCTTTATTAAAGAAGCATAAATCGTTACCCAATGGGCTATAAAGAGGAAAGTAAGCATAACCCCTACTATCTCACCTACTACACCTCCCACTATCAACGCCAATCCCACTATAGCAGCCCAGGCTATTATAGATAACACCCACACTACGAGATAAACCACTGCTGCTAGAACTCCTTTGAGTAGTAAAGGTGGCGAAAGCCTTTTGATTGCCTTCAGACTACACTCAAACATTGCACTCACCTTCTTCAAATTTCTTTATAGTAAGGAGGTGGAGCGGAATCAATAAACCAAACAACGACTTATTTATCAGCGTCACCAGGACTAGCAGGAAGCTATCTAAAGGTCGTTTCAAAAGGAATTTTAGCCCCTTCTTTAGGATCTCTCCTAGCCTGAGTTCATCGTAATAAAGCCAGAGATAAACCAACGGAGCTATTACCACCATCATCAGCAATAATCCGCCCATTCCCATAATCAATCCTAAGAAGGAATACACCCCTCCCATTAGGCCTGCCCCTATCCATAACGTAACTATTATTCCACCCAATAAAACATTTCCCATTATCAAGCGAAGGGCAGACCTCCAATTTAGGCTTTTAAAGGCTTCCTCTATATCCTTTTTTAATAACACCCAATATTTCCAGAGGGGTGCAGGCATCACTATAACCAATAGTGCCAATATAACCATCAATCCAATAATAAGCATCAACAACACCATCTCCCCGAGGCCTTCGGGAAGAAGGAAAAAAAGGATCTCGCCCATCACTATGAGCCCCATCGTACCAAGGATAAAAGCCACTACAAAAGCAGCTGTTATCACCCCATGGGCAACCAGCATCCGGAAGATATATTCTCCTAGATTATGAAAATAATCATCCAGTGCTTTCTTTAGGCACTCCATCATCACACCTGTTCTCTACATAATACTTTATAATCAACAAGTTCAAGGCACTTATTAGCCCCAATACCACTCCATCCACTATCACTGTACCTACAAATCCTAGCGCATCATCTGGCTTTTTTACCCACATTCCTGCACCTTTCTTCAGATTTTCTATAATTCCCCCTTCATCATAGCGATAAGCAGCTACTCCCAATATAGGAAGAGCCACCACTCCTGCCACCACACCGATGCCTCCCATTACTAACATCATCAAAAGGTTGAGAGGAGGTGGCAACAAGGTGCTTATTCCTTCCATCACTATTATAGCCCCCACTCCTAAAGTCAATAGGAAAGTAAGCTTAAGGAAGTAAACCATATCCCTTGCTGTGAGGTGTTCTTTAAAGGCTTTCTTTATAAGCTCCACATGGTTTCCTTCTTCTTCACTCAGGACATAATATTTCATTACAGGCATTGTTATCAATATTCCCAATACAGCGACGCTAACGGCTACTACTACCACAATCATAGTGAAGATAAAGAGCAATGGAGGGAAAAGAATACCTACTATGGTTGCCAGTATTCCTCCTATCAAAATAATGGCTCCACCGCCTATTCCCCCTATTAATAGCCCTGTTATAATCCAAAAGATGGTTCTTATCACATAACGTTCTATCTTGGCTAGCCAATCATCTACTGCCTTGAGGGTACATTGAAAACCCCACTTCATAGTTAGTTATTCCCCCTACTGCTTTTTAAAACTTCCCATGCCACTTCGATGAGATAGGCCTCTGCCCATGCCTCTAATGCTATTCCTACCACCAGGGCAACAGGCCAGAACAACCATCCCATTAATAGCAACAAATCCCTCACCAAAGAAGGCACCAAGCTATAGAGAAAGGTAACAAAAGTAATCTCCTTCCACCATCTCCCAAATTCCTTGAAAGGAAGAAAGGCCCCTTTTAAAGCTTCCCATATTATCTTTCCCTCTACTAATTCCATCACATACCAATACTTAGGCAGGGTAATAAGCACATCCAAAGGCAAGGTGATCAGATTCTCAATCACCAGTCCTACTATCCTACCTACCAGCGGCCCTAAGAGAACCATGAGGGCTAGGTTCCCCACCAAGGTAGGCACAAAGGCCAATATCTCCCATATTTTTACCAACACATAGGGAAGAAACAACACCAATGCTAGCACTATCACCCCTATCCAATAACGGGGAAGATGGGGCAAGAAGGATTGAAAGGTCCTTTCCAGTTTCTTTTCCCTTACAATAATTACCTTTAAAGGTAGAAACCACCAATCCACCAATCCCTTAAGAACAAACCCCACTATTAACAACATCACCCAATCGCTAGGATAAAGGATCTTTAGCCCTATAAGGAGGGCAATGACCGTTAAGGCGATGCCATATTCCAAAGTCTTGATAGCAATAAACCGGAACAGCATCTCCTCCAATCCACAAGCTCCCTTTATAAACCTTTATGTCTAATAGAGAATTACGCTGGTGATGACACCGTCCCTGTCTGATGAGTGATGACAAGAGTAGCTGCTGATACCTTTTTAAACCACAGCCCCGTTATAATATGGGCTGTGATGACAGAGGTGATCTCTGATTTATGATGATTGAAGGGCTGTCTGAGCTCACCTAAATTTCCGTATCTTTTTACAAAGTTCTAACAAATAATCTTCTCTGTCTTTCCCCTCTTTATCTTTGGTGATTTCACTGCCAGTCTGGATTATTAAGGAGGAGTATTTTTTCACACTCTCTATAGCCTTTTCCCAATAGAAGGAAAAAGGCTTATCGGGGTAAATATAGGCCATAAGGCTAAAAGGCCTAAAAAGGACATACCATATTGTAGCTAGCCATAAACCTAGCCAGAAGGTACAAAACCCTATTAATCTAATCCACCACTCAGCCGTGTAAGTATCTCTTACCAAGTAGTAAGTCAGACCTACTATAAGAACTGCCCCTCCCCATAGCAAGAAAGTAGAAAGATAAATCTTTCCCAAGGCCCTTACCGTTTCATATAACCCTTCTACTTTTAGGGGGCACACCTTTCGGTAGCGGAAAAACCGCCAAGCAGGAACAAGAAATATAATAAGAGCAAAAAGACCTATTATAACATAAATATAATCTATCATTTCTTAATCACCCCCAGCACTCCGTAGATAAAGGCCAGCAAGAAGATGACCACCGGAGTAGGAGGCAATCCAAGCATATTAGCCAGAAAGTATCCACCCACCATTCCTAGCCCACCGGTTACACCAGCGATTATCAAGCGATAGCGGAAGGATGGAACAATCCGTTCCGCGATTAAGGCAGGTATTATCATCAGCCCTGAAACAAGCAATGCTCCCACCACTGAAAGCATTCCTACAATTACCACGGCCAACAATCCGTTGAATATTCCCTCTATCCAGGTTACTGGAATGCCTCTTACTTGAGAACCTTCAGGGTCAAAGAACACTGAGAATATGTGGCGGGATTTCCAGGTTAAAAATCCAATGGTAATAAGACCGGCTATCCAGTTTAGGATGGTTTTAAACTCATCCAAGCTCATGTTTCCAAACAAATATACTATAATCTCATCTTTAGATATTCCCGCCAAGGAAAAAAACACCAATCCTAACGACATCCCTAGCACCAATATCAACCCTAGTACAATCTCCTGCCGCTGTTTGAAGTAAAGGGTTAGGGCATAGGCTAACAAAGCGGCAAACACCAACGCTCCATAAAGGGGATTTATTCCATAAAAATAGGCAATAGCGGCTCCTCCAAAGGAGCCATGGGCAATCGCGTCCACCGCCAATGTCTGTCTCTTTACTAACAGAAAAGGTCCGAGCAAACCAGCTACCACTCCTATCAAAAACAACGTTTCAATGAACATGGTGGATCACCCGGAACTCATCCCCGTAGAGTTTGTTTAACAACGGCAAGGTAAATTCCTCAATATGGCAGCTCATGAACTCTTTTCCTCCTAGACATATTACCCAATCCACGTACTTAGACACCATTCCTAAATCATGGGTAACTACTACCGCTGTCCTTCCTTGTTTCACATACTCTTTCAGGATTTGATAAGCATGGGAAGCACTCCTCACATCCAAAGCGGAAAAAGGCTCATCCAACAACAGCAGCTCCGCCTCGGAAAAGAGAGCTCGACCAAAAAGGGTTTTCTGCTTTTGACCTCCAGAAAGCTCATCATAGCTTTTTATAGGCACCTCCAACCTCTCCAACCATCTCCGAGCCCTTTCCCATTCCTCCTTTTCCACGTTATAAAAGGAAGGATTGTTGTTTCCTGTAAGAACAATCTCCAACGTATCAGCAGGCAAACTCTTAGGAAGGTGCTGGGGCATGTAGAACTTAGAGCGGGCTTTGATTTCTATCTTTCCCCTTGCCTTTATCAATCCCCCTAATATCTTTAGCAGGGTGCTCTTTCCCGAACCGTTAGGACCAATAATACCCACAATCACACCTGCCGGAATCTCGAAGGAAATCCCTTTTAGCAAGGGCTTATCATACCCGAATTCTAACCCCTCTACCTTGATCACCTTTTTATATAAAATGGCTCTATTTTAAAACATGCGCCGCTTGCTGCTCGGTTTGATAGTGTTTGCTGCTTGTACTACCTCTCCGCCTCCTGTTAAACATATTCCACCCAATGTTACCTTTCAATGGGTGTTGAGTGAGCCCCTAGTAGAGACAGAGGCCAAGGTGGTAGATGTGGATGCTTTTGAGACCACCAAAGAGGAAGTAGCCCGTCTCAAAGCCCAAGGAAAGATTGTGATTGGGTATATCTCCGTAGGTTCTTGGGAGGAATGGAGACCTGATGCTCAATCCTTTCCACCCGAAGTAATCGGAAATCCCTATCCTGGTTGGGAAGGAGAGCGTTTTCTCAACATCAAACGGCTGGACCTCCTTGCTCCTATAATGGAAGCCCGACTGGATATGATAAAAGAAAAGGGATTTGATGGCGTGGAACCCGATAATATCGACCTCTATAATTATGATACGGGTTTCAACATAACCATCGAGGATAGCAAGCGCTACTTAGATTGGTTGATCGAGCAGGCCCATAAAAGAGGGTTGATAATCGCTCAGAAGAATGCACCCGAACTTGCTCCTTATTTTGCCTCTAAGGCCGATTTCATGTTGCTGGAGTCCGGGTTCGTAACCCAGGAGTACCAACAAGCCCTCATCTATATCGAAAAAAACAAGGCCTTGATAGATGTGGAATACACCGATTATTGGAATATATCGGATTTTATTTCTCAGGTTTGTCCGGTGGCCCGTTCCCACAATATCAGTGTGTTGTTAAAAAGACCAGAACTCGATAATTGGGTAGTATATTGTCCTTAATGCAGGGGGTGGGATTTGAACCCACGAACCCACTACGGGACCAGGTCCTAAGCCTGGCGCCTTTGACCTGACTTGGCTACCCCTGCGCTTTTATTAGGAATGGATATCCTTTAAAGCTTTTTTATTATCACACCTTCCTCATATATGTCTAGGAGATGTTTATAGGTGGAGTGATCCCTTCCTCGGGCTTTCATCACCTCTAACACCTTTTTCTTCCTCCCTTTTATCTCGCTATGAGATATATCTATCCAAACATCCGCAAACCTCTCCATCCCTCGAGGAAGGTCGGAAATCAATATTCCAAAGGTATCCCACTTTCTCATGTTTTCCATGAACTTGAGCATCATCCTTTCCTTTTCTGCCTCGGTTTCATACAGGGTAACAATAGGTATAGCACTATCTATCACCACCATTGAGATATCGTATTGCTCAATAAAATCCAACAAAGGATTGGAGATATCGGTAAACTGGCTTACTTCATAGGGAGGATAATCAATCATCAACAGGGATCTATCCAAATGCTTTTCAATAGGATAATCCAAGAATCCCACCGCCTTTAGATAGCTCTCCTTTGTTTCCTCAAGCAAGATATAAAGCACATTATAGCCCAGTTTGATATTATTGATGGCAATGATGGTGGAAAGTATGGTTTTGCCTGTCCCAGTAGGCCCGGTTAAGAGGAGAATATCCTCCTCAAAAAACCCTCCTACGATGTTATCCAGTTCGCTGATCCCTGTGGAGAACACGTTCCCTCACCCGCTTACCTATTTCTTCCCTCTGTTTATAAGCCTTTAGGAGCTCCCTTTTCTTCTCCTCTGTGAGCATATTGAGCTTGGTTTCATAAACAATCTTAGAGAGCTTATTAAGGGCATCTTGTACTTCTCCAACATCCAGTTCTAGATATTCGGGCTCTATTATCTCTATTCCTGCAGGATGGTAGAGAGCCACTGTTTCTACCAACCCGCTAAACTTCCTAAACACCAATGTTACCACCGCATAGTTGGATAGCGTTTCTCCTTCCCATATGGGAGGATTTATATCCGCTACTCCAAACCAAATCTTCTCCTTTTTCACCAAATCAGCAATAAAGGATTGGGCAAACCCCGCCGCTACATTAGTAAGATGTTCTTCTAATTCTTTCCTTACCTCTTCTTTTTTCTTTTCTACCTCCTCCAACCATTTCTCCGGAGGATGCTGTTGGGCAATCTCATAAATATGTTTTCGGGCAAACCCCGCCGATTGTTGAATAACTTCCTCAGAAGGTTTCCCGAATACCTTCCACATCTTCTCTCTACTCTCCGCATCAGGCATCACAATGCTAAAATCAAAATACAATTCCACCAATATCCCGCCCTTTTTAATATACTCTCTTACTTTTTCAGGAATCTCCATGTGTTTTTAATAGAGCTAATGCTTTAAAAATGGACCCGAGGGGATTCGAACCCCTAGCCTCCCGCGTGCAAGGCGGGCGCTCTACCGTTGAGCTACGGGCCCTCAGGCTTTATTTATAGAACTAGGGTTTTTAAAAGTAATGGAAAAAAGAAAGAAAATCAGCCTTCCAAGGTGGTTAACACATCTTGGAAGACCTGATATGGATAGGCACCCGAGAAAGCTATGATGTACTGGGTAGGTGTCTCGAATATCCTTCCGTTCACTTTTAGAGCAGCTTCTTCTACCTGCTCTCTGGTTACCTTGTCCTTAGGTACCACGATGATGAAGCTAGGGGTTCCTGTGAGACCAAAGGTCTGTTGGGCTACTAGGCTATCTTGCTGCACATAGCTTAGGCTGGCAGCGTCCTCCATACAAGCCTGGAACTCCTCCATATCCAATCCTAGCTCTTGTGCCAAGGTAGTGCCATTCTCGTCAAATCTGCTTAGGTTCTCGAACAACCAATCGTGGGCCTCCCAGAACTTGCCCTGTTGTTGGGCACAGTAGGAGGCAAGAGCAGCAGGCTCTGCCTTAGGATGGAACGGTAGAGGAAGATGTCTGTAATAAAAGGCAATCTTTCCTGTTTCTATCCAGTCTTGAGTAAGCTGTGGAAGAGTCTGGTCATAGAATCTCTTACAATAAGGACACTCAAAGTCGCTAAACTCCACAATCACTATGGAGGCGTTAGGATTCCCCTTCATTGGTCCCACAAACTCGTAAGGCTGGTTCAATACAGGGGCCGAGTACTGCTGTTTTAAGGTAGCTAGCTGGCTCTTTAGCTCTTGTAGAGGCGTAAGTCCGCTTATGATATATTGTTTGTCTAGCGTAAGATAAACAGGTACAACGTTTCCATCCACGCTGATGTTTACCTCGAGCACTCCCGATTTTTCTGCCACTCCTACAATAGTTACTTCCTTGGGAGTATAGGTTCCCTCGGTCTGGATATAATAGAGATCCTTCATCACTTGAATGAGGTCTTGTTTGGTCTGCTCGTCTAGTGTGGCTGGGATGGTAGTAGTGGTTTGGTTGGTGGTGGTAGAGGTGTTTACACACCCTGCAAAGAACAACAACAATCCCAATAGTGCAATGTATCTCATAGCTTAGTTTTACCCATATCCTTTATAAACCTATAGGGGATTGCTCTCTGGGTCACCCAATAGTTTCCAATAATGCGGGTGGATATCCCCCATGCCTTTGGAAGAATTCTCTCAAGCTCTTTATATTGAGGATTTATGGATACGCAGCAGGCCTGAGCATGGGCAACAAATACCACCTCTCCTTTTAGATGGAGGAAGTGCTTCTTTGCCCGGGCCGAGAAGGTGTCGGGAAACAAAGCAACATCGTTGTGGAACAAATGGGCACCTTTTATTTCATATCCCTCAAAATCAAATATTATGTTATTTTGCTTCTTTGCCTTCTTCACCTTTTTGCCCTGCGACCTCATATAAAGCTCAAATAATCGGTTGTCCAGATGCGAATCCAACATCACCCATCGTTTTCCGTCCCATGCTGCCTTCACCATATGAGCAAACCTTCCTTGATAGGGCGTGAGATAGAGCTTTGTTCCGGGCTGGAGAAGATGGGAGAGCTTAGCCGTATCCCGCAAATAGGCCTTTCCCACCGAGGTCTTTACCACAAACCTATTTTCCCTTTCCAGGAACTCTGCCTCTACCTTGGGACCAAGATAGAGCGCAGGCTTTGCTATCAAGATTGCTCCATCCTCTCCTTTAAGAAGTTCGCCCTCTCCGTAGTGCTCTTGCCATAGAGTAAACCAACCCACAGCGGCATCCGCCTCATGCTGGCTCTTAAGCCTAGGAGAAAAAGGCTCCAAAAATCCCTCCAGAGCCTTGATATCCTTCCTTTCCAGCCCTAGCATATCGTAGGATGCACCAGGAAAAAGCTCCACCACATTAGAGAGCTTTTCCTTCAGAGCTATTCCTCGGGCAGTAAGCTTTCTCATCGGCCCGAGCGTTATAGGAAAGAATTTTATTGCTCGTTGCCTTAGCATCAGGTCACACTCCCGAAAATGCTCCTTGGAAGGTTTTTCCAAGCTTTCCCTCCCTCGAGGCAAACTGAGGGGAGCATCCATCCCTACTCGAGAAAAGCTAGATGCCAAATCCAGAATCTCCTTATCTCCATACACATGTCCTGTCTTTAGTATACCATCTTCAAGATAGGCATAACCAGTGGGCCTTTTAGGGGAACCAGCCAAATCCAAAGAGAGGAAATCCATAATGTTTTAAAAAGCTTCCTTATATAAATAGGCTTGTTAGGGCCTGTAGCTCAGCCTGGTAGAGCGGCGGGCTTTTAACCCGTAGGTCGGGGGTTCGAATCCCTCCAGGCCCACTCACAAGAAATGAAGATATTTTCTCTCTCAGCGTTTTATTATTCGGCGATAGAAAGGCATATTCCTGCAGCTTTCCCTTCGCAACCTTTTTAAGACTTTTCCTTAATAACATAAATTAGCTCCGATCGTCTAGTGGTCAAGGATGCTGGCCTCTCACGCCAGTGACCCGGGTTCGAATCCCGGTCGGAGCACTTCTAACAACCTTTTTACCCTGGGGGAAAATCTCACGAAGTTAACCTTCCCTCCTTTTACAATCTCTATCAATCCTTTCTTTTCCATCTGTTGAAGAAGGCGGGTAAGCTTTACCTTGTTGAGACCGGTTTTTAATCTTATCTTTACTTGGGCTTCTTCACCACCACTCTCTAGCAAGATCTCCATCACCTTGCGTTCATCTCCTGTGAAAATGCCTAAAAAGGCCTCTTTTGCTCCCTCTATCCTATGCTCAGTATGGACTAGCCAGAGAGTAAGCAGTCCCAGTACAAATCCCAAGATTCCCATTGCGATAATGATGTAGGTTCCGTAGGCCGAGGGCTGATCCTTCTTTTCTTTCAGTATCTCCAAAATTTGTTCTTTATCCATCTGGAGGGCCTTTTCATAGGTAAGCTTCTCCCTACCACTTTCCCGCATAGCTTCTGTGTATAATACCACCAACCCAATAATCACAATCCAGGAGATAAATATAATCGCCATCACAAGCTTTCGTCTATCCACACCTATATATAGGCCTAATTTTATATAAAGCTTATTCTAGGTCCTCAAGATTCCATTCTTTCAAAAAGCGCTGGAGATAGCTTTTCATATAACGCACCCTCTTCTGAGCCAGCTTTTTCCCGGTTTTTGTGTTCATAAGCTTAGGAAGCTTAAAGAGCTTGTTATAAAAATGATGGATGGCAGAAACATCCTTATCCAAAGGCGCCCGAGGATCATAAAGAGGCTTTCCTAATTTAGCAGAAGTGGCAAACGCCCTAGCGATTCCTATTGCCCCCAAGGCATCCAATCTATCAGCATCCTGCACGATCTTTCCTTCCCAATCGAGCAGCTCCCAATTGCCTTTGCTGTAGCTTATGTTAAGGGCGTTTTTGAGCACCTTTTCAATGAACTCCTCTTCATACCCTTGCTCTTGCAGATAGCGGCGGGCTCTTTCTTTGCTCAACAACCCCAACTTTTGGTCCTCTACCTCATGCAACATAGCAATCAACGACACCAGCTGTTTATCTCCTCCTTCTTTATCGGCAATATAAAGGGCAAGCCTCTTTACCCGAAAAAGGTGGTAGATATCATGCCCGGTTTGCTCTCCTATAAAAAGCTCCTCCACCATTAGGATTAAAATAACATGTTATCTATATAAAGGTATGAGATGGAAGGAACTCCTTATAGGGCTCATTTCGTTGGGTTTTATCCTCATGCTTATTGGATTTACTGTTCCCTCTACTTCTTCTTCTCTTACCACTTATATTTATCTTGACGGTGCCTTTGTGCTTAAGGATCAACCCTTTTACCTGGATATAAACACTTACCCTGACCTGTTAGTAGGGCGATTTACCCTGAATAAAAATACCTTGTTGGGCAAGAAAGCAGCCTTTATATGGAATGAAAAGGAGCTTCAAGGAACTATTGTTAGGGTAGAAGGATCCATCCTTTATATCAATGTCTCTGGTCTCATTTATAGGGTCCCTCTGGCAGATGCTGCTCTCGAGCAACTGGAAACCGAGATTGAGGTAATCCCTCAAGATATTGTAGGAGTAGGGGTAAAATCCTTGAGTTGGAGAGGTGATACCATTCTTTACTATGGAGACCCAGCCACCTTGGACATTGGTGTTACCATTACCAACAACGGCGATTGGGAATATGTGGGACCGTTTTATTTAGTAGCATCCTCTCTTCCTCGAGAGAGGAAGTATTACCCTCTTTATGAGATAATGCCGCTAGCAGTAGAGGAAAAAGCCGCTTTCTCCCCGTATGAAGAGGAAAAATCCCTTTCTTCCAAGCTTGTTTATAAAATCAACAACATTCAGCTT
>JAADEL010000008.1 GCA_013153395.1 Microcaldota archaeon
CCTATCCTCACCCCATATGGAGAAGTTGATAAGGGTGGTATTGTAGGTAATGGGTTCAGGGAGATAGATCTCAATCTCGGGAGGGCGATTCTTTCTTGGAGGCTTAAACACACAAGGCCTCACATCCAACTCATAATCAGAGCTTAGGTTAATTACCTTTCCTACCACCGAACCTGTTATGTTGGTAGATTGTTCCAGAATAAAGCTTTGGTCAGAATAAGGAGAACACATAGTCACATTCTCCCAAAGGAGATTGGATGAATCCTTAACATAGGTTCCGTTGTATCGAAAGTTTCTTCCCACCACATTGCTCCAGTAGCTGTTGGTAATATTGAAAAAGGAAAAGATGCTGTTTCCAGTAAAAGAGGAATTAGAGATGTTAAGAGAGAGGTTTTCTCCGCTGATAGTTCCCTGAGCCTTGCTATCATAGATAAACAAACTGGAATTTACCACATAAAGCAATTCCTCGGAGCTCACATCCACCAATGAGAGATTGCCCTCTCCGTTGTAATAAAAGATAGGATTGCTTAGCGTAACATCTATCACCTGGGCAGAGGCAGTATGGAAGGGAAGATCCTCCGTCCCGAATAAAAGAGGATATTCGGCCTCCAACGAGGAATGCTGGATGGTGGCATTGAGGTTATAATCTACAAAGGCAATTCCATAGGTCAGGTTGCGGGTTTGAATATGGGAAAGAGAGATATCTCCTTCACCCTCCAAACTATAAATCACGAATATCCCGATGGGGAGATCTTGGATGGTGATGTTTTCCATCATATTCTTTCCTCCTATAAAGGTGGATTGAAGGAAAACTCCATATCCGTTTCCTCTTTCTATCAAGATGTCTTTGAGGGTGAGGTTAGAACTCAGCCCAAACAACGTGAATCCCATATTGGCATTGGCACCCGCATCCAGGTCCTCCATCCTTACATACCATCCTTGATAAGTGAGGTTTTCCATCGAGCCTATGGTAAGCTTTCCTATCTCAGAAATATTGAAAAGAGTGATATTAGAATAAACGGAGTTTATCTCTCCACATCCAATCCCTATAAAGCCTTCTCGCGAAATATTCTCCAATCTTACGTTGAAGATGTTTAATTCATAAACCGCAGGCACATCTCCGCCAAAAGACAACCATCCTCCACAGGAGATACCATACACATATCCCCATCCATAAACATCTTTTATGGTAAGGTTGGTGGTGTTAGTTTCCAGGACTTTATAAGATAACATTGAACTAGTTCCATATCCTGTGATGTTCTGGATAAGGGAGTTGGTGGTATGGGCCAAGGATGCTAAAGAGGCATTTCCCAGATAAACATCTTTTATAGAGATGTTTTCGCTCTCGTTCTCCACATAGAGGAACCTTCCGTTTTGGATGAAGAGATCAGAGGCCTCAAGATTATAAAGGACGCTGGTATTTACTCCATATCCCTCCTTAATGGTAATATTTTCCAAGCTAAGGTGAAAGAGGATTTCTTTGTTAGCTAAGGTAAAGTTTTCCAACCTTGCCTCCTCAATGTAAACAAAGCTCAGGTTGTCGGACCACAATGCTCCGTTTATGAGAGTAAGGTTTTCTAACCTAAGTTGCTCTAAGGAGCCTATGTAGATAGAAGAAAGGATGGTTCCGTTGGCAAGGGTGATGTTGCTGGCAGCGGTGATGTTGATGCTGTTGTTTTCTCCAATGCTATAGCTGTTGAGATTAAGCACAACATCCGAGGAAGTAATGTTTATACAGAGTTGTTCAGAAGAAGCTGAAGGTATGTCGGAGGTGAGTTCATAATATCCTGGAGAAGTGATCTCAAAACAAGCACCATATACCAATCCAAGCAGCACCAACCAAAGCATACTATTATAAATCCCTTAACTCCTTAAAAAAGGGATGATATGGGTGTTGTTATTAGGGTTAGCTTTTGGAGGATTTTCTTATGTGGGTTTTGACAAACCTGTATACGAGCCAGGAGAAACCGCAGTCCTCACCATTCAAGGAACCATCCAATACATTGACCTTCAGAACCCTCCTAAGCAAGCAAGCGGGGTTTGGTTAAAGGTTTATTATCCCTGGGGCTATGAGCGCCTTTATTTGGGAGACTATAGCCTTTGTAATGAGTGTAGTGTGCCCTTTTCTCTTCAGGTAGCGGTCCCTGTGAAGAAAGAGGGTGTGTTTGACATCAGGGTAAGGCTGGAGGGAAGTCTGGATCTAACCACAGGTCCTAGCCGCATCCTTGTGTATGAAACGGCCACAGTGCTCAAAGCCGAGAAAACCCCTATATTAAATATAGAGCTGCCCGAGAGCGCTCCCACCAAAGGCAGCTTTCACCTCAAGCTTTGTTCATCTCAACCCATCCACCAAGTAAAGATTGTTTCACCTATCTTGATAAAGCCTTATACTTGGGATGGGATAGATGGATGTGTGGAAGAAGAGGTCCTCTATAAAGGGGCGCCTGTAGGGGAGCAAACCATCCCTTTCAACATCTCCTATAAAACCAAATTAGGTATGGACAGGATGGAAACCATTCCCTATAAGATAACCTTTTTCCAGGAGAAGCCTCGTTTCTCGGTGGTGGCTCAGGATTTGATTTCAGGCAAGCCTTCCAACCTCACCCTCACCATAATAAACAACGGTGATGAGGCCCAAGACGTAAGGATAAGCTCTCCCGCCATTACCTTTTTAGAAGGAGAAGTCCAACTTGGAAACCTCTTTAATAACAAAACCGTAAAAGTGCCTGCCTATAGCGACCTCCCACCCGGAATCTATTCTCTCCCTTTCCAGGTGAGCTGGAAAGAAGAGGGCAACGATAAAACCACCCTTATCAATGGAAGTGTAACCATCCAAGGCGAAAAGGGATTGACCGCCTATATAGAGCTGGGAGAGATGCCCAAAGCAGGAGAGCCCTTTTCCTTGTCGGTAGTGGTGGCCAATAAGGAGCTTTACAAAGTACATTCGGTAGTAGTGGAGGTGGATGGGCTAAAGGTGCTAGATGGAGACAACATCCGCTATATCGGGGAAATAGACGGAGATGATTATAATTCTCAGCAATTCACTATTCTTATTCCCCAACCTGGAGAACATGGGTTTGATATAAAGGTAAGCTATAGAACACCTCTAGGAGAGACAGAGTCCTTTGTGGTGCATAAGACGCTAGAAGTGGCAGGAGGCCAAAAGGAAAGCTTTCCTTGGTGGATTGTGATAGTGGTTGTGATTGGAGTTATTGCTTGGATAAAATGGAAGAAATAATAAGATTGGAGAAGGTTTCCAAGGCCTACTGGGACGGAGAGGAGCTATTAGAGGTTCTGAAGGATGTGGATTTGGTGATATATAAAGGGGAGTTTGTAGCCATAGTTGCTCCTAGTGGAAGCGGAAAATCTACTCTCCTTAACATCATGGGCCTTTTGGATCCTCCCACCTCTGGCAAGGTCTATCTCAAAGGAAAGGATGCTTATGCCATGGATGATGAGGAGCTTTCTCTCTTTCGGGGCAAGCATATCGGATTTGTTTTCCAGAGCTTTAACCTTATTCCAGAGCTTACTGCCTTAGAGAACGTCACCCTCCCGATGGAGATCATGGGGATGGATGAAAAGAAGGCAAGGGAAAGAGGAATTGAGCTCCTTCGGGCATTGGGATTAGAAGATAGAGCTCATTTCTTTCCTGCCCAGCTGAGCGGAGGACAGAAGCAGAGGGTGGCCATTGCTCGGGCCCTAGCCAATAAACCTGATATTATATTTGCAGACGAGCCTACTGGCAACCTGGACCCAGATAGTGCCAAAGAGGTGCTCCGCATCTTTGAGGACTTGCATTCCCAAGGCCACACGCTCGTTTTGGTAACCCACGACCACTCCATCGCAAGACGAGCTCAGAGGATCTACACCATCAAGGATAAGAGGGTGGTAGAGCTTGAATCTCTTGATTAGGCAGCTTCTCCATCACAAGCTAAGGACGGCTTTGGCCTTTGCCTCGGTGCTCATTGCCACCTTATTTCTGGTAAGCGTGATAGGCATAAGCAACATCATCCAAGAGAGGTTTGTCGAGAGCCTCAATAAGCTTTCGCCCTCCTTGTTCATGGTATTGCCCTTTAAGAGCAGCAACGTTTTGATGCTAGAGCGGGAGGCAAAGACCGCTCTCGTTCTCCAGATGTTCAGCAAGAGCGACCTCCAACGCATCTCTACCCTTCCTTCAGTGAAAGAGGCCTATCCTCTTATTCAGCTTACCCTGCCCGTGAATGAATACCAATTCTCAGTTACTGGCATACCTGCAAAGGGCGCACCCTCGGTGATATTGGGAAGCGTGGACCTTGCCCAGGGCAGGCTTTACAAGAAAAAAGACGAGGTGGTGCTAGGGGCATTAGTAGCAGAGGAATTGGATGTAAGACCAGGTGACAACATCAACATCAATGGCAAGAGAGTAAAAGTGGTTGGAATCTTGGAAAGAGTAGGGCAAAGCCTGATAAATGCCGATAACTCCATCTTTGCTGACTATGAACTTCTGAGAGAGATGGTGGATATAAAGAGTGTGCCCGCCATTATAGGGATTGCCCGCAATACTACCCAGGCAACCCAAGATATCCTAAACTATCTTGACCTGAAGTATCATGGAGATTGGTATTCGGTGATAAGCGGCGAATCCATCTCTGAGCAGCTTAGGGCAATGACTGATATTGTGAAATGGTTCTTTTGGTTTATTGCGGCGGTCACAGTGATTGTGAGCTTGGTAGTAATATGGAATGCCATCTATACTAACGTGCTTGACAACTACAAAAACATAGCCACTCTCAAGGTGCTGGGGATGACCAAAAAACAGGTGATTGCGCTCTATGTGGGCCAAGGGCTGGTGTTGGTAGGTGCAGCCCTTTTGATAAGCCTGCCGCTCGCCCTTTGGCTTCTTTCCTGGGAACAACTTCTAGGGATCTATCTGTTGATGGTTCTAGGAGGGATATTGGCCAGCTATCTGCCGGCCAAGAGAGCATCGGAGATACCTCCTGCAGAGGCGTTGAGATATGGATAGGCTTATCTTCTTGAAAAGGGACAAGCGGATGTGGTTCAGCGTGCTTGGGATTATAATCGCAGCTATGTTGGTGGTGATTGTGGCTAACCTCAGTCAGGCAGCCATTCTCCAGCTCACCCAGCAGATGGCCGCTTTCGGGAGCGACCAAGTAGTCCTCTTACCCTTTAAGATCTCAGGAATGCAACCTTCCTCCGCCTTGAGCTATTTTGATGAAAAGGATGTGAAGAAGGTGGCTCGCTTAGGATGTATAAAGGACGCTTATGGAGTTATAGCCATTCGTAATCTCCCCATACGATATGGAGAGAATGAGTTCTTCAGCCTAGTGCTTGCCAGTGAGAACTACCTCAAGGATTATTCTCTTTATCTTCCCTTGGAGGAGGGAAGATATCTTCGAAAAGAGGGAGAAGTGGTGATAGGGAATAGGTTAGCCGAGGATCTCGGAATCTCTCTTCGAGATAAACTAGAGATTGGGAATAGAAGCTTCAAGGTAGTGGGAATATTGGCTCCTCAGGAGATGCAAACCGGTTCTATCAATGCAGATACCACCCTATTTATCTCTGAGAGAGATGGGAAGAAGCTGGTAGGTGAGAGGTTTTATCTTATAATAGCTCGGACTACCTGCCCATTAGAGGAAACCCAACAGAGATTGGAAAAGCTTTTTCCTGATAGTACTGTAATTACCTCGGATTATTTCCAAAAGCAGCTGGAAAAAGCTATAAATGCCTTTAACATGGGGACGTTGATACTGGGCGTGTTAGCAGGTGGAATAGCAAGTTTAGGGGTAATAAATTCCATGCTTGCCTCTATTGTACGAAGGAGAAAAAGCATTGCTCTGATGAAAGTGTTGGGAATGAACAACAAGCAGCTCTGGCATATGTTATTTTTGGAATCTTTTACCCTGAATGTTGTAGGCATTATGCTGGGAGCGTTGATGGGGATAGTATTCTATGAAGCGGTGCTGTGGTATCTAGGTTGGGAGAGAATATATGTCCCTATTACGGTGTTGGCGTTGGGAGGTATGGTGATAGTGGGGAGTTGGATTCCCGCTTGGTTTGGGCTGAGAGAAGCAAAGCGAATCTCGCCTAAAGAAGCCCTGTCTTCATAGCCCAGAGAACAGGGAACTGAACCACATAAAACTCCAGAGGATGCTTGCCCATGAAGTTTAGCACAGGGAGCTTGAGATCAGGGAAAATCTCCGCTAATTTAACCAGCGGCAAGGCCAGATAGGTAAAGATAAGGGCCAACAGGTCTCCGCCAGGCTGGAAAGGAAGGGCCAACAATCCAATAGCCATCAGCGGGAGGGCCTTTTTCTCTCTTAAGGCCATGCCCAGGGCAGCCTGCCATATCACCAATCCCGGTCCATAATCAAACCAGGAGATAGGGAAGGCGTTCAAGAACACCCCTATCATGCCCAGCCAATAAAGAGGCAGGTTAAGGATCCTGAGCACATATACCACAATAAAGCTGGCCAAGATATCAAAATGGCCTGTGAGTTGGTAGAAAAAGATGTTGGAGAGGAGGGCGGCTAACAAAAGCTGTCCAAAACGGCGTTTAAGGCTCTCTTGGGTCCTTCCTACTAAAAAATATCCCAGCAATAAAGCAAACAAAGGCTCGGCCAGCCTCGTAATCAACCTCCCTTCTAGCAAACCTTTGTCGTTAATCCAGAGCCAATGGTCCCAATACATTAAAAGGATGGCAAACCCGCGAAGGAGGTCCATGCTCTCTATGCGCACATATTGGTGGTGCCAATGTTTTTTAAAAACCGATGGGTATAAAATGCATGAAGTATGTTAAGCTGAGGTGGAAGGATAAAACCTTGGAGGGGCTTTTGATATCCGAAGATGAACATTACCAACTTAAGCTCAAAAGTGGGTATAATGTTCTTATTCCGGTTAAAGAGGCGGAGATCCTGGAGGAGAGAGAGGTTGAGAAAAGGGTTCCGAAGGTAGAGATGGAAGATAGTGGAGGAGATACCACTGTGATCCTGACAGGAGGAACCATTCTATCCAAGGTGGATTATGAGACAGGTGCGGTTTATCCCTCTGAAGACCTCTCCGAGATCATCCCATATCCGGCCAAGATAGTGAGATTTCCTCTCAAGTTCAGTGAGGATTTCTCGCCTGAGGACTGGGAGAAAATTTCCAAAACTATCTACCAAGAGTTAGAAAAAAACCAAAAAATCATTGTTTTTCATGGAACCGATACAATGCACTATAGCGCTAGTGCAGTAGCCTTTGCCATAAGGGCCTTTCCAAGGCCTGCGGTGTTTGTGGGAGCGCAGAGGTCTAGCGACCGGCCCTCTAGCGACCAATTCCTGAACATAAGACATGCCTTTAAGGCAAGCACCCTGCCCATAGGAGAAAGCGTTATCGTGATGCATGAAACCATCTCTGACACCAGCACCCATGTTTTGAGAGGAGTGCGAGCCCGCAAGATGCATACCTCCCGCAGGGATGCCTTCCAGCCAATAGGAACAGGCAAGCTAGCCCGCATAATGGGCGAAAAGATAGAATACATTGACCCTCATTTACCTCCTCGGGAGCTAGAAAAGCCCCTTACCAGCTTTAGCAAAGAAGCAGGCATCCTATACAGTTATCCGGGATTATCCCTAGAGATGTTGGACATTTTCCTAGAAAAGCACAAAGGAGTTGTAATAATGGGCACTGGTCTTGGCCACCTTGGACATCCCAATGAGCAGGAGAAGCTCCGGATCCTAAAGGAACATATAGAAAAAGGAAAGATAGTGGTAATGACCTCCCAGACCATCTACGGCAGGATCAACATGAATGTGTACTCGGCTGGAAGGAAGCTAAAGGAGGTAGGTGTGCTAGGGCACGAGCTCGATATGGTGCCTGAGACCGCTTATGTAAAGCTCTCCTGGATACTGGGAAACAACCTTCCTCCCGAGACCTATCACAAGAACCTAGTGCAGGAGGTTAACAAACGCTCTATCGCTTAAAAAGGTTTTCCCACATAATAAAGGCATGATAAGGCTACAACAGTACGAAAAGGGTCAAGCTCCTGAGAGAGTGGTTATAGCGTGTTCGGATGCTCGCGTCCATTGCTCCGATAACCCTTTTCTTAAGAGAAAGGATGAATTCGGAGGAGCTTTCGTGATAAGAACAGCAGGTCAGCTTTTGGACGAAGCTGGATGGGAAAGCCTGCGCTATGCTGTTCAGAACCTCCCCTCTGTAAAAGAGGTTATAGTAATGGGCCATAACCGCTGTGGAGCAGTCAAGGCTTATGAAAAAAGAATAAATGGCTTACCTTTTTTCCTTACCTATATAGGGGAGAATATCCGCTATGCCCGCGCCCTTGGGCTCGACCAGGTGCCTTATCCTGAGGGCTTTACAGAATTTGAGGCTTTGAATGCTTTGGGACAGGCGGCCGCAGTGGCAGAACGAGTAAGAACCTGGAGAGAAGATGTAATAGTAACCGCCGGCTTATACGACCTTCGAGACGGCACTTACTATCCTCTTCTCCACTTCCTTCCTAGAAGACAATGACCCAGTACTGGCATTGGTCAGAGAGGTTAGCAGACGAGGTTAAAAAGAGAGAAAGGCCTTGGGTGTTTACTTCGGGTGTTACTCCCTCTGGACCTGTCCATCTTGGAACAGTGTGCGAATTTCTTTATCAGGAGGCCATATATAGGCAGGTAGGCGGGGATCAATTCTATTTTATCGGAGATGTGATGGATGCCTTGGACTCGGTAACGGCAGAGCTCCAAGAATATAAGGATGAATTGGAAAAACATATGGGAAAGCCTTTGTTTCTTGTGCCCAATCCTAAGAATCCTAAGGAGACCTATGCCGACCTCTATCTCAATGAAATAAAGGAGATGGTAAAGGCCTTTGGTGCCCATGCCAAGGTTATTCCTGTGAAGGATCTCTATGACCAAGGATTGTTTGACCCTTATGCCAAGCTCTACTGGAAGGAGATTGAGAAAGTAAAAGAGATTATCGAAAGAACTTCGGGGAGGCAGCTACCCAAGCACTGGAATCCTGTGATGCCCATATGTGAAAAATGTGAAAGAATAGATAAAACCAAGGTTCTTTCTTTTGATGCTGAAACCGGAGACTATCAATATAAATGTGAGGCATGCGGCCATGAAGGAAAGGGAAATCTCTCCCAGCATAGATATAAACTGCAGTGGAGGCTGCATTGGCCCACCTGGCATGCCGTTCTTGGAACCACTATAGAAGGAGGAGGTGTAGACCATTTTACTCGAGGAGGATCATGGGACACTGCCAAGGCCATCCATAAAGAGATATTGAAAAGGGAGCCTCCTATTGGATATAGGTTTGGATTTTTGCTCCTAGGAGGAAAGAAATACTCTAAGAGCAAGGGCATCGGGATGTATGTAAAAGAGATGATAAGATTGTTGCCACCGCCTGTGATTGCTTACCACCTCATCAAGTATGATTTGGAGGAAAACATTGACTTTGCATTGACGCCTCAGAATATCTTGAATATCACCGATGATTATGAGCAGGCCGCCAAGCTCACCAAAGAAGAGGCCGAGGGCTCTCGAGCATTGCGCAAGAAATACGTCTCCTTTAAGCTTTTTGGAAAGCGCTTCAAGGCAAGCTTTAGAGAGATGCTTTTGTATTATACCATTTATAGGGATTGGGAGAAGGTAGGAAAGCATATATCTTATGATGAGGAGCTTGTGCCTTATATTGAAGAGTGGGTAAGAAGGGGCTTTGTGCCTCAAGATTATGACTTTAGCTATAGGCCTAAGAAGGCAGAAGGCATTGTGAAAGAATTTATAGAGCGCTTGCAAGAAGGTATGGATGCCTTGGATATCCATAACTTTGTGTATGAGTTTGCTCAAGAAAAGGGAATTCAGGCAAAGGACCTCTTCAAGGCCCTTTATGAAACATTGATTGGCAAACCTAGAGGCCCTCGGCTGGGTAAGCTTATATATGCTATTGGGGTAAATAAGGTAAAGGAGGATACACTATGAGGGCACTTTGGATAGCTTTATTAGGGCTTTTGTTCTCGGGCTACATGGTTTATTCTTATTACTTCTTGGGAACATGCATGGGAAATTGCTATATGCTGGGCTCTGTTCCTAGTTGTGTGATTGGGTTGATGTTATTTGCCACCACCACTCTTAGCTTGGTGTTAAAAAGGCAAGCTCTCTATACTGCTTTGGGTGGATTGCTTGTTTCACTCATGCTTACTGTGCTTGAAATAATAGATTGCCCCGAATGTGGAATTCCGCTCTGTGCCTATGGAGCGTTGTTGTTTGGGGCCATCGTATTCCTATTGAGGAGTAAGAAAGCCTAGCAAGTAAAGAGGAAAATTAGCTCGCTCCGTGTCTTGGACGTTGATACTGCCTTTTCCATGGCGATGTTTCCCTATCTCAAAGATGTAAGATTTTTTCCCTTTCTTTACGAGGAAATCGGGGCTTTTGGGATTATCCAGATAAAATACTTGAGCTTGTTGTGATAGATGGAGAACAGCAATCTCCTCCCGATAAGCTCCTATCATGTCCTTACCTAATGGAGAGACTAAAACATGTCGGAGCATAGGATGGGAAAATAGCACTTTTTTACGCTTGCGGGTAGTAGGCAAGGCTTTAGAAGAATATGGATTGATAATGTCTGCCTTCTCTAGCAAATAGAGATATTCGGAAATAGTTGATTTGGACAACTGCAGGTCTCGGGCCAATGTTTCATAACTTATTTCACCTGGCGGGGAAAGTGCAAGCGAAAGCAATAAGGCTTCTAATCTAGGAATAGAGGGAGATTTTAGCGAGGAGAGAGCAGGTATGTCCTCCACAACCACCTTTTTTATTAAGGATTGGATCTCTTCTTGATGAGCTCGAAAAGCAAAGGGCAGTCCCACATATCTCATATAATGATGGAAGTCTTCATAGATAGAAGGCAACATATTACGAAGCTGGGCCGCTTTGGTAACAGGATCCTCTATTATTTCTTCTAGACTAAAAGTGGGCACTTTCTTTCCCTGCAGCAAATAATACTCGAAAAAGAGAAGAGGGGGCAGATGGAAAGGAAGGATGCGGCGAGAAAGTGAGGCGGTGCCTTGCCATATTAACAACGAGGAGGAACTACTAACCACCAGTCCTAAATCAGGAAAATCATCATATATCATCTTGAGCTCTTCTTTCCAGGAAGGATAAGAATGGAGTTCATCTATACCTATCAAACGATGGCCTCGTTTGTAAAGGCGATCAACCAAATTATATAGGGAAATTTTTTTGAGTCCTATATGGTCTGCCTTTATATAAGCACCTTCGGGGAGCGTTTGAAGCATTAAAACGGTTTTTCCACTTCCTCGTAATCCATATAGAGAGATAATAAAGAGGTTTTTTGGTTAAAAAGGACTGGAGTTTTTGGTAATGCCAGCGTTTATAACGAGGTAAATGCTTCCTTAGTCTCAATTCTACTTCGTGCATATGAGATAACAAGCTCCCTACATCATCCATAGCTTTATTTGTAAGGAGAGGTTTACAAACTTGTTCGCTGCATCAAACAAAACTGGTCTAATTTGTTCCCTCTACCGAACAAATCCCCTACCACAACTTTAAAATCCCTTTCCCACATAAACATATGAAGAGATTAGTAGAGGCGGTGTTTAAGAACACTCCCTATCCTTCTTTAGTGGAGAAGTGGCCGAAAGAGAAGCGGGAGCGCCTTACTACTAAGCTTAACAAAGCCCTTGAGCCCCTTTCTGCCGAGGCCCAAAAAGAGGTCCTCTCGATGTTGGAGAAGCTTCCAGCTGAGAAGGATTGGGACACCCTTCTTACCTTTTTGGGATTGCTCTCTCCTAAACCAGGGCTTATGCGCTATTACCTAGAGGTTGCCAAACAATATCAGCTTCCCCCTGCTACTGATTCCTTCACCAATGCCTGGGCCCATTCTCACACCCTCCACAAGGATCCTTGGAACATCAATCTCTTGAACGAGATGGAGAAAACACCTATTGCCATTGTGGTAAGTGGGCTTTATTCCCGCTGGGTTCCTTTTGGACAGGTATGGCAGCACATCAAAGAGAGAACTCCTGAAGACTACTGGATGCTTGCCCAAATATTTCCTTTTTTCCAGCATATGCCCGATTTCCCCTCTTATTGGACCACTTTAGAAAAGATGAAGACATTTACCCTTTCTAGCAATCCTCACTATTCCCATCACCTTGCCCATTATTACACCGCCCTTAGCCAGCTTCAGGAAAATGAACAGCTCAAATCCCTCATTGCCCATATCCATGACCAAGGAGCCAACCACATCACCTTCGAAGACAACTACGCCAAAGAGTTCATTCCTCCTAACTACTGGCCTTAAAAGCTTTACCTCCTAATAAACAGCGAATGGTAAAGATTACCTTTAACAAGGAGCTCCCTAAAAAGCGTATTGCGGTAATCGATAGAGACCTTTGTACCAAGGAAAAATGCGGCTATATCTGCATGAAGGTATGTCCAGTGAATAAGGTGGGCAAGGAGTGTATTACTGTGGATGAGGAAGGCTATCCGGTAATCTCCGAGGAGCTCTGTATAGGATGTGGAATATGTGTGAGCAAGTGTCCTGTGGATGCTATTACTATTGTAAATCTTTCTCTGGACTTTGACAGGGTAATACATAGCTATGGTCCTAACAGCTTTAGGCTTTATTCCCTGGCCTTGCCCAAAGAAGGAGAGCTAGTAGGCTTTTTAGGAAAGAACGGTATTGGAAAAACCACCACAATCAAGATACTGGCCAAAAAGCTTGTTCCTAACTTTGGAAAGGGCATCACAACCTGGGAAGAGGCCTTAAAGGAGATGACTATAGAAGAAAGGGCCTTTTTCCAGAAGGAGCGCACCCTCTCACTCAAGCCCCAGTATATAGAGAGCATGCGCCAGCCCATCACCGTAGAGGAGTTTTTGAAGATGTTGAAGCTGGAACTTCCCCAGTTCGAGCATCTTAAGGAGAGAAAACTCTCAGAGCTCTCAGGAGGTGAGCTCCAGAAGCTTGCCCTCGAGGTGGCTTTGGCCAAAGAAGCCGACCTTTACTATATTGATGAGCCTACTAACTTCCTCGATATTGGAGAAAGGTTAAGGTATGCTTTGGAGATTAGGGAGAGATTAGAAGGTAAGGATGTGGTAGTGGTGGACCATGATTTGGCCTTTATCGACTATGTGGTGGATTATGTTTATCTTTTTGTAGGGGAGGAAGATACCTATGGTTTTGCCTCCAACATCAGACCTGTCCGCAATGGTATTAACGAATATCTCGAGGGATATCTAAAGACGGAGAACTTCCGCTTTCGAGAATTTCCTATTAAGTTCGACCACTATAGCGAGAGTGAAACAGGAGGTGAGATTGCCTTTAGCTACCCTTCTTTTACCAAGACCTACCCGGGCTTTAAGCTAGAGGCAGAGGGATCAGAGATAAGAGAGGAAGAGGTGATAGGCATAGTGGGCAAAAACGGTATAGGAAAAAGCACCTTCTTGAAGGTGATTGCAGGCGTGGAGCCAAGCGACCAAGGAAAGCTCCACTCCCTCAAGGTATCCTATAAGCCCCAGTATATCCCTCTCTACAAGGAAAGGGCAAAGGAATGGGGCATACCGGGCTGGATATTGGAGGGATTGAAGATAAGGCAAGCATTGCTAGAAAAGCCCTTTGAAAAGCTCTCAGGGGGACAGATGCAGAAGCTTGCTATTGCAAGAGCTCTTTCTCAAGAGGCCGACCTCTATGTGCTGGATGAGCCTACCGCCTATCTCGATATTGAGAACAGGGTAATCCTAGCCAAGTTCTTGAAGGATTTTGCCCTGAGGAAAAAGGTTCCTTTAATGGTTATTGACCACGATATTGTGTTTATAGATAAGATTGCCTCCAGGTTGATTGTGTTTGAAGGAGAGCCTGGAAAGCATGGAAGGGCCTCTCCTGCCCTAGATAAAGAGGAGGGAATGAACGCCTTTTTAAAAGCTGTAGATATTACCATGAGAAGGGACAAAGATACAAAAAGACCTCGCATCAACAAAAAGGGCAGCGTTCTTGACAGGGAGCAGCGAGAAAAGGGTAAGTATTATAATATCAATGGTTAATACAAAATAGCAATGACGCTGAAGAAAATCTTTCCGGAGACTCCTCCCATTGTGGAGAAAGCCCTAAAGCTGGTTCCACGGGAGGAGTTTTGGTTAGAGCGCTACGAGGAGTTTGAATCTACCTACAGCCATTATTATCCTAAACGCCGCGACCTTGGCCCTATAGTGGCAAAGACCTTTTACTTTTGGATATATGCCTGGGTACATCAATATAATTATTGGCAAAAGGTCTCCACCAATCCCAATGAGGTATATGGCAACACCCAAACCCAGATGGCAAGGATGTTAGCTTTCTTCAAATGGGGCTTAGAGGGTCAACAACCTTTTCTTACCCATCCCCTTCCTTTCTTGGAAAACTATGGTTTTCTCTATAGCAAGTGGAAAACAACCAAGGATGTGATGGGCGGATTGTTAGAGGCCACTTATGTAGGATTGAATACGCTTTGGTTCTGGACCGAGAAGTACTTTCCGCTAGAGAGCTTAGAAGGCCAATATATCTTTATTGATTTGGTTACGTTGAGATTGGGACCTAGTTGGCTCAAAAGAGAAAGCACCTTCCCTTCCTTTCCGCCGGATGAAGAAAGAATAAAGATGATAGAACATCGATTAAAGCATGCCCTTATAGACCTAAAGGATACCTCCAACGTAATGGACTACTACGAAAAACTAAGGAAAAAGAGAAAAAGCCCCGATTAACCTAATCTATTCATACTATCTACATCTATGGAAGAAACTACCTCTATTTGGGAGATCTTTTCTTCCAGTTCATCCATGGAGGCATCCTCAGGTAGAATAAACAAGGCCTTAAGCACCACTATTCCGAATCCAATAGGCTCTTCCTTTACTTCCTCAGCTCCTATCTCTTTAAGGGCTTCCTTTACCTGAGCTAGCTTATCCTGCTCTACGTTTATTTTGTATATAACAGACATCTTTGCCATGCTCTATTAAAGGGAAAAAGGCTTAAAAAGGAACAGCACCAGCACACCAAGGAACATCAGATAGAGCATGTGTTTTTTGATCTTCGAGGCCTGGGCACTGTTCTCTATCTCCCATATCTCCTTGGCGATATAGAGAGCTCCCAGGAATATAGCTCCCAGAAGAAGCTTCTCGGGAGCAATCAGAAGGAGATAGGCAAGCAAAACAAGATAGATGCCCCAGAACACCAACGCGATCTTCTTTGCCTCCTTTATTCCCACTAAGATGGGCAATGTGAGGGCCTTCCTTTCCTTTTTATCTCCTTCCATGTCCTCAATGGATTTGATAATCTCACGAGCAATCCCGAAAAACAAAATAGCATAGGAGAAGAGGAGCAAAAACCTGTCCATTACCCCAACATAAAGCATAGTGTAGATAAAAGGCGCCACCATCGTAAAGGCCACCACCACATTTCCCACAAAAGGCATCTCCTTGAGCTTGTAGTTGTAAAGGAAGGAAAGGACTCCTACTCCTATTACGAAGACAAGCAGATGGAAGGGCAGCTTCCAAAGCCCTAATAAAAGGGCAATCAGTCCTAGCACTATGCCCCAGAGCTTTGCCTCAAAGAGAGAGATATCTCCTCTCACCAACGGCCTATCTACCCTGTTGTTGGCCAAATCGGCCCTATAATCCCATATGTCATTCACGATAAACACTGAAAGCTGAAGAAGCACCGGAACCAATATGAGCTCTAGAGGAATGGAGAAGCTTCCTGTTAGATAATAATAGGAAGCAATGATGGCAATAGCGGTAAGGAGGGCGTGGTCAGCTCTCGAGAGCTCTAAGACGGCTTTCAGCTTCTTCCACATCTATACCCCTCTTTTTGAAGAACCTTATAAGATTCTGGAGATCCCTTTTAAAATAGGTAAGGCCCATTTCGCTTTTTCTCGGTAATCCTTGACCCCAATCGATGATATAGTTTCTCGGACCTTTGAGGATATTATATTCGCTAATATCCGCATGCACGAGGCCACCTTCCCACAATCTCCAAAGCTTCTCCCAGAGATCCTGAAAATCTTGTTTGCTTACTTCTTCGTACATCAACTGAGGATAAGGAATACCCTCCTTTCCCAGAAAATCCATCAATATCACATTTCCTTCGTGATGGAAGGGTTGAGGAACATCTTGGATAAGTTGATGGGCAATCTGAAGATTCTTGAACTCTCGGGATGCATAGGCACATGCCAAGTCGTACTGGGTTTTCTTCACCTTTTTTATTCTAGGGTCCTGAAGGAGATACTTCATACGGTTTTGGAAGTTGGTAGTTTCAGAGCGATAAATCTTAACAGCAATCTCCCTTTCCCCCTGTTTTCCCAAGAACACATTGGCCTCTTTACCTTGAGAGACTATTCCCTCTATTCGATCCAATAGGCCCTTTTTCATAAGCTTGGCGATGTTCAACAACGTTCTTTTATCAAAAACCAGGTTCTCTATCTCATTTTCCCATTTCATAGACCTCCCTTGTGCGCTCTGCTATCTTTTTCCAGGAATACTTCTTAAGCTTTTGGTAGGCTTGCTCGAGCTCTCTTTCGAGTTCTTCCTCCTCCAATCGGTCTAGGGTTTTTTGGATGTTGTCTTTGATGATGTATTTTTCCCAACCATCCCCAAACATCTCCTTCAGGAAGTCAGGAACCTCTCCTACAGGAGTGGAAACAAAAGGCCTTTTATGGGCTAAGCTCTCCAGCATGGTCATAGGAAATCCTTCGTACTTAGAAGGCAGTATCACATACCTTAGCTTGCAGTAGATTTTGGAGATGTGTTCATAGGGAACAGGGTCAAGGAAGGTGACCTGCTTATTCTGAGCAAGCTTCTCCAGGTCTTTCTTTATCCCTTCATCCGGTCCCACTATAACGATAGGAAACTCTGTTACCTCTTTTATGATGCGGTCTACCTGCTTATCAGGATCCAACCTTCCCACATAACCTACAGCTATCTGGTCTTTGTAGCTCTCTGCGCATTCTCGGAGCTCCACTCCATTAGGAATATGGATAAAGCGGGTGGTAAGCTTGCGGGTTTGCTTAGATACCCCGATAACAATGGAGCGATTAAGAAGGGGACGGGCAAACAAATCATAGAGTGTAAAGAAAATGCCCTTCTGCGGAATTCCATGTATGGTCCAGACCACCTTTTTCTTCCTAAGATGGCCTATAAGGGCACCCAAGAAGCTATATATATTTCCATATCCATGCACATGCACAATCTCATAGTCCAATGTAAGAAGGTCTTTGATGTTCTCGGGATGGGGCACCTCCAAGGATGAAAACCCCGGGATGCGGAAGAACTTTCGTGCTATAACATGCTCTCCCATCCCTTCGGCCGTTATTACCAAGTAAGGAAGGTTAATATGCTTAAGGAGGTTGTATAGATGGATGGCAATGCCGTGAGTGGCAGGGTAGTAAGAATGCACAAAATAAACAACCTTATATTTCATCTATAATCGCCAGCCAGCTATCGGCTATCTTCATAAGATAGTTCCCAAAGGTCCTGCTTATGGAGATCTTAAGCTTGCGTGCCTTTTTGTTTATATCCTCGAATTCCCTTTCTACTTTGATAACCCCGAAGGCCCTAAGCTTAGGCAGTACTCTATTGTAAAAGGTGGCTTTGGAGATGTTGTTCTCTTTTATAAAAAGGGCAATCTGCTCCGAATAAAGCTTTCCCTTGTTGGCAATAAGATGTTTCAGAAA
>JAADEL010000024.1 GCA_013153395.1 Microcaldota archaeon
ACTGGAACGGTCGGTCCAGCCATTTCGGAGGGTTAAAAGCTCTACTACATCACTTCGGGGAAGCTCCCGTAAAAAATCCAATAAATAAGGGAGGAGATCAGGCTGGGAAACGGCATGATAAAGTAAGGTGTTGTTGTAGGCATCTTTCATCGCAAACAATCTGTAAATCTGCTTGCTATCAAACCTCTCCATTACCCCCAACAGAATCTTAAAGGATTGCGGATACTTCAACGCCTCATGAAGAAGAGGAAGCTTATCAAAGGTAGTATAAAAAGAATAGATTTCAGAAAGAGAAAGCTTGTTCAAAGCAAACCTCACCAACACCTGCAAGGATTGAGGATAGGGTAGGGCATATTCCCAAAGGGGCAAATCCTTCCTATCAGGATCCTGTACCCACATATAGCTTTTGATTTTCTTCTCAGGTAGATAATGGATGGCCATCTCCACTAAAGGCTTCTTAGAAATTACAGGAACCAGACTGTCTTCTAAAATCACATCCTTGAGCAATAAACTATAATGAAACTCAGGGGTTCTTAACATTGCCAACCCCATTCCAACAGCGTCTGGATAGCTCTGGTCGCCTGACTATCTAAAAAGAGCATATATGTTTTTAGTGTCTGAAAGTGTTTATAAACGTATCATAATAGATTTAAAGGTTGCTGGGAAAAATATGGCATGAAGATTAGCGTCCCTGGTTCTTGGAGAAAGATCCCCCATCGTTATAGGTTGGAAGGAACTAAATGTGTGACCTGTGGAACAATATACTTCCCTCCTCGTGTAATATGCCCCAAATGTAGAAGAAAAGGAAAAATCGTTCCCTATAAGGAGTTTTCAGGAAGAGGGAAGATTATCTCTTGGTCTACGGTGTATACGCCTCCTCGAGGATTTGAGGATATCGCTCCCTATATCTTGGCCATTATTGAGTTAGAGGAAGGACCTAGGTTGTTGGCTCAAGTAGTGGATGCTAAAGAAGAGGAGATCTACCAAGGAAGGGAGGTAGAATTAGTAACTAGGCGAGTTCAGGAGGACAACCCCGATGGACTTATTCTCTATGGCTATAAGTTTAGATTGAGATGATTCAGAAGCATTATTCGCAAGGGGGCCTCCCCTATCGAGTAAAGGTAGAGGGAAAAGGCTCCCAAACATTCAAGCCTCTCGAAGAGAGATTTATCCTGCGAGGGGATAAACTCTGGGCTCAATACAGGTTTGAGGTAGGGGGAAAACGTTATCAGCTTCAATTGGAGATAGATGTAAGCTTTCTCCCTCCTTCCTATCGAAAGGTAGAGCTTATAAAAAGGCATATGTTCGTGGCATTGGCCGATAAAGAGGGTAAGGCCCTCTTTTATTCTCAATCAGGAGTAGAGAACTTAAACTCCTATAAAGGCCTTTCTCAAGACCCGAGGATAGAGACATTGGGAAAAAAACATATCCTGGATTTTATCACCGGTAAAGAACGGAAAGAAATGGAAGAATTCCTAAAAGGCCCTTATAAAAAGCAAGTTATAACTATGGAGTTTTCTCAAGACGAGGTGCTCTGCCATTCCAATATGGGAAAGAGCATAAGCATGTGGGTAAAAGGAGACTTTATACTCCATCTTTCTTTCTCTCTCACACCTTTTGTGCCTGAAGTAAAAGTAAAGCCGGTGGTTGTGAAAGAAGTGGGAATAGAGAGATGGCTCAAGCTTAGGCCCGAATACAAGCTTCCTCCAAAGCCCTCTCTTCCTCTTCTTTATCCCCTTATATGGACAGGAGGAGTTCTCCTTCCCTCTTCTCCTAAACAGCGTTCCTTTAAGAAACCTCTGCCTTCTATCCCTCTTATCAAGGAAGCTTTACCTACAAAGGTAAACATACCAGTTTTGAAAGCTTTCCAGCATTCTACTCCCTCCTTTTTATACTCCTCTCCTATTTTACAACCTTCTGTAATAGAAAAGGAAAGAAATCAACCTCAAAAGCTTCTTCCCGAGAAAAGGATTTTCCTTGCTCCAAGAAAGAAACTCTCCCGAGTCAAGGAGAAGGCAAGAGAAAGGAGGGAGATTCCTCGGGCAGTCGAAGTAGAAAACCTCTCTTTGATCAACTCCTCTTATTCTCCTAGCATTGATGATATTCCTGTGTTTCAACCGCTAAGGGCCTTTCCAAAGAGTGTTCTCCTACGCTCTAAGAGGAAAGAACTAGCGCTAGAAAGGGTAAATAGGGAATATGAGAGTCCTTCCATGAAAACAGAGGGAAAGCTGTTTATGGAAGTGATAGACTATCCTTCTTATGAAAGCTATTGGAGAGTAAAAGAATGGAAAAGAAATACCGAATACCTTTCCCAGCTATGGGAGGAAAAACACCCTCTCTTTAGACCACTCGCAAATCAGTATGCCAGACTAGCTTATCCACGTACTTATCATAATCCAAGAAATGCTCGTTGGCAACCAGCTTTATCCGATAGATCCCTGGCTCCACTGAAGGCTTTCCTAGGTAGATTTTCACGTATTTGGTTACTGTTTCACCGGGCTTTAGTTTACCGAATTTTAGTATTCCTCGCTTTCTTACGAGGTAGGGGTCGAGGGCGAGCTGCTCGTAAGGTGCCACTACGTCCACTGAAAGAAGCTTGGGCTCGTCTGCGTTATTTGTTAAGGTTATCTCAAGCACTATATAGTCGTCATCTCTACGCGCCCTTATGGGTATGAACCTGGTGTAGATTTCCAAGTAGTCCATATTAACTTTTATAAGGGTTATGTTTAAATAATAGACTAAAGCCGCGGTAGCTCAGCCCGGTAGAGCACTCGGCTGAAGACCGAGGTGTCGGGGGTTCAAATCCCTCCCGCGGCACCTTTATAAATCCCTCTTTTCTTATTAAAGCGTCTGTGATGAACCTTGTGCGCAGCTCTGATTGGTGATGAGGTGACTTGACGCTGAGACTTCGAGATTTGGTAGATATTCCTGTATCCTCCTATGATTTGATAGGGGAGGTTGCCATTGTCTGGATACCCGATGAATATATGCACAAGGCCCCTGAGGTTGCAGAAGCCATAATGAAAATTCATAAGAGAATAAAGGCCGTCTATCGTAAGAACCCGGTGGAAGGAGAATACCGAGTAAGGAAGCTAGAGCTCATAGGAGGAGAGCCTATTGAGGAAACCGAGGTAAAAGAACATGGCATAAGGATGAGGTTGAATGTGCATAAGGTGTTTTATTCTCCTCGGATGGCCACAGATCGATGGGAGGTTGCCAAGAAGGTAAAGCCCTATGAGAGGGTGTTGGTGCCTTTTGCAGGTATTGGGCCCTATGCCCTGTTGATAGCAAAGCAAGAGCCCACTGCCCAAGTGGTAGGGATAGAGCTCAACCCCGATGCCGTCAAGTATTTTGAGGAAAACATCAAGCTCAACAAGCTCACCAATGTAAAGGTAATACAAGGAGATGCTGCCCAGGAGATCCTAAACTGGAGAAGGTGGGCCGATAGGATAGTTATGCCTATTCCGATGTATGCCGAGCACTTTTTGAAGCCTATCTCCGAAGCTGTTTCCAAAAGAACCTATATTTATGTTTATTTGTTTGTGGATGCTAAGAATCCGTTAGAGGAAGGGAAAAAGAAGATAGAGGAGGCCCTGGGCATGCCTTTTGTGGTGGTATCCTATAGAAAGCTAAGGAGCTATAGCAAAGAGGTGGATGAATATGTGTTTGAGATAATGACTTCGGAGGATTTTCATCCCAAGGCCAAGCTCCGAGAGCAATTCGTCCAATACCTTCGAGGGAAGGGAGAAAAGCCCTCTTTGGAATATAAGATAGTGGATCTGGAGAAAACCCCGCTAGAGAAGTTGCCCGATATCAAGAGGACCACCGATTTCCTTATCGGCGTGTGGAAGAGGAAGTGGAATCCGGGCGTTGATTATGTGCTAGAAGCCATTTCCAAAGAGGAACTACCTTAATCAAGACATCTGGCTGGACAGGTTAGTGGAAATAGCCATTGCTGCCTGTAATTACTAGCAAACGGCTTCAAGCACTTAGAGCTCAATCTCGAAAACCCACCTAAAAGGGCTAGGCGCTCTTACTCCCCTGCCCTTTTAAAAACCCCGAACCCTGTTAGGCGTCTAATGGGGTTCAGGGTTCTTGAAAGGGCCGCTGGCTAAGAAGGGGCTGGCCCTTTCACTCAGAGCTCCAGATTTTCATCACTCATCAGAAAACCTGTGTCTCATCACAGCACTTCTATCTGTTCTTCTTTATAACCTAATTCTTTAAGAAGTTGGGCCACCTTTTTCTTGTGATCACCTTGCAGGATAATTTGATTATCCTTCTTGGAGCCGCCACAGGCCAGCTTCTTCTTCAGATACTTGGTTACTTCCCCTATCTGAGATTTCTCTACTCCCTCAATAACGGTCACAAACTTCCTAAACTTTGCCTTTTCCGTATAGACCTTAATCTTCTGGGTTCCTTCCTTAAGAATAACATCACAAACGCAGAGGTCCTTGGGGAGGCCACAAACCTTACAGACCTCAACCAACCTGGTTACCCCTCTCCCTCAAAATAGTTAAGATCCTTGCTATCAGTCTCCTCAGTGGCCTACGCTTGTTCTTTGGCACCTTGATCAGATCAAGGCGAGTTTGCTCTAATAGCTCCTTGAGCTCTTCATCACTCTTTTCTCTGAGCTCCTTCGCCTTCACCTTCCTTCACCTCTATACCACGCTTTGCTTCTTCTTTTTCTTCTGGCCTTAAGTATTTAAGGCTTTCGGGTGGTGTGATTGCCACCGTTACCCCGATAATACCGGCCTTTAGCACCACCTGGTGCTGATAATAATCCACATATCGGGTAACATATCCTGCCTTAGGCACAAATCCAAAAGAGGCCTTTATCTTCCTTGCCTTAGCACCTCTGGCACCTAGCTTTCCCTTGATAATAATCTCCGCACCTATTGCTCCCTCATCTCTAATACGATAAAGGGTCTGATAGAGAATTCGGCGGATAGGCTTTCCTAGCTGGAGTCCATGGGCGATCTTTCTTGCTACTATGCTAGAGTCCAACCAAGGATTACCCACCGAATAGATGTTAATAACAGGGTTTTCTATGTTGAAGTTCTTGGAAATATCGGCGGCAATCCTCTTTATCACGTCATCCTTGCGGGTTAGCCTCCTTCTAGGGTCAAACACAATCAAGGTGATCCTGGTCTCCAAAGGAAGCTTCTGGATCTTGATATCAGAGATAAGGACATTGCTGAGTTCCTTCTCTAGGTACTCCCTAATCTTTGCCTCTATAATCTTATCGCTCAAAAACTTTCTTCCAATGTGATCAAGCACCATCAGTCTCACCCAGTATTATTTCAGCACGTGCAGTAACATATCTATGCCTCATAGGCCTTCCCTTAGGCTGTATGCGGTAGAAGATTTGCTTCTTGTTGGCAGCCACGTGCACTATCTTAAGCTTGCTCTCATCCAAGCCCTTTACTCGGGCATTAGCTATGGCAGACTTGAGCAGCTTCAGCATTATCTTGGCCTCCTTCATAGGATAGCGTCCTTTTACTCCATGCTTTCTGTGTCCCATCTTCTTGTTATGGCGCCTGTAAGGGACGAAAATCTCATCCTTGGCTGCCTTCTCTAGCAGCTCCACTGCATCCTTGGCCATCTTATACCTTATCAAATCAGCAACTGCACCCAGGTCCTTCCAGGATGCATCTACTCCTTCTATTCTTGCTCTTGCCTCCTTCATGGTTATCACTTCATTGCCACAAACCTACTACCACGGGTAGCTCCAATACCAGGTCCTGCGTGCTTCTCGAACTTCACTGTGAATGCGTACTCGCCCAAGCGATGTCCTAGCTTGTCCTTGGTAATCTCCACTTTCTTCCACTCCTTTCCATTATAGACAAGGAAGGTTAGTCCTAGCCACTCAGGGATAATCACGGCTGACCTCACATGGGTCTTTATTCCCTGCTTGAGCTTAGGGCTGTTCTTCTCCTTAAGCTTCCTTACCTTCATCACCAGCTTTCTGTACTTGAGGTTTTTTCCCTCTAGCATACGCTGAATAGCCCTGCGAGGCCTGGCCTTTATTAGCTTCATAAATTCCTCCAAGGAGAGCTTTGCAAGCTCGCTCTCCTCCATACCTCTCCAATGATCCTGTTTTAGCTCAAACATTACTTACCACCCGATTTCTTCCTACCGGTTTGCCTTGCGGCGATATGACCAACCTTCTGTCCAGGAGGAGCATTCCTAGATACAGTAGTAGGCTTACCGACGTGGTGCTGCTTACCTCCGTGAGGGTGATCATAAGGAGACATCTTAACTCCTCTGTTCCTAGGCCAAATGCGGTGAAGCCTTCTCATCTTGTAATAGGCAAAACCTGCCTTGAGCAAAGGCTTGTCCTTGAATCCACCTCCTGCAATCACACCCAATATAGCCCTAGCATCAAGAGGGAATGGTACTATCTTTCGGCTAGGCATCTTCACATAAGCGTTCTTGTCATCCTTGGATAGCACGATAGCATAAGCACCCGGTGCCCTCAAGAATTTCCCGCCATCTAGCTTTGTTTTCTCGAGGAAGGTAATGTAGGATCCATCAGGAATATCTCGAAGGGCAAGCACATTTCCTAGCTTAGCCTCTTTGGTGTTGATCTTGATTTCCCTGCCTATGGAGATACCTTCTACAGCCGGGAAGTAAAAGATCCCTACAGGAGTTCTTACCTTTACCACGATTCCTCGGCGGGCAGGATCATCCACAATGTCTATTACCTCACCTACTAGCTCCTCAGTGGTTGGAGGTAGCTGAACATCTACTTTGGCAATGTGATCAGGCACCACATAACGAGGGGTTGCACGCCCTCTAACCTGTTGTTTTAATCTTTTTCCCATGTTATCACTCCGTTAGGTTATCCAGTATTTCTTGAGCATTATGCTCCTTAGCCAGCTTAACGTAGGCTATCTTTTCTCCCTTAAAGTTTATTAACGTTCGGACGCTGGCTACCTTAACATTAAAGGTTTTCTCTACGTACGATTTGATCTCCGGTTTAGTAGCCTTTAAATCCACCACTAAAGTAAGGACGTTTTGTTGTTCGGCAAGGTCCATTGCCTTCTCTGTTCTTTTTACATCCTTAATCATGCTCTCACCCTCTCCTCAAGGGCCTTCAAGGCCGATTTTGTTAATATCACGTATCTCTGAGCCACTCCTCCGGGTGCAAGGTGCTTCACCTTCAATCCCTCTACATCCACCACAAACAACCCAGGAATGTTCTCAAAGGCCTTTAGGACCTTGCTTCCTATAACTGCTCCCACTCTCTTTACTTTGTAGGCACGGGCCTTTCTCCTCCTGCGCACACCAGTAATGCGCTTTCGAGATTCCTTTGCCTCTTGGAGCTCCTCTCCAATAAGCTTGGAAAGAAGGCTGTATGCCTTTTTAGTCTTAGCAATGTTCTCTAGGTCATCCACGAATACGATAGGCTTGGATGCAGCCAGTGCATTCCTCAAAGCAAGCAAGTATTCCTTCTTGTTCATGCGTTCTATGATAATCTTCTCAGGCTTGGGAGGATGAGCCCTTCTTCCTTTCACAGATTGAGGGATTCTCCTTACCCTGCCATGTCTACCTCCTCCGAGAATCTCGCGAGGAAGTCTTGCCTGACCCTGATTCTTTAGGGTGGCATAAGCACCTTTCCTACCGATATAACGGGCAGAGGTCTCCATACCTGCCCACTTGTAAGCACCTTTAGGTTGATATTCGTAAGATTCGTCCGAGAGCACGGCTCTCCTGATTAGCTCCTCTCTTACCTCTCCTTCAAACAGAGGAGTATCAATCTCCTCTACTACATTTCCCTCTAAATCATACACCTTTACCTTCATTTTACCACCCTAATTTGCTCATATGGTTGAGGAACCCCTGGCCTCACTGAGAATCTTAAGGATATAGGCCTCTTAGGAGTGCCTGGAACCGAACCCTTCACAATAATATATTCGGACTTTACCACACCGTAGTGGTCGAAGAAAGGTAGAGGCTCACTCCCTACATAGAGAACCTGCTTGTTGAGATCCACCCTGTTGTGATATCCCATCTGACCTGCTTGTGGAACATAATACATGATATAGTGAGGATGCCAAGGTCCCAAGGTACCTACGTGCCTCACCTTACCGGTTGCCTTCCTTCTTTGCTTTGCCACTCCAAATCTCTTGATAGGACCCTGCCAGCCCTTTCCTTTGGTTACTCCAGCCACATCGAGCATATCTCCAGGCTTCACCAAATCAGAGGCCTTTACTCTCTTACCCAAGAGCTCTTCTCCGTTCTTTATTTGCTCTTCTACGGTGCTTCCTCCTAGACCGATTTCTGCTCTCAAGATATGCCTGATATCTACACCTCCTGCCTCTTTAGGGTCAGAGAAAACCAATGCTCGAACCTCTTTTGCCTCCTCAGCGTTTATCTCAGGATTCTTGCGTTCCTTCTTTACTCCCAACACCTTGAGGATTTCCTTATCCTCGGTTAGGATGTCTCTTACTTGGCCTCCTGGGAAATAATACCTCAATCCATACACGGTCAAAGGTGGCACCTCTATAACGGTTCCTGCGGTCACTTCATCGCTGGTAATTCGGTCCCTTTTTATTCTATATGCAACCGAAACCATTCCGGCCTTGTAGCCGATCAACCCCAATAGAGGAGCATCCCCCTTCCAGTAGTTAAAGCGGTGGAGGAGCTTATCCGCTCTCTTACGGGGTCTCACGGCCAAGGATCCTCTCCTAGGCCTTCTTATATCTACCATGGTAACTCACTCTACTACTTTTCTATGGGAAATATTTAAAAACTCATCGGAGTTCCACCGAAGTGGTTTTCCCTAACCAATCGCCCGCTAAGAAACCCATCTTTTCTCTACTCACCTATCTGGGTCCGGGGTTATTAAAAGGGCAGGGTAGTAAGAGCATCTAGCCCTTTTATTTGATAAAGGGGGCCGGCTATTAGGGTCAGGGGTTATTAAAAGGGGTGGGTCCTAAGAGTGTCTTACCCCTTTTATTTGATAAAGGGTCGCTGGCTAATAGGGTTCTGACCCTTTCACGGGGTTCTCCGGAAGGGGCAGGCTAAAAGAGGAAGCGCCCCTTGCGTAAGCGGGCCCGGTGGGATTTGAACCCACGACCTCCCGGTTAAGAGCCGGGCGCTCTGGCCAGGCTGAGCTACGGGCCCTAAAAAATAAAGAAAGAAATCAGCCGAATAGGCTAGCCAAACCTGCGGCTGCTTCTTCTTCAGTCTTCTCCTCTTTCTTCTCTTCCTTCTTCTCCTCCTTCTTCTCTTCAGCAGGAGCGGCCTGGGCAGGTGCAGCGGCTACTGGAGCTACTGCAGCCTTCTCAATAGCCTCTTCAATATTCACATCCTTAAGTGCCTCTACGAGCACCTTGATTCTAGCCTCATCTACTTCTACTCCTGCTGCACTGATTACGCTCTTTAGATTCTCTTCGTTAATCTCTTTGCCAGCCCCGTAGAGGAGCAGGACTGCTTGCACATATGGATCAACTTTCATCCTTATCACCTTTTGGAATATTATTACCTATAATGAACTGTTTATAAATGATACCCTCCATGGAGATAGGGGAATAGATGTTGGCCTCGGTAGCCAGATTCTTTGCCTGAGTATATGCATTCTGTAGCAAGAATTCGATGGTTTGAGGGGTTGGATAGTTGGCATTCAAAGCAAGGTTAAAGGCACCAGTGGCTGCTTTGGTAATATCTTCGGCAATCTCTTCCTCGGTAATCTTGAAGTGCTCAGGCTTGTAATATACTCCATCATAGGCAAAGGCGATGTGAGCTCTCACCTTGAAAGGCTTTATTCCCAAAAGCTGCAAAGCCTGCACCTTGATAGGGGTAAGCTTCTCTCCCTTCTTAGCAAGCACAGAGGTTTTGGCAATCTTTATCTTTCCTTTCTCCACTCTAGCATCCAAACCTGCCTGCTTCAATGCACTCAAAGCAGGTCCAGGAGGTAAATCTGTCTCCATCTCCTCAATGATGATGTCTTCTTCGGCTACCTGACCGGGCTTAGCAGATACAGGAAGCTGCTCTGACCTCAATATCTTTTCAATGCGGTAAGGGTGCTCGTTCACAGCAATAACAAGCACAGGATAATCTACCTCGTATTCAATTCCCAAGTCTTGCAAAGCGTGGTTTATTACAGGTTTGCGCTCCACTCGATGGAACCCATCAATCTTCCTGCGCACTTTTTTCTGAAGCTGAGCAGGCAGCTTCTTAAGGTTGATTAATATAATGGATTTATAATTCTTCAACGTCTCTCGTAGCTGTTGGGCAGCCTTTATCTTCTCTTCCCTTTTCATAGCCATTTTATACCACCTTTACTGGAGGAGACATAGAGAATTTAAAGTAAATGTTTTTAATGTTTGAGGTGAGGTTCTTCTTTGCCAATTCGTCCAGCACTGCCATTGCATTATCAGCCAAAGCCTCAGGAGACATCTCCTCAGTTCCTATAGGCACATGCACAGTAGGCACCATCTTACCTCTGGTCACAATCCTAACCATGTTCTTTCCTCTCTCAATCAAGGTCTTGGGATCTCCAACAAAAGGCAAAATAGTATTTCCACGACCTCCTAGCACCTTACCCCAGTGCTTTGCTACCAGAGGAATATACTGAGGCTGAACATAAACCACTGCTTTCTTCGCTATCTTCTTTAGCTCCTTAATAGGAAAATTAGGAACCTCTTCAGGCGTGAGCTTTATATCCACTGGCAAGTCCTTAATTTGATAAAGAGTGGATTCATCTGCTACCACGATAACCTTGTTCTCTTTTCCTTTTCCTCGAGGCAAAGGAAACCTGATATTCAACCTGTTTTTCTTGAAGTCCACATTCCTAAAATTGATAATCATCTCTAGGGTCTGCACGAAGTTTCGAGGTTTCTTCACCTCGAATGCCTTCTTAATACCTTCCAATATCTTTTCCCTATTCATGATATCCCTCCCACGCCATCGTGGTTCGGCGGGTTCTCCATAGTTGTAGAGATAAACCTTTTTAAACCTATCCTATGAAAGGGCCAATCCCCTTTTAGCTAGCGGCCCTTTCAAGAACCCCGCGCAAGGGGCGCTTCCCTTGTTTAGCTGGCCCCTTCCGAGAACCCCTACGCGGTTAGGCGCCTATTCGGGTTCAGGGGTTATTAAAAGGGGTGGGTCCTAAGAGTGTCTTACCCCTTTTATTTGATAAAGGGGCGGGTTCAAAAGGTGTCTTGCCCCTTTATTTCAATAGCTCCGGGTCCAAGGATGGGATGTCGTCCAAATAAACAGGATAATAAGAAGGCATCTTTACTCTTTCTTCTCCTGGCAAACTATCGCGGAAAGGATCCCTGAACTTAAGATAAAACGACATCGCCATTTTAGGCAAAAGCTGTAGCATTCCATGATAAGCCGCTGCTCCCCAATAGCCAAAGTTTAGGTACATAGCTCCTGCCAGGAAGTTCCATACTCCCTCGCTAAATCCATGACTGGCCAGTTTAGCAGGAGAGTGAAGAAAGGTTGTGGGATTAAATGGAAAGGAAAATATCAATGCCTGAATAGGATTAGGTAATCCTCCCCGGAGTAAAAAGGCGCGGACTCCTTCTGCTAGCAACACCGGAGGGATTATCAACAATGATTCTGCGGCTGTTTTACTCCACATAACATTCTCCCCTTTTACTGCTTCTATCTCTTTTTGGCGGTGATAAAAAAACAGGTCGAAAACCCTTAATTCATCTTTTACCCACACTGAGGCCAACTCCTTAAGGACTAGAGCAGAAACTAACGCATACTTCAAATCCTTCCAGGGGAGATAGGGAGCAACCATCATGGCCGCACCCACTCCGAGAGCAGCCCCTATTCCTCCTACTAACCTCCTTTGCTTTACAGAAGCTACCTTTTTCATTTCTATTTCATACACCCATTCGTCTTTTCCGTTAGGAAGAAGAGGAAGATCGTGGTTATATCTTTGAATAGCAGTATGGAGATTAAGAGCAGTCTTAAGGATGTTGAGGGCGGCAATCCAAGGTCTTCCTCCTCCACCTAATTCTTCTACATATCCTCCTAACCAAGGATAGTAACTAGCCTCACTTATTCCATAACGCAAATCCAAGGCATAGAATAAAAACACCTCATAATAACCGTTTTTCATTCGGAAAGGCATGGGAAAATATCTTTCAAATAACTCTGGATCTTTAGCAGAGAACTTCTCTAATTCTTCCCAGAATCCTTCTGGGTCTTTGGGCTTAACTATCTTCCTACGAGGGAGATATAGAAACTTCTCATTTAATCGACCAACAACAAGCCTTTTTAGCTTAAGAGGGCTTTTTCCCTCCCCTTTAGTTCTCACAGCAGAGGGAAAGATAGCCGCTACCTTCAGAGGGTCTTCTTCTATTTCGCTTCTTACTTTCGGAGAAAGTGAAAACTTAACATAACCTGCCATATACAATTTTTACCACAAAATCTTTAAAATCCTGATAGTCATAAGGAGAAAAAAGAAAAGGAGAAAATTAGCTCTTGGCCTCTTCTTGGCCTATCTTCCTAACCTCGGAGATGAGTTTCTCGATCTCGCTTCGGATGGCTGCTGCCCTTGCGAGGAGCTTTGCTCTAGCTGCCAACATATCCGCAATGGCCTTGGTGAGCTTCTCTTTTGCCTCCTCGAGCTTTACCTCGCTTATCAAGCCTCCGCCAAGGTCAAAATAAACATGCTCCTTATCGGCAATCTTTGCCTTCAAGAGCACAGGTCCAAGATGGATGAGCATCTCACGCTCTCCTTCTAGGCCAGCCATTGCCTCCACTACCTTCAACACTTCTTGATTGAGTGCAACATCCCTGTCAATAGCATATACAGAGGTCAAGATGTCCTCAAGCTCTGCCTGCAATGCCTTAATCTTGGCAAGGGTTTCATTATATCTTTCTTCAGTCATCTTTCTCACCCACTTCTATATGACAATAGGTTATTTTTAAAGATTTCGTTACAAAAAATAGTGTGATGTGGAAAGAGCGGCTAAGGCGGGAAGAGAATCTAAGGCGCCAGGCCACCTATCGCCTCCTTTCCGAAGAAGCCATTCCCCCCACTAAAGAGGATCTCTCCCTTTTTCGACCCCAGGAGATAATAAGCCTGTTGAATTCCGTTTCTACCTCCTATATCTACCAGATTGCTAAGGCCCTTTCAACCCGTCCCAATCCTTATCACATTCTTAAAACGCTTTTTCCTCCGGACCATCCTGATGCTCACCTTGTTTTGCCTTTTCTTATAAACCACAATCAAGTCAAGCTCTTCAAGACCTTTTATGAAGAGGGATATCCTCGGACAGATTCTCTTATTCATGTGGCAGCCGGAGCTCCCAACTTGAAAATCTTTACCTATCTTATAAAAAGGGGCTGGAGCTATCGTACCAGGGATGAGTGGGAAGGGAAATATCCCATGGTCATTCTCCTTAACCATCCCAAACAATTCTTGATTGCCTCTTATTTCCTCATCCACCATACTCAACAGTCTCCCAAGGTGATAAAGGATTTGAGAGCAGTGGTGGAATTTCTTGCCCAAGACCCTGTATGGGAGGTGAAAGTAGCATTAGCCCATCTTCTTACTCACATGGAAGAAGGAGAGACATGGCAAGAAGCGCTCTTAAAACCCTCTCTACCTCCCTCCCTCTATTCTTATTTTGGACATCCTAAAGTGAGCAAGATTAAACGTCTGAACAAAAGCTATGCACGATTATTGGCAAAAGCGGTGCTATCTCCTATTGACCTATCATTAGAGGGAAAAAGTCGAAAAGAAAAGAAAGAGATAATAAAACTGGCTTATGCCGATCGTGACCCGTTGTGGAGAAAAAGCGTAAAAGAAGCCTCTAAACTTCCTACTTTAGAAGAGGTTTATCATCAAGCACTCTTTAATTATGCCCAACATCATCTTTCTTTTGACCCTACTTCTCTCATTCAAAATATTCAAACCCATTATCCCCATTTAACGATGGCTTTCTTAAGATGGCTACCTACGTTAAGGGTGGCACCTTATCTCCGTCCTATCCTAAAAGAATGGTTTACGCTTCCGCCTGAGGAATATAGAAAAAAACGCTATCAAGGCATCCCTTATAAAGAATGGAAGGAAAACCATTCGCAGGTTGTGGAAGTAAGTCTTCCGGCAGAAAAGTATCAAAAAATAAAGAAAATATTGGAGAAACGATTGCCCGAATCCCTCCATGAATCCATATTAGAAGAAAAACATCCTGTTAATATTCCTCTTAGCAAGGAGCTTAGACCTTACGTAGAGCTCTTTTACATGGCCCATGTGCCCGAAAAAAAGGTAATATTTGAGATCACAGATGACTTGGATTTGTTGTTTATGATGGGGAAAATGGATAAAGTAGGGGTAAAAACCTGCAAAGCATCTGATTCTGATATTATAGAAGGAAAAATAGGTGCGGTTACCAACATTGTGAAAGGAGGATATAAAATAGCGGTAATCCGGAAGGGGAGAGAGATCCTAGCCCGAAGAGGGTTATGGTTGGCAGAAAGCGAAAAGGGGCCGGGAATAATAAAAGAACCCTTCTATGGCCATCCAGGATATAGAATCATCCTTGACCACCTGCTCCATCAAACCTTAAAGAAGTGGAAATGGGTAAAATGGATAGATGAAAAGGGAGTAGATGTAATTCTATTGGGAAAGGAGAGGGTACCTGTTTATGTGGATGTTCCTGTGAACTATGTAAAGGGGCTGATTAAACATGGCTTTTCCTAAGTTCTCCCAACTTCTTTATGAACGGAAGTGGGATGAAGCAAAAAAGATGCTAGATAAGATCAACCTTCATGAGGTAAACATCGTCAATCAAACCCCTTTGTTTGATGCATGTGCTTTAGGGGCAGTGGATATTGCAAAGGAGATGATAAAAAGAGGGGCCGATTATCGCCATGTTGATTTCAACAACAACACCCCTCTGCGCGTAGCATTAAGGGATTTAAAAGCGGCCAGAGAACTTTATTATTTTATCAGTGAGTGGGTGATATCCTCGGACAGAGTGCGAACCGAAATCCAACAAGCCATAGATTTTATGCTAGAGGATACTCGCGATAAGGTGAGAAAGGCCCTTCCCATACTTTTGGAAAATATGGTAGATGCTCCTACCTTTAAAGAAGCCCTTTTGAAGCCTTCGTTACCTCCGGAGGTGTATAAAGTACTAGGACACTCCAAAGAACTGGGGAGAATAAAGCGCTGGAATAGGAAGAAAGTTTGGAAGCTGGCAGAGGTTCTCCATCTGGGAATAAACCCTCCTATGCCCTATAAACGAAGGGAGGATAAGAAAAAGGCCTTAGACCTCGCTCTTTTATTGCCTACATATAGTTGGGTAGAGGCCGCCCAAGAAAGCCTAGAAAAAGCTTCCTCTATTGAAGAAGCCTATAAGCTTGCAATGGAAAACTACGGAAAAAAGGTATTGGGGATAGAGCTTGCTCCTATAGTGGAAAATCTGGAGGCCCATTATTCGGTTCATTTAGTGGTGAATGTTCTGGCATGGCTGCCTGTGCTCAGGTATATAAATCCTCGCTATATTCGAGTATTCCAAGCTTTCTTCTCTCTTCCTCCTAAGCTTTTTCAAGAGAGAAGATATGAAGGATCCCCTATTCCTTTTTTAGAAGAGTGGAAAGAGAATTATAAAAGAGAGATAGAGATAAAATCCCATCCTATAACCATCCCTAAACATCTCCAGGCCCGAGCGATGGAATACCTCCCTGAGATAACGCAACCTCTCACTTATGATCTCTATCACCGCCTTAAAAAACGTATCGATAAGGTGGTAGCACCTCAAAATCCTCTATTAGCCTATGCGCTACGGGACTTCTTGGAAAAGGTAGCTCCGGAGTTACTTCCTGGAAACAAAATCATCTTTGAGATTAGCGATAACCTTGAAATGGTGTTTACTCAAGGAAACACCCCTTGGATTCAAACCTGCCTGGATCCTTTCCATCCTGAAAACTACAAACTAGGATTATTGGGAATAAGCGTGAATTCGGCAATAAGAACCGCTTTCTTATATGATGGAAAGGAAGTAATAGGGCGAAGAAGGCTGTTGGTGGTGCGAGATAAAGAAGGAAAAATCCAGATATTGGTGGACAGATATAAGGGAATGGCAGCCCTTCAATCTGTTATGGATGAAGAGTTGAAAAAGATATTAGAAAGATGGAAAGAGAAGGGATACATAGATGAATATGGGGAAAGAATGGAAGGAACCCTAATGCCCCCTATAAGGGCACCTTATTATGTGGATAATCCCTTTAACCATCACGTAGGATTATTCTTTCCAACTCCCGTAGATCAGAGATAAGATAATGGGGATTGTGTTGTCTAAGTCCCTCTTCATCGAAGTTTCCGGTAGTCACCGCTATCGAGATAGCACCTCCTTTTTTGGCTGCCTCTATATCTCGGGGAGTGTCTCCAATCACATAGGTTTCCTCTATAGCTTGCTGGACTTTTTGCTTGGCAATCTCCACCAGCTTATATCTCTCCATTGCTTCATTCCCAAAGGCCCCGAGGGAAAAATAATCCTTTATGCCCATTTTTTCCAGCTTTGCCCACGCAATCCTTTCCAGATTTCCGGTGAGTAATCCGAGCACTAAGCCTTCTTTTCTCTTTAGTTGTTCTAGCGCTTCCTTCACGCCAGGAATGGCCTCCATCCTTGCGTCTTTTACATGCTTCACAAAATAATCGGACATTTCCTCTATCATCTCGTCAATCCTGCTAAAGATGGTCTGGTCGGATAGGCCATGGAGCTTCAACACCTCATAGATTATTCTTTTATCCAGCTGGCCATAGCTTCTTTTTCCCAACTTTCCAATATGGGTATCTATGCCGTAAACCTTCCGAAAGCCGTGAGAGAAAGCCTTTACATGCAAATCCAAAGACGAGGTTTTCATCAGGGTTCCATCTATATCAAACAAAAGCAGCTTTGCCATGCCTATTATTAGAGGAAAGAGAATTAAAAGAGATGGGAATAAAAACCCTTATGGTAGTTATTGAAAAAAAGATATGGCCCAAGTATTTTGAAAAGAGGGAAAAAAGACATTTGAGATTAGGTTGGCCGATTTTGAAGTTAAAGAAGGCGATATCCTCGTTTTAAGGAAATGGGACCCTGAAACCCAACAATATACGGGAAGAGAACTCAGAGTAAAAGTAACCTATGTTGCCCACACCAAGGACCAAACCTATTGGCCAAAAGAAGAAATAGAAAAACACGGACTTTGGGTAATCGGATTCAAGAGAGAGGATTAGTAAAATGTTCAAACTGGCTGACAATTTGACTACTCAGATGTTCAAACTGTCCGCCAAAATGTTTTGGAACTGGCAATTACAAACGTTCGCATAAGATTAAAATCAGGAACGTTTGAAATAAAAGGAAAAGACTAACGTCTCCTTTCAAAACGACGCCTGAGTTGTTCCATTAATTGTTCCCAGGCATCCCTTATTCGCCCAAAAAAAGTGCGAGAACGACGATATTCCTCTTTATGTTGTTCTATCCATTCCTCATAGGATGGCAAGGATTTGAGCTCTTCCCAAATAAGGGCAGCTGCTTTGTTTATTCTTTCTACCACCTCCCTATCCTTTTCTATAGGATATCCTTCCTGATAAACTTCCACAAGCTTGTATTTTCTATTAATCCCCACTTTCACATCCTTAAGCTTGCCCTCTTCCTTTAAATTAG
>JAADEL010000047.1 GCA_013153395.1 Microcaldota archaeon
TATCTCTTTTTTCTCCAGCTGCTTTAGATAGGGAAGAAGGGTGTCATAGCTGCGGGGTTGAAGAAAAAGATAAAGGGTCTTGTGATCCTTTACCCAAGATAGAAGTTGTTTAGGGGATGCCCGATTTTCCTGAAAAACAACCTCAACCGCTCTCACATACTAATTACCACCAAAAATCTTAAAAAAAGAAAAGGAAGAGAAACTATTTCTTTCTTCTTCTCTTCCTCTTGGCCCCCTTCTTTCCTCCTCTGTTCATAGGGGACCTCTCCACATAACCTGACTTACCTACATAATAAAGGTAGCCAGGCTCCTTTTTGATCTTCTCCTTTCCTACTCTCTTAGGCTTTCCCTTACCCATGTACCTCATAGGTACCTCATACACGTATCCGTCGCTACCTACATAATAAAGGTAGCCCTTTCTCTTTTTTATTTTCTCCTTTCCTACGATCTCTCCCACGATCTCACCTCTAAATGTATTCTGAACAATAACCTTTAAATATCTTTCCGTCGGAGTACGAGGAAATAGTGCATTTTGTCGAATGGGTTTAGGTCAATAGTTTGCAGAATGTCGTATTTTTTAGACAATTGTTGTTGTGAAATGTCCAATAGTTGCTCCGGAGTTTTGGAAATATCCATACTTTGTGTCTTCAATGCCAGGAATCCCCATTCAGGTTTGAAAACCTCGGTGTTTTTTAGAAAAATGTCCACTTGGTCAGGCTGGGCCACGTCTTGATAGAGGATATCTACCTTCCCTACCTCTTCATATTCTTGGGGCATTCGGGCATCCGCCAATATAGGGATGATGTTCTCTCGGTCTTCAGCTAACTTTACCAGCTCCATTATCATCCTTTTCGAGAGCTCTACTCCGTATATCTCGCCATCGGTAACAATGTCCGATAGATGGGAGATGGTGGTTCCTGTAGAAGCCCCGAGATAAAGCACCTTGGAATCCTTTTCAAAAGGGAAATAATTCAGCGATTTCTTTATTGCTCCTGCTAGCTTGCTCCTGAAAGGGTCCCATTCTCGGTATTCCACCCCTTTGTAGTTCAACAGCCTTTCGCCATATACGCTCTTGCCCGGTACTAGGTTTTTGGTATAAAGTCTTTTTTCATGCTCATATACACCAGGAAATATCTCTTCCATGGTTTTATAAAAGCGGGGATGTTTTTTAAGCATTAAGGCCTTAATATAGGGTATGTTCGAGGATATAGAGAGAAAGTGGCAGGAGAGATGGGCGAATGAAAAAAGAGAATATGACACCTCCAAGGATCTCTGGATTATAGATACGCCCCCTCCTTTTACCTCTGGAACCCTTCACATGGGTCATGTGTTGAGTTATTCCTATATTGATTTTGTGGCCCGGTATAAGATGCTAAAGGGCTATCAGGTGGTCTATCCTCAGGGATGGGATGCCCAAGGATTCCCTACCGAGGTTAAAGTGGAAAAGAAGTATGGGCGTTTGCCTCGAGAGGAGTTCCGCAAGAAGTGTGTGGAGTGGAGCTATGAGATGATAAAGAGAATGAGAGAGCAGATGAAACGTATGGGATTCTATATTGACTGGAACTTCCAATATATCACCATGGAACCCGAATATCATAAGAAGGTGCAGGACTCCATAATCAAGATGTGGGAAAAGGGAGAGATTTACAGGGAAAAACACCCGGTGATGTGGTGTCCTCATTGTAGGTCTGCTATTGCCAAGGCCGAGCTTGAAGATAAGGAAGAGGACTCCCAAATAATGGATTTGGTGTTTAAGGCGGATAACAAGGAGCTTTTGATAACCACCACAAGGCCAGAGCTCCTTCATGCATGCGTAGCAGTAATGGTCCATCCTGAGGACGAGAGATACAAGGACCTGGTGGGCAAGGAGGCAGAAACCCCTTTTGGAAAGAAGGTCCCTATCATTGCGGATAAAGATGTGGATAAGGAGTTTGGGACTGGTGTGGTGATGGTATGTACCTATGGAGATAAGCAAGACGTGGTATGGCAAAAACGCTATAACCTCCCTATTATTGAATCCATCGATAAGGCGGGTAGATTGGTGAATGCGGGCGAGTTCTCAGGGCTGAAGGTAGAGGAGGCCCGCAAAAAGATTATTGAATACCTTAAGCAAAAAGGCCTTCTAAAGAATCTCAAGCCCCATAAGAAGGTGGTAAAGGTCCATGATAGATGTAAGCACAAGGTGGAGTTCTTGCTCTCTATGGAGTGGTTTGCCAGCATAAAGAAGCACAAAGAGGAGCTCAAGAAAGTGGCCCAGGAGATAAAATGGATTCCTGAATTTGGAATCCATCATTATTATGATTGGCTGGATAACCTAGATTGGGATTGGATTATCTCCAGAGATAGGATATTTGGCACCCCCATACCTTTTTACGTGTGTGAGTGCGGCCATATAGAGCCTGCCAAAGAGCTTCCATTCTATCCTGAGAAGGCCCCTCCGATGAAGTGTCCTAAGTGTGGAAGGGATATGAAGCCCGAGGAAAAGGTATTGGATGTCTGGGTAGATTCCAGCATAACTCCTTTAGTAGTGAGTAAATACTGGGATGACCCGAAGTTCTTTGAAAAGGGCTTCCCTACCTGGCTAAGGCCGCAGGGAGTGGAAATCATCCGCACCTGGGCTTTGTATACTATCTATCGTGTGTGGGTGCTTACCGGTAAAAAGCCTTGGAAAGAGATCCTGCTGAATGGAAATGTGCTTGCACCTGACGGAAAGAAGATGAGCAAGAGCTTGGGAAATGTTATCTCTCCAGAAGAGCTTTTGAAGCAGTATCCGGCTGATGCATTAAGGCAGTGGGCAGCTATGTCAGGAGCAATGGCCAAGGATAGGCCTTTCTCCTATGAGGACATAAAGTTTGCAAAGAGCTTCCTTATCAAGTATTGGAATGCGTCCAAGTTTGTGCTCTCCAAGGTGAAACCTATCCAAGGAGAACCTAAGCTCCGCACAGTGGACCGCTGGATATTGGCTGAGCTCTCCAAGCTTAAGAAAGAGGTTGAGGAGGCTTTGGAGAACTACGACTTCAGAGATGCAGTAACCAAGATGCAAGACTTTTATTGGCACAAGTTCTGCGATTATTATCTGGAGTATGTGAAGTGGAGGTTTATCAAGGGCAAGGATGAAGAAGGTGCCATATATGCGTTGAGGAAGGTGCAGGAGGTGTTTGCCCCTATGTTCTCTGTGTTTGCGCCCCATCTCACCAACGAGGTCTATGAACAACTTACAGGCAAACCTATCAAGGAGTGGCCAGAGTTTGAGTTTGAGGATAACCAAGCCCTAGAGATCTTCGAGAGGTTGAACAAGGAGACCTCCAAGGTGCGCACCCATAAAATCCAAAACCGCATGTCCATGAAAACGCCTTTGCCTAGCTGGAAGCTAGAGGGTGATTATCCAGAAGACGTGAAAGAGGACTTCAAGGAAACGCTGAAGATAGAGAAGCTAGAGGAGTAAATATCCTCTTATTTTTATATCTTTTTTGCTTACTGGGAAGGAAATCTTTACTCGGCCTTGAGCATCCGTCCTATAGGATTGGCCTGCAATGAACACTGTCTTATTTTTGATAGGAGCGCCCCACAGGGTTTTAAACTCCAGATAATCTCGGGAGATCTTAACCCTGGCAATCCTGAGCATCAAAACCAACAACAATCCCTCTAATAAGCCCAAGAGATAATTGCGGGCAGGCTTATAGAAGAACACAAAGGCTCCTCCTAACACTATTCCTCCCAATACCCAAATAGGGAAGCTCTCCTCATTAGGAGAAGAAGTGGAGATACGTTCTCCTGCCACCTTTTCCTCCTTAGGTGGAGCAGGCGTAGGTTGGGGCTCTGGAGGTTGTTCCACTATCTCGGGCTCTTTTTCTTGAGGCGGAACCTCGGGCTCAATCATTGGTTCCTCTACCGGAGTGATGTTCTCTTCAGTTGGAGGTGGAGAGGATTCATCCTCCACCGTACTTCCAATAACAATGGTGTTGTTGGTTTCAGGAGGAGGAATATAAACCTCAAACTCCACCTCA
>JAADEL010000048.1 GCA_013153395.1 Microcaldota archaeon
CCTCGTTATTTTCGGAGATATGCTCACGCGCTATATTTTTAACTTCAGACTCAAGTAAACATTTTTAACCACTTCCCCTTTATTAATATAAAATATGACCATTTATGTTCTTCCTAATCTGGGATTAGACCATAACAAGAGAGAGATCAACCGGCTCTTGGCACCAGAAAAAAAGAAAGAGGTTCAAGTAGTTACCGATGAACCTCCTACAGAGCTCACTCTATTCACCTATGAAGCTGTATATGGACTTTCTCCCAAGAAGATAAAATGGGTAAAGCTTCCTTCTAACTTGAGGGGCGCTCCTTTATTCCCTGGAAGCCCTATTACAGTGGAGTATGAAGAAACAGTGAAGAAAGCTATTGAAACCGTACTAGCCAGAGAAAATGGACCTGTGTTAGTTATAGTAAATCCTCAGATTGCTTCTCAATTACCAGAAAGAATAAAAGAAGAAAAAGTGGAGAAGATTATTTCTTCTCCTCAGCCGCCTTTTCCTCGGCGGTAACCTTCTCGGCAAGCTCACCAATCTTAATGGTGGCAAATACTGCGATTGCGGTTACCACAACCGCATACACAAACATAGCCCCTAGCTCATCTGGCTTGCCGAACACTGCCTTAAACAAGGCCTTGATGGTGTCGTTCCATGCCAAAGCGGCCACTAGTCCGAAGGCGCTTGTCATAAGCGCGGCAATCTTCTCTATTACTTCCTTCTTCATGGCTATATTATGAGAAGATAAGTTTTAAATGCTTTCCCACTACATCCCCCGGATCAGAGAGCCATTCTATCGCACCTTTGCACTTGTAAGAAGGAGATTTAGTTCCAGGAAGCATTTTTTCAAGAGCAAATATACGATAGTTCTCGTCAAAGAAGGCCACATATATGGGAGATTTTCCCCAATAATTGTGGAAACCTAGTTTGAGGGAAAAAGGAAACAGAAACACCATTGCTTTTCCCTCCATCTCCTTGCCGTAGGTGCCAAGAAGCCATTCCCAAGGGTAGCGAGCAAGGTAGGCACGCCATTCTTTCTTCTCGATGCGGAGACGGACGTGTTTCATTGCATCTCGAGTTGGACGAGCTTAGGGAAGTTCTCGTCAAAAATGCGTTGAGCTTGGGCAAAATCCGGTCTTCCCAGCTCCTTTTCTAGCTCGAGCATAATCTTATTGGCGAAGTTGTTGGCCTTGAGATAAAAGTCCAGCTTAAGGAGGTTAGGATTGTTGGTTTGTTGAGAGGCCTTATAGACGCGGTAGATGGCGTATCCCTTGTAGAAGGCCTGCATAATAAGCTCTTCTGGAGGCACTCCTGCCTCCTCCGCTCTACGTTTGATAGTGGGAGGAATAAAGGCAATATCTAGCTCCTTTTCTAGGGTTCGAAGGTCTAGGCCATCCCAGTTCTTGGAGGATGCGATAGCATTCTTGATGAAGAGTGCTTTTACATAGGAGTTGTTGATGTTATCTCCTCTCACAAACTCGAACACCTTCTCGAACTTCTTGTTCTTCCTGTCGCTCTCGTATTCATATCCCAGCACGCGGTGGGTTCGCCCTCTTCTACCAAACTTCACCTTCTTGAGGAAGGTATAGCGGTCGGTGGCAAACATCGAGGAGGCTGGAATACCAAACACCAACTCCAATCGGTCTCGGATATCTAGCAGGCTCTCTGCGTGCAGGTTATAGAGCAAAAACACACCAGGCTGGGTGTTCAGGAGGTTGATGATACCTTGGACATTGGACTTGGACCTCACCTCGTTAATAATGAGGGCGGCATCACCCATTCTCAAAAGGGCATTAGCCATCGCCACCAAGTCCAAATCTCCTGCAGTCTGGAGATGCTCCATATCAAGGGAGGCAATACGGGCCGCTCCTATGTGGAATCCTCTCTTTCTATAGGCTCTCACCGGAATCTCCCAGATATCCTGGATAGGGATGATTCTACGAGCAGGTCCAATGGCAGCTATCTTAGCAGCCGTAAAGGATGTTTTACCTACTCCCTTTACTCCTAGAACAGCCTCGGAGGATCCAAACGTCACAAGCACATCATCATACCCGGCAAACAAAGGCGAAAAAGACTGGAAATAAAGATACTGGGCATAGGTAAAGGGTTCCTCCGACATTAATCTTAGGGCACCTTGAAGCTCACCAAAGGTGGCAGGCGGTCTCTGAAGGTGGCATCTCATACCTAGACGGGAGGCCACCACATCTACCACAGGAGAGCTGCTATCAAACTTCTTTCCCTTCTCCGAGAGAACCATGTTCTTGAAGGCCCTCTCCAACAGCTCCCTATTGTATCTGAATAAGGTATGCACAATGCCAAACTCCCGGTGGTCAAGATAGATAGGGGAGTTCTCACTATCGATGTAGATATCGGTAACATGGTCTCGATCTAGGGATATATTCTCTATCGGAGAACCAAAGCCCACTACCCAGGAGGCAACCTCCCTTGCCATAAGCAAGGCCTGCCTTGGCGTGATAGAGATGTTTTGGATAACGGCTTGCTCCAGGAAATATTGCTTGTATTCGTTTACCTTGAGGTTAAAGAGAATGGAGAAGTCGGCATTGAGGAAGTTCTCCTTGAGCTGAGCGGAAATCAACTGCTTCATGAGCTTCTTATGCTCCGGAGAAAGGGCCTCCAACTCCGGATTATAGATGTGATAGATGTAAATATCCTTTTCTGGGATCTCATATATCTCAACCTTGTTTCCATAGGGGAGCTCATAGGATGCTTCGGGCTTTTGCACCTTGATAGCTTCAGGCGGCATCTGAAGCTTTATCAAATCCACATAAGGCAAGGTCTCCAGATGGACTAGGCTCAAGAAAGCCTTTTTCACATCTCCTTTTTGTTCTACCAGCTGATAGAACTTGGTGGATTTAAAGTGCTTGAGGATGGCATTCTTCCAGGCCTCGAAGGTCTGCTGGGATTTTACAAAGGCTGCTCTATCGGCCATGGGCTCCTTATAGCTTTCCAAGAAGCGGGCTGCATCCAATGGATTGGTATAAGCAGTAAACAAGAACTTCTTAAGCACCTCCATGCGCTTGGTATACATCGGATCCCTAGGGTCTCCGTAGATATCTCGCCTGAGCAAAAGGGCCTCAATCTGCCCCAACATCTTAGCATATTCTACCAAAAGCTGGGTGGCCTCAGGAGAGAGCTCATGGGTAGTTTCTTCCTCATAAACAATCCTCTCAAAGCTATGGTCATGCACAAAGCTTACTAGGTTGCGAATATGAAAGCTGAGAAACTCAGGTGAACCGAACTCATAAGGACTCTTTGAGAGATCTACCACGGCTTTGTTTCCTTCAAGCATCAATTCCATGCTTATCTATAGGCTCCATCTTTTTTAAACCTTAAGTAAAATAGTATAAAGTGGGAAAAAAGCGTAAAAAGTGGAAAGAGAAGGCAGTTGTTTTTGGAGCCTCTTTAGGAGCTGCTACCCTTACCCATCTTTTCTTAGATGGAGAGCCTCTCAAGTATGGAATAGCCTATGGGACGATGTGGATGGTCTATCATATACTAGAAAAAAGAATACCAAAGTCGATGATAGCTAATCTAAAGCCTTACTGGCCCCATTGGTATAACTACAACAATAACAAAAAGAAGTTGATGTTAGACACTCTAGGAACAGCACCTATGTTGGAGGAGATAGCATTTCGCGCTCCTTTGATCATGGCCGATGTGCCCGCCCTCAATCCTGTGTTGGGAGGCGTGTTCGGCTATCTTCACAAGGTAGAGAAGGATGTTGCCATCCATCGAGCCTCTGCTATTCCTTTAGCTATGTTTGGGGCATTGTTAGGATCGTTGGTCCTTCATTATGGATGGATATATGCTTGGGCTGCCCATCTGGTCCATAATGCTTTGGTAACTCTTCCTCGTTTATTGGTACCTTCTCCCTCTTCTAATGTATATGCGCTGCTGGAGAGAATTGCCCCTCTTTATACAGGAGCACATCGTGAGTACCTTGCTCGCTATGTGGAAAGGCTTTCTAACCGGGATGTGATGAGCCCGCCCACTATCCCGCCATTGCTGAATATGCTTCCATATAGTCCTTACAGGGCTTGCCAAAAGGTCTCTTTAAACTTTTATCCTATTTTGCCTGCAGAAAAGAAGGAGGAATTAACGATGTGGAACGAGTTTCACGCTGAAGTCAGGCAGATATATAAACAATTTTCCTCATACTCTAACCCATGAATAAACTGAAGTCCTTCATGACCCATGCAGGAACCTTTGCGACTGCTTATGGGGCTGCTTCCCTTACCCATTACTTCTTTCAAGGGGGAGAGGATGTTACTTTGAGTAAGGTTTTGTTGGTGTTTGGAGTACGAGGTGCTATTGCCCTACTAAGTAGTAGGTTTCCTTCCCATAAACCTTCGCTAGAGAAAGAAAAAATAGTCAGCCTGGCGGATAAGAAAGAGGTGCGTGAGGCCTTTCTTAACGGAAAATGGAGAATTCCTCTATTGTATGGGATGTTTATTGCACCTGTGATTGAAGAAACTATCTTTCGGTTGCCTGTGGTTTATTATCCTTCTTTCAATCCCTTAACTGCTGCAGTATTTGGATATTTGCATAAGGATCCCATTGTTCCTGTTTCCTCTACCCTAACCGTGCTTCATTCGGCTATAGCTGGGGCAACCTTTGGAGCGGTGGCTATTTCTTATGGCTGGTGGGCAGGCACCTTGCTTCACATCCTCAATAATATGTTCTCGCTTGCTCCTATCTATGTTCTACTGGCTCGCAATGAGGAAAAGATCAAAGAATTTGTGAAAGAGCATATCCCCGAAAGTGAAAACCCTTAAAAACCTTTCTAGTGTAAAGATGGTGTGGTAAAAGATGGCACAACTGGGTAGAAGTTCTTCTCTATCCCGAGAGAAAGGATTTTCTGGTCAGAAGTTGTCTCCTCATGAAGCCAAACCTTTCCGTATGGATAGGTGGAAAAGGATAGCGAGTTTTGGGTTAGCGGCTGGCACAAGCTATCTTGCCTTGCACTATCTTCAAGAGCCTACCTTGGGCAAGTATCTCTTGGCTTATTTTGGGTCTTTTGGAGCTGCTTTTGCCTCTCTTTATATAAAGGATTACTATGACCAAAAGCGCAAAATTCAGGTAACAAAAAGAGCTAATATTCTGGATTGGTGGGAATATAAAGGAAAGAACTGGCCCCGCTTCCAATTCATGGTGTGGGGAAGTATAATGGAAGAGGTGCTTTTTAGAGGGCCCGTGGTATTAACAAAAAACTTTGAGGTGGCCTGGATCACCTCCACTTTGTTTGGAGCTGCTCACGCAGAGGATAGAAACTGGGCCATAAAAAGCGCATATACAGGCTTTGGAGGAGGACTATTAGCATCGATTGCACTCCATCATGGGTTGCTTTGGGCGATGGGCGTACACATTGTTCATAACGTTATTTCTCTGGTGTTAGATGGTTACTTCAAAAAGAAAAATCCACTAACCAATCCTTATCGTGTATTAGAAGAGTTCAAAAACACCTATGAAGGCCCTTATAAGATAGATGTTAACCTTGCCACCACTTACATGCTCAACCGTCCTAAAGTGAGGGAACTACTTCTCCCCCTACAGAGAGCACTCTTCTATCCCTTTTCAGAGCAGAAAAACCAGCAGCTAATGAAAGAATGGGAAGAGCTTCAAACCCTCCTTCCTTCTCTTAAAAACCATCGCTTGGTATATGAAAAGATCTACTCGCCCGAACTAGCCTTTTATCCGGAGATTCCAGAGAGAGTGAAAAAAGAATATACATTGCTTTCCCATCTATACGAGTACTTCCCGCCTTCTAGCCCGACCTCCCATATTTAAAGGGTTTTACCTTAATATAAAGGATGGCATTAGCTAAAGTAAGAAAAAAGGTAGAGCCTATTTTTAACCATCCCATACCTGCCTTTTATCTTACGCCAGAAAAAAGAAGGGCTCTCAGCATTATTGGAGTGATAGGAACAGGAGTCCTCGCTACCTATGTTTTCCACCAGCTGCCCGAGAGCCTTTATTGGACTGTGCTAGGAGCATATAGCGGAGGAATGGCCTTGGCCGCCCTTGTTACTGCCTTGAGAAAGGGACAGGTGTGGCTTTCTTTGGGGAGCTTTGCCTTTCCGCCCAATATTCGACCCCTGGAGGGGTTGATAGCAGGAGGGATAGCAGGAGGAATAAAAACCGCTGTGGTGGGATATAGTGAGAAAATAATGGCATCTGCTCGGGGAGTGGTGGCAGGAGCTCTATCTTCCTCTTACTTTAGCGCCTTTTCCCTCGCCTTGTTCGGAGAGATAGGAATAAGAGAGGATTGGAGATTAGCCCTAGGAGTGGGAACGCTTACCACTGCTTTAGGAGGATATATTGCTGCTAAAGCTCAACAAGCCTTTCTTACAAAGTTAAGGAGATTCTATGAGAGCCTCACCTTAAATGAGAGATTAACCACCGCAGGAAAGATGATAGAGAGAGTACTGGAATGGAAGGATCCGCTAGAAGAAAAGCCGCTGACCTATGAAGGGGCATTAAAGATGGTGAGAGAGCTGAAGTACTTCTGGACCCATAATCCCCATGTTCCCCCTGAAGGGAAGGAGATAAGAAAGAAAATGGGGGAAGAGCTTCAGAGATTCTTTCCTTCCCTAGTTTTAAGGCTGTATAATTAAGTAAGGGTCTAGCTTTCCTAGGTAAAGGACCTTAGTACCTACTTTCATCACTTCAGCGACTAGTCCTCCTTCGATTCTAGAGCCGTCAGGGAAAAGAGCTTCGCTTTTCCACCAATAAGTCTTCTTTTGAGGAGGTTTAATGGTGATTTTGCGCTCCGCCTCTAACACCACCCTATCCTTTTTGCCGGCTAGCTGCTGAAGAACCACCAGGACAAGCATCCCATCCTCCGCCTTCTGGAGACCCAACTCTACTTTGTAGGAGGCGGAGATTCCCTCCTTATATTCTTCTAAAGGAGGTAAAGTTAAGTTATCTCCTACCCCCAATGTATAGGCAGGAGTAACGGATTGGGATGAACATGCTGTAAGAGCCACTAACGGAAAAGCAATAATAATTCCCCGAACTACTTGGCGGCGTGTTAGCGTTTGAGGGTTTTTCTTTCTTGTAAGGGATGACCCCATGCTATCACCATATTATCTATCTTAGCAAAGATATTTCCTTCTTTGAGATGCTTAAGCAAGTCAAGGGCACCTTCGCGAGTAAGATGGTAGGTTTTGTTTAGGAACTTAAACTGGAACTTCTCACCTACTTTATCGATTACTACCCCTAAGGCCTTGATGAGCTTGCCAAAGGCCTTTTTAAGGGCATTTATAAGCCCTTTCTTATCCATCTTATAGATTTCTTTCAAGGCATTTAAGCTGTCCTCCCAAGAGTCAGATCCAAAGAAGCTATAGCTCTGGGAGAGATACTCATGCACCGCATAGTTAAAGGTATCAAGCAAGAGGCGCTTTTCCTCTCCTTGATAGGCCTTCTGGAAGAAAAAACCATCTGGCCTATAAAACTCCACCTGCTGCGGGGGTAATTGATACATAGTTATTATTAGGAATACAAGGTATTTTAAAGGATTAAGTTTCAAAATTATGTGTGATATATAACATCGCGGCCCGGGTTTTTTATGCTAATAACCAACTTCAAAACGCTGTGTACGCCTTCCAAAAAGCCCAGCACCTTACTGAAGAAGATCTTCTCTATATGGGCCTCTCTTATCTTAAGCTCTTTCAACGCTACCTCGAGGAACGCTATCTCCGAAAGGCTATCCGCACCTTTAGCAAGATCAAGAAAGTGAATGAAAGGGTGCGAAAGATTCTGGAAAAGCTTTCTTTTGACGAGGAGCTCAAGAACTTCATCCAACAACACATTCAAACCCTCCCATATTCCAAGGATAAAGAGCCTATCGTGCATGACATCTACACTTTCTTAAAAGAAAGAGGAAAGTTTTACTCTCATAGCGCTATTGAGAACTATTGGAGGAATGCACTCCGAATGCCTATAAAGGATCCCATGATGCTTACCCAGATGGTGATATATTCTTTGCACAAAAGGAAGCCGCTGCAGGAGATCACCCCTGAGTTGATTGTTTCTCAGCATTATTTTCCCCTTCTTCATAATCCTAAAAGGGAGCCTCTTGCCCTGAGAAAGGAACTAGAACGTATTTTTGAGCTGGATTATGAAATCTTTACCTTGAACATGCTTTCTCCCCACTTGGGTCAAAAGATCAAGAAAAAGAAGGAGGAACTCCTCCAGCTTATTCAAAAGCTCTATAAGCCTCTTTTTATCTATTTTTCCGAGGATGACGTGGAAGTATTTTATTCCAATCTCATCAAGAGCTTGCGTTCTCTCACCCCGCAGGAGAAATGGAAGCTACTGGACAAGTATTAAAAACCCATCTAATATATTATGGAGGTTTATCAGACTGCTAAAAAGCACGCCTTGAAGAACAAACTCGACTATGGTCAGGCGGATTTTAAATCGGTAATGAGCAGGGTGTTGTTTGAGCATCCTGAGCTCAAGCCCCAGATTAGGGATATCATTCCTGTTGTGAGAAAAGCAGTGGAGGAAGTAAATCAAATGAGCATGGAGGAAGCCGAGGAGCAATTCGCCCAATACGAATATCAGGAGTTTGAGAGGCCGGAGAATAGGTTTTCATTGCCTGATGCTGGTCCTCAGATTGTGGTGAGATTTGCTCCTGAGCCCTCGGGCTATCTCCACATCGGCCATGCCAAAGCTGTTTTTATCAACGACGAGCTCTTGAAAAAATACAGCGGCAGGTTTATTTTGCGCATAGATGACACCAACCCCGAGAAGGCAAAAAAAGAATACGAGGACGCTATCAAGGAGGACCTTGCCTGGCTGGGCGTGAAGTTCGATGAGGAAACCCACTCCAGCGACTATATGCCCGTTTTTTACGAGAAGGCCAAGGAGCTCATCAAAAAGGGGAAGATGTATCTCACGCAGGCACCTCAGGAAGAGATCTCTCGCATGCGTCGGGAGAGTAAACCCCTACCGGACCGAGAGCAATCTCCGGAGGAGGCCCTTAAACTCTTTGAGGAGGCCATCCAAGGGAAGTTTAACGAGGGCGAGATAGTGGCCCTCTACAAAGGCCAGCTTAACTCTCCCAACACTGCAATGAGGGATCCTACCCTCTTTAGAGTGATGAAAACACCTCATTATAAGCAAGGCGACCAATATCACTTTTGGCCCACTTATGATTTTGCCGCTCCTGTCTTAGATTCCTTAGAAGGAGTGACCCATGCGATAAGAAGCAAAGAATATGAGCTCCGCACTGACCTCTATCATTCCATCCTCAAGGATTTGGAGATGAGAGAGCCTACCTTAATCCATATCTCCCGTCTCTCTATAAAGGGAGTGCCGGTCTCGAAGAGGTTGATAAGGCCATTGGTGGAAAAGGGCATTGTGAGTGGCTGGGATGATATAAGGCTTTCCACCATAAAGGCCCTAAGACGCCGGGGCATACCTCCTGAGGCCATAAGGGAGTTTGTGCTATCCTTCGGCATGGGCAAGCAAGAAAAGGTAGTGGAATGGGAGATGTTGCTCAGGATTGCTAAGAAGCACATCAAGCCTGAGGCCAAGATATTGTTTGCCAAGAACCTGGTCAAGCTAGAGCTAGAGCAAGAAATGGAAATCAAAGGAGAAAAGGTGCTGGTAAAGGGCAACATCTACATCGATAAAAGGGACTTGGCACCCATGGTCAACCTTGAGGGCTTGGGCATCTTTAAGCTAGAAAACCACCGCCTCATCCCTACTGAGACTGAACGCAAGCCTCCTGCCATCCAATGGATAGAGAAGCCCAAGCAAGTAAGGGTTGCCATTCCTCATGAGCTCTATCTCCCTAACGAGGAGCTCAACCCCAATTCTTTGGAAATAAAGGAGGGATATGTGGATGAAAGGAGTTTGCAATACGAGGTGGTGCAGGCCGATAACATCGGATACTTGAAACGGGATAGGGAATGGGACTGGATAAAGATTTGCTAGCAAGGGCCAAGCGTGCCTGGGAGCTCTTCGAAAAATCCAAGAATCCTGACTTGGTGGAAAAGGACCTTCTATGGCCTTTGATGGTGTTTGCCTACTTCCGCAAGCCTTCTCTCTATCCAAGACTGTTGGACAGGTATGCCAAAGAAGAATGGAAACACATCGATAAAGAGAAGTTCATTGAGGAGCGCATTCCTTTGAAGGACTATCTCAACTATCTCTATGATTTTCCCCTTTATTATCGGGATGTAAGAAAGGGCTGGGTAAGGATAGACCGGGATAAAGACGGACTGGAGGTGCTGAAAAAGCAAATCACCCAAAAGATTGCCTCTATCCCGCGGGAGGAGATAAACAAACGCTTCAAGGATTGGCGCACCCAAGCTGAGGTAAGGCTGCTTAAGGTAAGCTCCCATCCTCCTTGCATAGAGGCATTGCTCAAAAAGGCAAAAGAGGGCAAAAACATGGGTCATTATGAGAGGTTGGCCCTTGCCCTTTATCTTGTAAACATAAGGCTGCCCGAGGATGATATTGTGGAGATCTTTAAGTCCTTGCCCAACTTCAAGGAAAAAACCACCCGCTATCATATCCAATACGTAAAGGAAAAGGGCTACAGCATGTTTTCCTGCGATAAGATGAAGGAATTAAAGCTTTGTGTAGCAGAATGTGGTATAAAGCACCCTATGGAGTGGCACTATGGAAAGAAAGCTCAGAAGACTCTTTAGCCGTGCATACGAGGATATTGAGATAAACATTCCTCGGGTAGAGCAGCGAGAGTTCGGCATCGGCAATCTTGAGAAGAAGATTTACAAACGCCACCTTGCCTTTTTGAGCTTGGAGGAGCTTAAAGCCTTCCTAATCCGAGAGGCTCCCTTCTATATCTCCTACTCGGCCGCCTATTATCAAAACCCCAGTGCTCCCATGGAGAAAAAAGGCTTTTTAGGAGCAGACCTTGTGTTTGATATTGATGTATCCTTAGAGGAGCTAGAAAAAGCAAAAGAAGATGTGCTTTATCTCTACGATGTGCTCAAGCAGGACTTTGGGTTCAAGGATATTGTAATCAACTACTCGGGCAACCGAGGCTTCCACATCCACGTCCGAGACCCTGAAGCCCTAGGAATTGGGAAGGAGGGAAGAGAGGCCCTTGTGGAGTATTTCAACCTCCAGAAGTTTGACTATAAGGAGCTTTTGAAGCACTACACGGCCTATCGCGGGAAAAAGGATGCCGAGATCCTAGCCACCGGAGGCATCCTAGGTCCCAGTCCCCGAGAGCACAAGGCCGGCTTTTTAGGTAAGTTCTTAACCAATCTTTATGGGGTGCTAGACGAAAAAGGCCGAAAGTTCCTCTTGAAAGGGGACTGGAGATATGTGAAAAGCTCCCATGTGAAAAAGGCGCTGGAGAAAACCCGCCTAAGATTAGACGTAGATAATCAAGTAACCTCGGACCTCTCTAAGCTCATTCGCATGGAAAACTCTATTCACGGAAGCACCGGCCTTCAGGCCAAGGTGCTCTCCTTAGAAAAGCTAGAGGGATTTGACCCCTGGGAGGAGGCGGTGGTATTTTCCAAGGAAAAAAAGGTGTTGGTGCAGATGAAGGAGAGTTTCCGCATACCCCGCAAGAACATAAGCCTCCAAGAGGGAAAACTCTACCGCATGCCTGAGTATCTTGCCTTGTTTGTGGTGCTCCAGAAAAAGGCCATTTTAAAAGATTAATGCTCTATAAATGGCTATGCTGGACATAGAGCTTATTCGCACTAATCCTCAACTTGTGAAAGAAAACCTGGCTAAACGCCAGCTTGACCCTGCCATCATTGATGAGATTTATGAGATTGATAAAAGGTGGAGAGAGGTAAAACAAGCTCTAGATCAGGCCCGACGGGAAAAGAACCTTCTTTCTCAATCCATCGTTGAATATCGCAAGCAAGGGAAGGACATCTCACCTTTGCTTCAGAAGGGGAAGGAGCTCTCTCAGCAGATAGAGAGATTGGAGAAGGAAGAAAAGGAGCTTTTAAAGAAGAGGAATGCCCTGCTTGCCCAGGTGCCCAATCTCCTACATGAAAGCGTCCCCTACGGAAAGGATGATAGCGAGAACGTGGAGGTAAGGCGCTGGGGCACACCGCGAGGAGAAGGTCCAGCCCATTATGAGATTGCCAAAAAATACATTGATGCTGAGAGAGGAGCAAAGCTAGGCGGACATAGGTTTACTGTGCTTTGGGATAGGATTGCCAAGCTAGAGCGTGCGCTAGGGTTCTTTATGGTAGAGCATGCTCTCTCCCGAGGATATAAGGAGGTGAGCGTGCCCCATCTTGTGAGAAGCGAGATCATGTATGGGACGGGTCAGCTTCCCAAGTTCCAAAAGGACCTCTATCATTGCGAGAGAGACGACCTCTATCTCATTCCCACTGCCGAGGTCCCTCTAACCAACCTTCATAAAAATGAGATTCTCGAGGAAAACGAGCTCCCCAAGCGATATGTGGCCTGGACCCCTTGTTATCGCCGAGAAGCGGGTGAATATGGGAGGGATATCAAAGGCCTTATGCGCCAACACCAGTTCTATAAAACCGAATTGGTGAAGATTACCTTGCCTGAGGAGAGCTGGAGGGAGCATGAGCTCATGGTGAAGGATGCAGAAAGCGTGCTCCAAGCTCTGGAGCTCCCCTATCGTGTGGTGTTGTTGTGTTCAGGAGATGTGGGCTTCTGCTCGGCAAAAACCTATGACCTCGAGGTCTGGGTCCCATCCCAGAACAAATACAGGGAGATAAGCTCGGTGAGCAACTGCACTGATTTCCAGGCCCGCCGTATACCCATTAAGTTCCGCCGTGAGGGCAAGCTAGAATACGTGCATACCTTAAATGGGTCAGGAGTGGCGGTAGGAAGGGCCTTGCTAGCTTTGATAGAGAACCATTATGAGGATGGAGGGATAAAGATTCCAAAGGCTCTCCAGCCCTATATGCACACCGATTTCCTGGAGCTCTAACCTTTGATCACCGCCAATGGTCTAAGGCGAGCCACTCCGTAGGAAATCTTGTTTTCCACCACTGTTTTTATTACCTCGTCTATGTCCTTATAGGCGCCGGGAGCCTCTTCAGCCGCTCCTCGCAATGTCTTTGGCTTTAGGATAATGCCCTCTTTGGCAAGCTCCTTGATGAGCTTTTCTCCCTTATACATCTGGGTGGCTTTTCTGCGGCTTAGCACACGGCCTGCACCATGGCAGGTTGTCCCAAAACTCACATCTAGGCTTTCCTCCCGCCCTAGCAGAACATAAGAGGCCGTTCCCATAGATCCAGGAATGATTACAGGCTGGCCTATATCGCGATAGAGGGCGGGCAGCTCCGGCCTCCCCTTAGGAAAGGCCCGGGTAGCACCCTTTCTATGGATGAGGACCTCTTTTTCCTCTCCATTTACCTTATGTTTCTCGAACTTGGCGATGTTGTGGGCCACATCGTATAAAAGCTCCATCTCCACGTTGAACATGCGGCGGAAGACCTCTCGGGTAAAATGGGTGATAATCTGGCGGTTGGTAAAGGCAAAGTTTACCGCACCTTTCATGGCCGCTATATAATCCCAAGCAAGGTCATGCTTTAAAGGCAGATAAGCCAAGTCAGGGTCAGGGATATCGGGATTCTCTCGCAAGAAGAGGGAGATATAATCAGAGGCAATCTGATGCCCAAACCCGCGAGAGCCGGTGTGTATCATTACCACCACCTGCCCCGGGAAAAGCCCCAGCTTCTTTGCCCTTTCTTCGTCCAAGATACTTTCCACATATTGCACCTCGAGAAAATGGTTACCAGAACCTAAGGTTCCTAGCTGGTTTTTTCCCCTCTTCTTAGCCGTCTTGGAGATCTTGCTAGGGTCAGCGCCCTCCATCCGGCCATATTCCTCGATGCGCTCTCTATCTTCCTTAAAGGCATAGCCCTCTTCCTCGGCCCATTTTACACCTAGCTCAGCCACCAGATCCAGCTCGCTTACCGAGAGCCTCAAGTGCCCAGTCTCACCTACACCGCTAGGGATGGTGCGAAAGAGTTGCTGGGCAAGCTCCTCTTGCACCGGCTTGATTTCCTCCTTGGTCAATGGTGTTTTCAACAACCTTACACCGCAGTTAATGTCAAATCCCACACCTCCTGGAGAAACGATGCCCTCCTCTCTGTCAAAGGCAGCCACTCCTCCTATAGGAAATCCATATCCCTCATGAGCATCAGGCATCAACAGGGCATTCCCTACTATGCCCGGTAAGGAAGCAACATTCTGAAGCTGCTGAAGCGTTCTATCTTGCTTTATCTTCTGCAGGAGCTTCTCGGTGGCGAATATAAGGGCCTCAGTGCGCATCCTGCCCGTTTTCTTCATCTTAAACAAATAAGGCGTAATCTTCACGATTTCCATGTATGTAAAAGAGAATAAAGCTTTTTAAAAGATTGGTGGGAAATTATGGCTAGGATGTATGTGGTTTCTACTAGGTGGGGTTTTCAACCTAGCCGAGGAAAGATAGTAAAAAGGCAAAGGCTCAAAGGTTGGTTAAGAGAGGATGGAGAGCTCCTTACCTGGCCCCGTATTCACAATATGCCGGTGCATGAGCTTCTTCGCACCAAGGTAGTAAAGGAGGTAGAAGAGGAAAAGGGACTTTTGGTGATAATAAAGCAAGGGTGTAATCCCGCTTCTTTTCGCAGGCATGTGCTCTGGGCTCATATCGAGGCTCAAGGAAAGCTTAAGCGCACCAAGGATGCATTGAGGAGAGGATTGTTAAATCCTATTGGGTTTAAGCTACCTGAGGAGGTGGACGTGAGCTCTCCGCTTGAAAGGGCCTTGCAGGCATTGGTAGAAGGAGAGATTGCCTATGCCGAGGTGACTTATCGGCTCCCCTATTTCAAGAAAAAGAAATCCTCCACTCTGACTACTGACTCTTGGACAATAGCTGGCTATCTTGCCTTGCCTATCAGGTTTCATGTGGATCGAGGGGAGATAAAGCTGCCTTTCCCGCTAAAGAAGGCCCTAACTACGGCGGAGAATATGCAAGCTATCGAGGAAAAACTTGCCGAGGTGCATCCTTCTTATCGTAAGTCGGTAGAAGAAGCAATCAGCTGGAAGGCATGGCAAGAGCTCTATCGGCAATGGATAAAGCTTGCTGAGCATATGGTGACCTATGGGGATGTGGATGCGGGGGAATATCTTGAGGCTTTAAAAGCCCGTCCCTTTAAATAAAAAGGATGCTAGTCGATACTACAGGCGAGATAATAAGCAGCTTTTCTCCCAAGGCCTGGGCCGATTGTGAATGAGCTTGTTGAAGAAAAGGCATATATTGAGACCCAGCAGAAGAGGCAGGCCGGTAATAGTGATAGAGGTTAGGGATTGCAGGCATGTGTGAGGCCCTCCTACAGGCGCCAAGGCATCGGGGAAAACTTGCTCCGCAAAGGCATTGAGATTGCTCAACATCACTTCCATGCCCAGAACATCTGGATAGAGGTAGTTGAAGGGAACGAACCTGCCTTTATCAACTACTACGGCCAACTCAAAGACCTCCTCATCTTGAAATGGGGGCCATCTCTAACTGTTAAATGGCGTTTTACAATTATTTCCCCCTATAGGGGTAAATATTTTAAGATTATTTCCCCCTAAAGGAAACTATGGACTTAGTGGAATACCTGGAGGATAAAAAGGAGGATATTGAGAGTTTAAAGGTATTGCCGCGGGAGCTGGAACCTCAATTGAGCAAACAATATATCCTCACCCTTATAGGACCACGAAGAGCAGGCAAAAGCTTCTTTATTTACCATTAAAGTTAGAAAGATCTCAATACCTTTATGCCAATCTGGAGGATCCTCAGCTTCCCACCCATTCGTTGATTTTCCATGATTTAATCAAAGCTCATATAAGACTGTATGGGAAACATCCCAAATATGTATTTTTTGATGAAGTGCAGGCTGTGCCAGGATGGGAAAAAGCTATTACCTCGTTGTATGAGCGTCAGAAATATTATCTGGTGATCACAGGTTCTAATGCTCAATTAAGTGGGAGAGAAGTAGCAACCCAATTGCGAGGAAGATCCTTAACTCAGCTTATATTGCCGCTTTCTTTTTCTGAGTTTTTAACATTTCGCTATGGAGAAAAGCTCCACAAACCTATTTCCTCTTATCAAAAGGCCCGATTAGAGGCTCGCTTTAGAGAATATTTAGCTCTAGGGGGATTTCCGCAGGTAGTGCTTTATCCGGAGAGCAAAGCCGCATTTTATTCTGATTACTTGGATATTGTGCTATACAAGGATGTGATAGAGAGATATAAGGTGAAAAACCTAGCTGTATTGAAATATATGATAAAAACTATGCTGGGATCAGTTGCTCGTCCCTTTTCTATTAATAAACTTTATAAGGATCTCAAATTCCAAGGCCTGGAGGTAAGCAAAAAAACCCTTTATAATTATTATTAATACATTTTGAATTCACTGGTGTTTTATGAAGTGAAAAAGTGGTATCCTTCTTTGAAAAGTCGGGAAAAATCTCTACCCAAGATTTATCTAGCTGACCATGGTTTTTTGGAGAATGGTGGAAAGGCTTTTGAAAATGTAGTTTTTCTAGAATTATTGAGGCATGGGAAAAAAGTATACTATATAGTCAATGGAAGTTATGAGGTTGATTTTTATATTCCACCTGCTACTTATATACAAGCTACGTGGAACTTGGAGGAAGCACAATCTAGAGAGCTTAGAGCCTTGGAAAAAGTCAAAGGGCGAAAATGTATAATTGTCCCTTATTTTACCGACGAAGCCGTCCCATTCTTTGATCTAGATAAATGCTTTAAAACCCTTGCTCCTAAAAAATAGATTAGCCTCAGTAGCTCAGCGGTAGAGCGGCCGCCTTGTAAGCGGCAGGTCGGGGGTTCGAATCCCTCCTGGGGCTTTAAGTTTGTTATTTTTCTAATATAGATATGGCATATATCATTGGAAAGACTAAAAATCATCAATTAGGAGCTTTTTGGGAAGATTTCATCTTCGACTATTTTAAGAAAAAGCGAAAAGTGGTTCGGGAAATCAACCCTCACTTTGACTTTAAAGAAAACGATGAGAAAGGGAGTGTTTTATATGAAGTGAAGAGCAAATTAGTAAAATTTAATAAAGATGATAGGAAATTGGATGTAAGTGATCAACAATTAGCCTTTTATAAAAAGGCATTAGAAAACGGGCAAGGAATAAAAATTGTAGTAGTTTGGTATACTGAAAAAGGAACTTAC
>JAADEL010000035.1 GCA_013153395.1 Microcaldota archaeon
TGCCTTGTCCTTGCTATCAATAAAGTTAAACTCAAACTTGGTGATAAAGTAGGCATAGCGCTGGTCAAACAGCTCTATCAAGAAAGGCTTGCCCACTATGCGCTGAAGCTCCTTATACCATTCCAGATGTTCATAGAAGAAGTCCTTCTGGGCCCTGAAGGCAATCTCAATATGAGAATAGAGCTCATATTCCTCCATGATCTCCTTGGAGGTGTGTAGTTGCTTTAAGAACTCTTCTCGGGCCTGGTCAAAGTCCCTCACAAAGGTATGCATATCGGGCATGGTAAAGGCCCTTAGGCGCTTTAGTCCCATGAGCTCTCCGCTCTGCTCCCGTCGGAAGGAATATCGGGTGAGCTCGTAAAGCTTGAAAGGAAGCTGCTTATAGCTCAGATACACATCATGGGCAATCAAGAACTGTCCAAAACAGGCCGCAAACCTGAGGAAGAACATCCTCTGGTCCGAGTTTATGGTATATTGGCGGGCAGGAAACCTATTCAGATACTTTTCCAAAGAAGGGTGGGCAAAGTCATACATGATAGGGGTCTCAACCTCGTGAGCCCCGCTTTTTATACAATAATGGGTGACTGAGTCCTCGATAATCTTCTTTATGAGGCGGCCTTTGGGATAATATCTAAGATTTCCGGAGTCGCTGGCAGGCTCATAATCCACCAACTCCAATCGTTTCATAAGCTCGATATGGACAGGCTCGCTCTCATAGGCGCGGGATTTCTTTGTTTCATAATCTGCTAGCTTCTTGAGATTGGGATATTGAGAAAAATCAAATTCCTCTATCTTATGGAGTTCTCCATCAAAGATATAGAACTCGCTTTTTAGGGTTTCTTCTTGCTTAAGGGACTGGGAGATGATTTCCTTTCCTTTGCGATATTCTCGAGAGAGCTCTGATAGCGGATGTCCATATACATGGATATCAAATTCCTTATACCAACCAAAAGGAGCTTTGAAGGTAGGTACTTTCTGTTGGAAGAGCTCATACAGCTTATTTAAGAGAGTGCGAGAACGAACCGGAGATTCAGGTTGAGAGGTAAGATGAACATAAGGATAGAGGAGCACATGGTCGGCCTTTATTCTTTGAAGATGCTCTAAGGTATCTTGAAGGAGCATTTCCAGATATTCTTGTTGATCTCCTCTTTCAAAGGCCACATATACTACCAAGGCATTCTCCATTTTTAAGGGAGAAGGATCAGGGTCGGCTGCTTCCAAGGCCTTTTCCCTGGGGATGACCTCGATATGCTTGGCGTGTAATAAAAGCGCTCTCATGATTTAAACTAGCCTCTAAACCTTTTTAAACCTGGGTGCCCTTCTCAATGAGCAGCAGTAAGCCTGCGACTCTCCAAAGAATAGGCGCAAACCCTTCCTTTGCCCAATACCTTTCCTACCAAAGTATATCGGCCTCGGGGTGCCACTTTAAAGGGCGTTAAGCATAGATATTCTTTAGGCCCTTGGAAGAGGTTCCGATAGATGGAGCGGGGAAGGCTGCTTTTGTTAGGATGGGTAGTGTAGAAATGATTGTAAACAGGGTTGGCCATGTTTACTTGAAGTCCCTCTGCCTCCAGCTTCTTAAAGAAAGGTCTTAATGCCCTTTTCCATTTTCCGGTGTGGGCCTCTTTATCCACACCTTGCACCGTGAGCACCAAGAATATGTTTTTACCAAGGGCAAAAGGAAGGCGGGCTACCATCTTTCCGCCTACCCGAATTCCATATTCGATATAGCTTTCGTATTCGCTAGGTAGGGGAACGAATTCCACGCCTTTTAATGTTAGTGCGGGAAGGTTGTAGCTCTCAGGATCGGCTCTGAGCCAGTCTTTGGCAAAAACCAAGGTGGCCATGCCTGCCAATACTCCACCACTTAGGCTTAAAAGGGGGAAAAGGTTTCCTGCCATCAAGCTGATGGCTGCAGATGTGCCCATGCTTATAAACCAATGTCCGAACAACATCTCTCGGTCTATTATTCCTCCTACCCTTATCTCTACTTGCCTTTCATCCATTTCCATACATATTTCCCCACAAATCCTTATAAATCCTGCCTGAGTCCCAATATCCATCATTAAATAATTCCCCCAATAAAGAACCCAGCCTTTTATATTCGCCTATCTGGGTTCGGGGTTATTAAAAGGGCAGGGTAGTAAGAGCATCTAGCCCTTTTATTTGATAAAGGGGCGGTTCAAAAGGCGCCTAGCCCTTTTATACGGGTCCGAGGGGATTCGAACCCCTGACCTTCCGGTCCGAAGCCGGACGCTCTGTCCAGGCTGAGCTACGGACCCAATAGGGTTTTAAACCATACTCCTTATATTCTTTTATGGTGAAGGTGATTCCTCTTGAAATTCCTGAAGGAACTAGCATTATTTTAGGTCACGCACATTTTATAAAGACTGTGGAGGATTTGTATGAAGCTATTGTAAATATCAATCCTGGGATTGAGTTTGGGATTGCCTTTAACGAGGCCTCTCAAGAAAGGCTCATAAGATATGATGGCAACAATCAAGAGATGATAGAGCTTGCTATTGAGAATGCAAAGAGGATAAAAGCCGGTCATAGCTTTGTAATAATGCTAAGAAAGGGCTGGCCCATCAATATCTTGAATGCAATAAAGATGGTGCCTGAGGTTGCCCGTATATATGCTGCTACTTCCAATCCAGTAAAAGTGGTGATATTGGAAGAAGGAGAGCAGGCAGCTGTGCTAGGAATAATGGACGGATATGTAGTAAAAGGCATAGAAGAGGAAAAGCATAAAAAGGAAAGGCATCAATTTTTAAGGGATATTGGATATAAAAGGTGATTAAATGGACCTAAAGCTAAAAGATAGAGAGGAGTTATTTGAAGCTCAAGAAACCAAATCCGCTACCTTTGAAGCATTCATGAAGAAGCATGATAAGGAAATCGATTTAATTAAACGGGAGATTGAGCTCCAATATGGAGTAAAGCTTGCTAAGGCGGGCATGCAGGAGCTCCTCCTCATGCTTTGGTTGATGGAGGACTCTGATGAGGCTGTCCTCAACAAGCTCAAGAAACTCCTCCAGGGGCTTTTCCAAAAAGGATTGTTCAAGTTCCTTTCAGCCTTCAAGCTGGTACCCGAGAAGAAAGCCCCTAAAAGGAGAAAATGATCTGGCTTTTTTTCCTTGTTTTGTTGGGGTTGGCTAATGCCGCCGTCTGGATAGAATCTCCTCGGGCAGGTCAACTTGTGGATACTTCTTCCTATAAATTTATCGCTAAGACTTATTGGGTAGGAGATGTTACCGACACTCCACCTAATGAAGTATGTTATATTACTGTTAGACATGGAGGAGGAAGTACTACGGAGCCAGTTTCTATAAAATGGAGTTGTGAAATTAGAGAAGATACATCTACAACTCCTCCTACTGAGTATCAAGCCTGTACAGGATCAATTGAAGCTAAAATAAATGGGTTGGAGGCAGGTTTGGGAGGATGGTCTGTAAGTTGTCCTACTTTTGGAAATGCATTTACCGGAGCTTCTTCCTGTGATTTAAAGGCTGCTAATTGTATCTTATATGATTTGGAAGACCCTGTAATTAATGTAATCTCTCCTGAAGACGGAGAAAACTACGAAGGACCTATCATACCCATTCAATATGGGGTGGAAGATGATAATCCATACATTAATTGTACAGTATATATAGACGGAGGAAAGTATTGGGAAGATGTAAAGGAAAGTTATACAGCAACCTTTTACCAGGATTTTAGTGCCACTTGGGGACCTCATCTATTGAATGTAACTTGTAAAGATGCCACCATTTTCTACCGAGGAACTAAAAGAGAAAGCACACAACTAGTAAATTTTAAGAGATGGGTTCCTGATACGGCGGTGGTGCA
>JAADEL010000031.1 GCA_013153395.1 Microcaldota archaeon
TATATCGCTATAATGGGAAGTATATCTCTTTGCCTTTTTTATGGCCTCTACTATCCAATCTATTTCCTCCAGCCAGGTTTCCTTGTGTACTATTCCCACTATCCCACCCTTTCCTCTTACCCCTTCCAGTTCCATCTCCTTCCTACCCGCCCATTCCAAGAACCTGTTCAAGTTATCCACGATTTCCTGTTTGGAACGGAAGTTCTTACGCAGATATATCTTCAAGGCATCGGGAAACTCCTCCTCAAATCTCTCAAAGATATTGGGATTGGCTCCTCGAAATCCATATATAGATTGGTTTTTATCTCCCACTACTACAAACCACTTTCCCAACCTTTTGATAATCTTCCATTGAATAGGGTTGATATCCTGGAATTCGTCCACCATCACATACTCTTTTTTGTAAGGTGTTCTTTCCAAAAGCTGGTAAGCCCTTACCTGGAGCAAGCTATAATCAATATACTTGTCTTCTTCTAACTTCTCCTGATATTCGAGATAGGAATCTACCACTTCCTCTCCCACTCTCTCCGCTATCTCATCCCTCCACCTCTCAAACCTCTCTCCTACAATATAATTTTCAGACAAAGTGTCATAAAACCCCATCAAGAATGCGGCCGGGTCTCCTTTTTTTATATGAGAAAAGACATGGGAAAGATGCTTCCGAATGTAGAAATAACGTTCATAATTTCCCAATATCCTATAACCGGTTTCTCCATATTCTTTCATCAGGTGGTCCGCCAGAGAATGTAATGTTCCTATGAACATCTCCCCTATATCGGCTTTGGTAAGCTGGGCTATGCGCTTCCTCATCTCCTCTGCCGCCTTCACAGTAAAGGTGGTAAGAAGGATATCCTTAGGAGGGATCCCATGATTGATAAGATAGGCGGCTTTCTCAGTTAAGACACGGGTTTTCCCTGACCCAGGCCCTGCTACAATCATAAGATGGCTTTCCAAGGTGTGGATGGCCTTTTTCTGATCACGAGTAAGCTCCACCTCTCCTTTTCTCTTCTTTCCTATTTAAGCGTAACGATTTGGGTAACGATAGGGCAAAAAAATCGGGAAAAAGAAAGGTAACGATTTACGCGATTTTGTAGCGGGTGGCTGGCCCTCTTCCCTCCTTCACAATAAGCCCACGGGCCACCATATTATTGAGCCTCTCTACCATGGTCTTCTTAGAGAGCCCCAACTCCTTAGCCAAAGCGGAGGAGCTCATAGGCCCTTTTTCAAGGAGCTCTAGAATACGCTGTTCCTCTACACTAATCTCCAGCCTGGCCTCAAACACCACTTTCGTATAGTCCTCATTCACATATATCCAAAAATCTACATCCTGTGCATATTCATTTATGATTTCTTTTATCTTCTTGATACCTTCTCCAAACCGCTCGATATATCCGCTCGCCCTGAGCATCTCACAGAGTAAAGGATTGCGGGGCTTATGTCGGGGCATCTCAGGAGTAACCCCAGGCGGAAATGCTCCAGGCGAAATAATCTCCAACCTGTTTTTACTTTGCTTCACATAAATAGGACCTAGATCAAAGTAGTTCCTATGAGCCACCGCATTTACTAATGCTTCTCTCACCGCCCATGCCGGGAACATTGGTACCATCTGATATCCTAGCCCCTTGCGCTTTCTCCTCACCTCCGGCATATGATCCATTATGCTCTTATAAAGCTTCTCAAGATGGGATAGGGTACTATTATAGCGGAAGATATCCCCATCCACATAATGTAATATGCCATATTTGTTCTCGGAGAAATCGCTTATTAAAAGGAGAGCTGCCCCGTTCAACCACTTTCCCTCTTTGGTGTACTTTTCCAGCGAAGGAACTTGGCCTCGGAATTCCTGCGCTCTCTTTTTAAACAACTCCAAGGAATCTCGGTCCTCTTCTCCTACCTTGTATTCGCTTACCATCTCATCCCAGTACACTACCAAGCTCTCTGAGGCCTTTTCCAGCAGCTCCTGCGGAGAGATAATCTTATTGGTAGCACCTATGCGAATATAGGCAGCCCCGTTCAAGGTATGGAGCTTCTTCGAAGGCTTCACCTTAAATACCCCAATCTTCTTTCTATCTATCTCTATTATCTCATGACTTACTGGGGGAAGAGGCTCTATACTGGAGATCCCCGCCCATACTCGGGCAAGGTCCTCTTCTTTTATCCCCCGAATGTTGCCGTTGTGGTCCACACCAAGATAGAGGGTACCACCTCGAGTGTTGGCAAAGGCAACTATATCTTTTAAAAGCTCGCTGCTGTATATGGGCTTAAACTCCACATCGTTACCTTCGCCTTTTCGGAGATTCTTGATAATCTCGGCAATCACACTATTTTATATACCGGGAGCTTTAAAAAGGGTAACGATTTTGGGTAACGATTCTCTTTATCATTACGTGCCCTGTGGGAAACGATTTACACGTTTATTATCTCTCCTTCCTGAGCCCACCTTACCCAATCCTCCGCAAGCTCCTCCTCTTCACAATAGTGGGTAAGGTAAAGACGGCGCACACCCGCCTGCTTAGCAATCTCGATTACCTCCTCCACTGGAGTGTGGTTGTGTTCTTTCTTTCCCACTCCGTGAATGAGCACCTCTATCCCTTTATAAAAGGACACGTTCTCCAGGCTGTCTATCACATCGGTGGCATAGGCAAGCTTTCCTATACGGTAGATATTGGTCTTGATCTCACCCGAATGGGGAAGTACCTTGGTAAAAATGGTTTGGTCCTCCACTTGAAAGGTGTTTTCCACCTCCTGCCACTCCACCAACAACCTGGAAAGATTGCTCCTTTCGATGGTGGCTTCTAACAGCTGCTTTGCTCTCTCCAATGTAGATTTGCTTCCATAGACCTTTACCTTCTCACTGTCGTTGAAGGTACGAAAATGAAGAAAATGCCAGAGTCCTAGAATATGATCCCCGTGGGCATGGGTAAGCAACACGTGTTTTATATCTCTTCCTATAAGCAAAGGATAGATCAAAGGCCCGATATCTATGACGAGGTTCCCTATTAAAAGGGAGGCATTCCTGCGAGGACAGAGAGCAGAGCCCACTCCTAAAAACTCCACTTCCATATTAAGATAGAGTATGCAACATTTTTAAACATATATTCCCACATATAATTATGCCCAACATCCTTATCGGGGAGATGCATGATCCCGCCGACATCCAGGTTATTTCTACCACCTTGAATAAAAAGTCCTTTTCCCAGATTTTCTTAGAGGTACTTCCACCTCAAAAATATGTCCCTTACTTTAAACCTCGACTTCAAGAATTCTACAATGGCCCTCTTAAACAAAGCCTCCATCGATATCTCCAAGCCCTAGGTCTTTATTATAAAGAGATGTATGGTATCGGCTCGGTTTACCTCAATTCCTTTCTTCCTATCTATCCTGGATCAGAGAGGTTAGAGTGGCAGCTTAAGGACCCTTCCATCCTTCCTCCACCTGAAAAGAGAATGATGGAGCTTCTTCCTCCCCATACCATCTTTACTCTAGCCGATATAAAGAAAGAAACCGACAATCCCGAATATGTAAAGCTTCTTTCCGAGATTATGCTCTATCACCTCTCCCAATATCCTAAAAAGTCTCCTTCTGCAGCCCTTATCGGAAGTTACCATATTCAAGATTTCCTAGATAGCCTAAAGGATGTGGAAGCAGTATATGGCACCTATTCCTCGATGGAGCTAGAAAGAGAAATCGAATGGAAAGACCTTCTCCACAATCAGGAAAAGGTAATAAAACATATCCAACAACATCTCAAAAAGAATCTTCCTCCTTCTTCAAAGGTGTTTGTGTTCT
>JAADEL010000022.1 GCA_013153395.1 Microcaldota archaeon
TTGTCATGATTAAATTATGTTAGGATGTGTTTAAATAGTTATTGCCCTTAATACTAAAAACGATGATATATCTCAATGTTGGAACTTTTGGGCATGTTGACCATGGTAAATCCACCCTTACCAGGGCCCTTACTGGCAAGATTACCGATACCCATAGCGAGGAAATAAAACGAGGAATCACCATCCGTCTTGGCCATGCCGACTTCATTATTTATAAAAAAGGAGACCAATACTTCCTGAAACCTGAGAAAGGGGCAAAGCCTGTGAAGAGAGTATTTATTGTGGATGCTCCTGGCCACGAGTCCTTGATGGCCACCGCTATCTCAGCATCCTCTATCGTGGATGGAGCCATATTGGTGATTGCCGCCAACGAGCCTTGTCCTCAACCCCAAACCAAAGAGCACCTGGCCGTCCTCCAGATGCTAGGGATAAAAAACATTGTTATCGTGCAAACAAAGATAGATGCGGTAACCAAGGAACAGGCCCTTAAGAACTTCCGCCAGATTAAGGAGTTTGTGAAGGGCACGGTAGCCGAGAATGCGCCTATAATCCCTGTTTCCTCTACCTATAAAATCAACCTTGAATATATCCTCCGGGAGCTGGATAAGTTCCAGCCTGTGGAAAAGGAATTTGATTACAAGCCTCTTGCCTTTACTATCCGAAGCTTTGATGTTAATAAGCCGGGCACTCCGGTAAAGGACATGGTAGGTGGTGTGCTAGGAGGCTCGGTGATTACTGGTGAGTTTAAGGTAGGAGACGAGATCGAGATCAAGCCGGGCATTCCCACTGAAAACGCCTACATGCCCATTTATACTAAGGTTGTTTCCTTGCATCTAGAGGGAGAGCCCTTAGAGGAGGCCAAAAAGGGAGGTCTTATTGCCTTTGGAACGTTGTTGGATCCTGCTATAGCGAGGTCAGATGCCCTAGCTGGCAACATAATCGGAAAGAAAGGCACCCTGCCCGACCCTGTAAGAGTGGTGAAGATGAAATTCCAATTTATGAAGAGGGATGATATTCCCGAAGTGCCTTTGAAGCAAGGAGAGCCTTTGCTCCTAAACTTTTTCTCTGTAACCACCGTGGGTGTGATTAACCAGCTAGGAAAGGGTATTGCCACCGTGGTCCTCAAGAAGCCCATTGTCCCCATCCATAACAAGATAGCAGTAAGCCGAAGGGTGGGCAACCGCTGGAGGTTTGTGGGCATAGGAGAGATACTCTTTTAAATCTTTTCTACCAAACCTAAAGCATGATATTGAACCTCAGTCATGAAGGCAAGAGTTATAAGATTCCTCTGGATGGAAAAGAGGAGCTTTTTCTAGGAAAGAAAATAGGGGATGAGGTAGATATTGGGTTGATTGCTCCCGGCTATAAGGTAAGAATAACAGGAGGAAGCGATACCTCAGGCATTCCAATGAGAAAGGACGTGCACGGCTCTGGAAAGAAGTATGTGTTGCTTTCTCGCGGCCCTGGCTACAGACCTAAGGAGAAAGGGGTGAAGAAGAGAAAACTCGTTCGCGGAAATACCATCTCCAATGATATTGCCCAGGTGAATGCGGTAGTTATAGTGGTGGGCGAAACCCCTCTTGAAGAGCTCTTTAAGAAGAGTGAATAGCCTTACTCCTGATAAGGAGCTCGAAGGATTTCTCGAGCTCGTTGAGAAACATGGCATAAACACCCGCGTTACTATCATGGGTGATACCCTTCTTCATTTAGCTGCGGCCCGAGGCTTTTTAGACTGGGTAGTGTGGTTGGTGGAAGGAAGGAATGCTGACCTCTACCTGGCCAACGGCATTGGGATGCTTCCTCTTCATATTGCCGCTGCCCGGGGACATCTTAGTGTGGTACGCTATATGCTCGAGGAGAAGCAGATGCCTGCTCTGGAGAAGGACCTGGCCGGAAATACTATCCTCCATCTGGCCGCCGCGGCTGGCAAAACCGAGCTTGTAGACTATCTCATCCGAAAATACCCTGCCCTTACCAAAATGAAAAATCCTAAGGGTGAGCTCCCTATAGACGTGGCCCGCAAGTATGATCAACCTCATATAGCAGAGCGCCTAAGGCGCTTAACTTTATAAAACTTTGCTAAGATTATATAGACAGTATCTCGGTGATTCCATGGCTAGGAAGAAGACTACTAAAACCTCGGCTGCAAAAGAAGAGGTAAAGAGAGGAATAGTACGTATCGCCGGTAGAGACCTTAAGGGAACCCTTCCTCTTAAGAGGGCATTGATTTATGTTAAGGGAATCTCTTTCTCCACAGTAGGTCCTATAGCCAAGCTTATTGAGGAGAGGCTGGGCATTCCTCGCACAGAAAAGATAGGAAATCTCTCCGATGAGCAAATAGAGGCTATTGACCATCTTCTTTTCAACCTCTCTGATCAAGACCTGCCCGAGTTCTTGCTAAACCGAAGGAGGGATATCTGGTCGGGAGAAAACCTCCACCTTATTATGAACGATTTGGACTTTGCCACCCGTATGAGCATTGAGAGAAAGAAGAAGATGTATAACTGGCAAGGATATAGGCACATTAGAGGAAAGAAGGTACGCGGACAGAGAACCAAGAATACCGGTAGAAAGGGAGTCACCGTAGGTGTGACAAAGAAGAAGAAATAGAGGTGATTGAATGAGGAAGCTTCATAAGAAATATTCGCGCCCTAAGAAGCTTTGGGTTGTAGATAGGATTAGAGAGGAGCATCGCCTAAAGCACAAGTATGGTCTGAAAAACATGAGGGAGATCTGGATTGCAAGGGCATTCTTGAGAAAGGTAAGAGCTAATGCCCGAAAGCTGCTTGCTTTGCCACCTGACCTAAGAAAGAAAGGTGAAAAAGAGGTTTTGGGTAAGCTAGAGCGCTATAACATCTTGCCAGGAGATGCCACCATTGATGATGTGCTTTCTTTGAGTGTGGAGGACGTTCTTAAGAGAAGGCTTCAGACCTTAGTGTATGAAAAAGGATTGGCAAAGACCATAAAGCAGGCCCGACAGCTTATTGTGCATGGCTTTATTGCGGTAAAGGGAAGAAGGGTTACTTCTCCCGGGATGCTTGTGAGAAAAGAGGAGGAGAACGAGATCTCCTACTACCGACCGATTGATTTAGAGCCTAAGAGGGAGGAGACCCAGCCTGCCGAAGAGGGCCAACAGGAAGCTCCTCAGGAAGGAGGTGAGAACGCATGAAGGGAAAGAGAAAAGCTATTGTGAGGATTTATTCCTCAAAAAACAACACCATTATTACCGCTACTGATTTGAGCGGTGCAGAGACCTTGGCTTGGTCTAGCGGTGGTGTGATTGTGGATGCAGACCGTGAGGAGGCTAAGCCTTATGCCGCCATGCAGGCCGCTCTCATGGTTGCCAACGCCCTAAAGGAGAAAGGAATCTATGAAATCATTGTTAAAATAAGGGCACCAGGAGGAAACAAGTCCAAAACCCCTGGACCGGGAGCTAACGCCGCTGTGCGAATGCTTGCAAGAAGCGGTCTCAAGATCACCAGAATTGAGGATGTTACACCTCTCCCTACAGACAGCATCCGTAAGAAAGGAGGTAGAAGGGGAAGAAGAGTATGAAAATCAAGGATTTCAAGCAAGAGGGCAACTATGCGACCTTTGTGCTTGAGGGCGATGTAAAGGTAGCCAATGCCCTCAGGCGCTATCTTATTGGAGGGGTGCCTGTGTATGCCATTGACAAAGTGATTTTTTATGAGAACGAAAGCTCCTTTTTTAACGAATATATTGCCCATCGATTGGGTATGATCCCTATCAAGGTAAAAAAGGATGTGGAGGATGGCCGAGTAATGTTAGACGAGAAAGGCCCCAAGAAGATTTATTCTGGCGACCTAATGCCCAATTCTAAGGATATTGAGATTCCTATAAAGAACATTCCTATTATTGAGTTGTTGGAGGGACAAACCCTGAGATTGGAAGGAGTGCTCAAGAAGGATAGGGGCCTCCATCATGCTAAGTTCCAATCGGGTATTGCCTCTTATAGGCAGCTAGATGACAATACCTTTGAGTTCTTTGTGGAGACCCTTTATCACTTTGAACCTAAGGAGTTGGTGGAGAAGGCTAAGGCCCAGATTAGGGAGGATCTCAAGAAGATGCTCCCATGATAACCACCAAAACCGGAGATAAAGGAGAGACAAGCCTTTGGGGAAAACGCCTTAAGAAGGCCCATCCTATCTTTCATGCCTTGGGTGCTTTGGATGAGGCCCTTTCTGTGCTTGGGGAGCTCGACCTCAAGGAGGCTCAGGATAAGGTAAAGCTTGCGCTCGATAGGATTGCCCTGGGTCAAGATATCTCCCAGGAGGAGATTGATGCCCTGGAAAAGGATATCAAGCTAGAGCTCAGAGGCTTTGTGAGGCCCAAGGGAAAAAGCGCTAAGATCCACGTGGCAAGGGCTATGGTGAGGAGGGCAGAGCGGTTTGCCTGGGAAAGCTTAGATAACAATATTCCGGTTTATCTTAACAGACTTTCGGACTGGCTTTTTGTGCTCGCTATCTCCAAAGCCCAAGAATGGGGTGAGTTAGAGTACTTTTAATCTTCTAGCTCGATATGGGCTCCTTTCACCAGTAATCCTTCTCTTAAAATAAGTCTTTTTCCATTGTCGAGGTGGAGAATGAGGGTCCGATTTCCTGGAGACTTGAGTACCTCTACTTTTTCTATAATCCGATTTTGGAGCTCGGTCTTAAGCATCTCATTATAGGCCTCATCCATTTCCTTTAAGGTGAGGTTGTCCTCCTTGATCTTGATATCATATCCCATTCGATAAAGCTTGGCAAGCTCCCCTGTCTTTTTCTTCTGGTAGTATTCGTCTAGGTCCATCCAGAGGATCTTCCTCTCCACTACTTTATCATCCTCCAGCTGGTAAGAATATCCAGGCTTCTTGTCTATCTTCCCTACTAACTCTGCCTTTGTTTCAAAAGACCAAATCTCCCCTGCCTCGTTTATGGCATAGTGCTTTCCTTCTTCTCGGGTGAACTTGAATACCTCGCTTACCACTCCTGGCTTTGTAACAGGCCATCCTATTCCTTTGGCAAAGTACTGGAGCATTCTTCCAATCTTAGGATGGTAGCCCCCTTCCAGCACTCCGAATATAGGGCGATCCAATATCTCCCTAATCATCTTTCCTAGTTTGTAATAGGTGGTATAGTGTCTTACGTTAAATCCCATCACAGGGTCCTCGTACCAAGTATCGAATCCCACCGAGAGAGCCACTATCTCTGGCTCCCATTCCCTGGCCTTTTCTATTACCCCTTTCCATACCTCCAGGAATCTTTCATCCGTCATCTCGGCTGGGATCACATCCTCTAGCACAATACGCCCTGGTTCCACCGGATATCTCTCCGGCGGATAGAGAAACTTAGAATGTACAGAGCCATAGAACACATCCTCATCATCCTTGATAAGATAATGGGTACCATTTCCATAATGAGCATCCAAGTCCAGTATGGCCACCTTCCTATATGGGAATACCTCCTTTATGGCAATTACAATGTTGTTTACATAGCAGAAGCCCTCTGGTCTTTTTCCCGCGTGATGCCCTGGAGGCCTTATTATCCCAAACCCATATTCCCGGGCAGCCTTTATAGCTGTATTGACCGCATTCAACATAACCGGATAAAGACCAGGGTGGAAGGCAAGGTCTTCTCTCACTTTCTTAGGATGTTTTATTAAGCTTAGGAGGTGGTCGAAGTAGGCCTCCCCATGCACCTTTATTATGGCCTTCTTGGCCTCTTCAGCGTTAAGAGGGACAGATTCAGCATGAACATAATTCAAGATATATTCAATGCGTTCTGGCCTTTCCTCCCATACACCAGGATATTCTTTATAGTGTTCTTGTACCCACAGCATAAAAACCTTTAACTAGGATAGCTTTAAAAGCATTAGCACAGAACTCCAAGTGATGGGCATTTATGAGGAGATAAGGGAGGAGCTCGAGAAGCTCGTTATCCCGGAGATGCCTCTCATCGATATTGCAGAAACTATCGAGGATCACATAAGGAATGCCGGATATTATCCTGCCTTCCCCGTTAACATCAGTATAAACGAGATTGCCGCCCATTATACACCTCCTCCTCAAGATGAAACCGTGATCAAGGAAGATGATTTGGTAAAAATAGACTTCGGCTACCATAATGGAGATGGAAAGGTAATAGATAACGCTATCACTATAGACCTCTCCGAGAGTCATAAGCCCCTATTAGAAGCGGCTGAAAAAAGTGTAAAAGAGGCCATTTCCCATATCCAACCAGGAAAAAAGGTGAATGAGATCTCCCAGGTGATTTATGAGGTAGTTCAATCCTATGGGTTAAAGCCCATAGCCAATCTCACCGGTCATTCTATAGAGCCCTATTGGATTCACGGAGGAGTGCCCCTCCCTAGCGTCCCTAATGAGGTAGATTACGAATTCAAGGAGGGAGATAGATTCGCGGTGGAGGTATTCGTCACCTATCCGGAAGGAAGCGGATATGTGGTAGATAGCGGGGAGCCTCATATATTTTCCCTTATTAGCCTGGAAAGAGGAATAAGAACCCATATGGGAAGGAAGCTTCTTCTCCACATTGTAAAAGAGTACAAGACCCTTCCTTTCTCTGACCGCTGGTTGGTAAAGAAGTTTGGTTCTAAGTTTATGGTAAAAACCGGATTGATGGAGCTAAGAAAGGCCCACTTGATTGAGGCCTATCCTCCTTTAAGAGAGGAAAAACGTACTCCTATAGCCCAGTTTGAGCTTACTGTGGAGCTGACCTCGGAGGGAGCGCAGGTTGTGAAATAACGTTGGGCTCAATCGCCTTTATTCTCTCTACTATCTTTTCCTTATCCTTCCCTACTAAGCTTATATCCAAAACCTCGCTTAATGTCTCTACCGGATATATCTCAATCCCTTCTACCATCACATCCTTCATGAGCACCTTAGGGATAATTACCCCCTTTAGCCCTAGCTCCTTAGCGGCCTCTATTTTCTTGTTTACTCCTCCCACAGGGAGCACCCTTCCTCTTATATCCAAAGAACCGGTCATGGCTATGTCCTGCCTTACTGGGATGTTAAAGAGGGCGGAAATGGTGGCTACCGCTACCGCAATAGAGGCAGAATCTCCTTCGGTGTTATAGGATTGCACAAACTGAATATGCACATCCTTCTTAGCGAGGTTTTTTCCAAAGGCCTTTTTCACTATAGCCATTACATTTTGGACTGCTTCTTTTGCTATCTTGCGCAGGCCTCCTGTAGCATATACCTGAGGACTATTAGGATTTAGAGCAGGGGTGACCAAGGCCTCAATAGGCATCACAATACCTTTAAGCACGATTCCCTGATCCTCGTATACAGCAAGCCCGTTTACCCTGCCTACCTCCTCTCCTTCTGTTTTGTGGATGTGATATTCCTTGGTTCTTTCGATGTATTTCATGATGGATTGCTGTTCCGCAGTGAGTGCCCTTTTCTTGGCCTCTAGCACATGATAGGATTCCACAAGCTCTGCTCCTTCTTTTAAGGCGATATCTCCGGCCGCCCTCACTATACCTCCCAGCTCTCTCAACCTCAAGGTGAGATAGTTTTTCCTATCGGCCAATTCCCGTGCAATCTTTATTATCTCCTCTACTGCACCCCGAGTAAAGTGGGGAATCTTTCCATCTTTCTTTACCTCTTGAGCCACAAACACCGCCAGCTTATACCTATTTTCCGGAGTATCAGGCATATCCACATCCATGTAGACCTCATATCCTGCTCCTCTGATACGACTTCTTAATGCAGGATGGATGCCCTTGATATCTTCAGGATTTCCTGATGCCACCAGCACGAAATCCGTGGGCACAGGCTCGGTTTTAACGAGAGCACCCGCCGAGTTCTCACTCTGCCCGGTAATAGGGAATTTCTTCTCCTGCATCGCTGTTAATATCTTTTGCTGGAGGTCAATAGGCATGGTTCCAATCTCATCAATAAATAGGATTCCCTTGTGGGCCTTGTGGATAGCTCCTGCCTCCACCCTTAAATGGGCAGGAGTTCCCAGTCCTCCGGTCTGGAAAGGATCATGCTTTACATCTCCTAACAAGGCTCCTCCACGGGTTCCAGTAGCATCGATGAAAGGAGCCGTTTCCCTTTCGGAGTTATCTACGATGAGCTTGGGAGCATCATTATTCTGAGTAGGGAGCCTTCCCAAGCTGAAGAACTTCCCCAATCCCGGCAATATCCAGTTATAAAGCAACAGCGTTAATACGACCGTGGTGAGGGCAAAAGGAAAGAGGTTTCCTTGCACACCAAACAATATATAAGCAATCAATCCCGAGGCCATTACCGAAAACAACAAGTCCTTCATTCTCACCGTAGGCCTGCCTGGTAGAGGGCGATTTATAGAGGCGGTGGCCATCTTCCTTTTCAAGGTCTCTATCTCATAAATCCTTCTACCCAGGCTTTTTTTCAAGATAGAAGGAAGCTTGTGGAGTTCTCCTTTCTGGGAGTAAAGCTTGATCTGGCTTAGCTCATAGGGCGTATAGTATTGTTGATAGCCATGTTTAAGGATATAGTAAAAGCTAGGGAAGCTTTTTACCACCTTTACTTTGGGCTCATTCTCCATGATAGGGTTAGGGTAGACGAGAACATCCTCCAACTCATTCTTGGTGGGAAGGAGCTCGGCCATCGCCTTAGCCAACATCGATTTACCCACACCAGGAGGTCCTACCAAAAGAACACTCCTCCTCTGCATGGCCGCAATGCGGATGATTTCTTTAGCATGCTCCTGACCTATTACCTGGTCTATTAGGAGCGGTGGAACCTTTATCTCGCGGGTGGTTTTGAAGTCCATATCACTATTCAACATCCACGTTAACTTTATAAAGCATTAAGTATTCCTTGAGCTTTTCTTTATCCTCTCCTTCGAGCTTGAGCTTGTTATCCTCCCATTCGGCTTTTACATCTAATCCATAATGGGAGATAATCCTCTCCACTATCTCCTTTGGATCCTTATATACCTTCAGAAGCTTTGCCTTTACAATCACTGGCTTTCCTGCATAAGGATGGTTGAAGTCGATGGTTGCTCGCCCTGGAGAAACCGCTATCACCTTTCCTACTACATCCCCGAAGGCCACATACATCCCTGGGGCTAATCTATCCCCGTGTTCTATTATTGCGGTGGAAACCTTTTTCACAAGCCTCCTATCCCGATGTTGGTAGGCTTTCTCAGGAGGAACCTCTTCTTCCATCTCCTCGCCTTCCTTTGCTCTCTCTACAAACTCTCGAAGGGCAGGCACCTTAAGATGCTCAGGAATCACTAGCAAAGGACCTTCTTTGCCATAGAGTTTCTTTCCAATCTCTCCTTGGGTACTCTCGATGATGTTGCCGTTCTTGTCCCTTATCTCAAACTCAATCTCGTACAACATAGCTTTAAATACCATTACATTAATTTAAAAGCATAATGGACAACAAGATGAAGCTGGTTCTTGCCTTAGTAGCGGTATTGGTGTTGGGTGAGCTTGCCTATATATTGTTTCTTGCACCCTCTCCTACTCACACCCCTTTCGGGAAGATAGAGCAGCAAACCCTCCAGGTACCTTATCGTGTAGTAGGGTATGGAGACCGACTGGTGTTTGAAGGAGAATACCAGCCTTGGATGCAAGAATATGTAAAGAATTATTATCAGGAGAACTCCACAGTGTTGGTAATTGTGGATAAGGAAAGGTTGTTGGAGTTCTACAACCGCTTAAAGGAAGAAGGCTATGAGCCTCTCGTGCTTATCTACTTGGTGGATGAAGCGGGCCTTAATCATTCCTATTCGGGATACTTGCCTTTGGTCCCCATTAATTCCACGGTGGTACTGGAAGGAGTCTATCTCCTTCAAGATGGAAGGGTGGTAAATACCGGCATGCTTCAACCTGTGATTACCCGAGAGGTAGTAACCGTTCCTTATAAGGTAAATAAGATATTGGAAAATCGCTACAAGTATGTGATTCCTTTTGAGGAACGCATCAAATACCAGAACTATTCCAACATCTGTGTAAATGTTACCTCCCAGGTAAAACAACCCTATGTCACCTATCTTGGGCCTGATTACATTGTGGTGAATGAGAGCTTTACCAATATTACCCGCATCCTTGAGGATTACCCAGGCGCTATATGCCTTCCTACTGTGATAGTGACAGACGAGCCTCTCAACATCACAGGCGCCAACGTCACCCAAGTTTATGAGGCCATATTGGTTCCTCTAGAACCGGGCTATCCCGAGATTGTAACCGAGATCCCATCTCTCAACCAAACCCAGTATAACATCACGATGGAAGTGGCAAAGAGCGGAAACGCCGTTATTAGCTATATCATCCTAGAATGAGATCCCTCTACCGCATTGAGTTCCTCTATATAATAAGGGAGCTCAAGAAGCTGGAAGGAGAGCGCTTCGAGAACGCCTATGTCTTTAATGAGATTTACCGTCTAAAGTTCAAGCATTCTGTGAACTTTGAGCTGGGTAAGAGAATAAACCTTGCCTATATTATTTATCCCTCAGGTCAGACTAACAGGGTTGTTCAAAAGCTTCGCACCTACCGCAACTCCATCCTAAAAGAGGTGTTCTTGCTTGATGAGGATAGGGTGGTAGTATTTGATTTTGGGAATTGGAGGTTGATTCTGGAGATGTTTGGCAAGGGAGATGTGATGATAAAAGAAGGCGAGAACACCGTATTTTATCTCCGACATCCTGAGCCCAAGACCAAGCCCTACAAGAAAGATCTCTGGGATAGCTCCAACATGGAACGTTATATCGCCACCGCCTTTGGAAAGCCCTATGTGCCCTTACTCATGGACAAGCTAACAGGCGATATTGAAAGGGATGTGGAGATTGTAAAGGGAATGTTGGCACCCTATTGCTCTAAAGACGACTTTAGGGTGGTTGAGGCCCCTGGGTTTGAGAGATGCGATGAGCTAAGCCCCTTCTTGGATAAGCTCTATGAGAGGGCTTTTGTGGATGACAGCAAGCTCAAGGCCTTGGAAAAAAGTAAGCAACAACTGCTGGAGGAAATCGAGCAGGTAAAACAAGAGATAGAAAAGAACACCGCCATAGGTCAGGCCATCCTGGAACGCTATACGGAAATAGAGGAAGCTCTCAAAAAAGCAAAAGAAAAGGAATTCTATTATGATTTATGATAGCTTAAACGGGCATTCACCCTCTCCGAATCTCCTGGATATTCTATCCTGAATCGAATCACAAAATACCTTACCAAGAGCTGAAACACCACCGAAATCTTGATAACCTCTTTTGCCTTTATTACCTCCCTTCCTCGGGAGTCCATGAAGAGGGTGATGATATACTTGGCATAGCCTAAGATATCCTTTTCATCCTCTGAAGGCTCTACCCTCACCAGCTTATTGAGCTTTTTAAGGGCCTCCCGTGCCTTATGGGAATCTCCTCCTTCCAGCGCAATCATCAAATCATATCCTATCTCGAACATCTCTCCGAATTCCTCCAAGCTCCAGGCAAGGGCCTTTTCCTCATCCTTGTAATCATATTCAATAGGAACATCGGGATAGAGCTCAGGAAACTCATCTATCAACCTTTTGAGTTGATCATTCAACCTTATAAGATAGCTGTCCTCTATCTTGAACATAGCCACCCTCAACTTTCTTAGATAATCGATTACCTCCTCATAATATTGAGGATATTGGGCATTCAGGAGGTTTTCTATGGCCTCTATTGTTCTTTTCAACAGCTGCTTATTAGCCTCAGGCTCCTCTAAAAATCTCTCCAAATCCTTTTTGAGGCTCTCTAGCTCAGAAACAATGGCCTTGTGGTAGGATTTATCCTTAAGGCCTTTCTGCATTAGCTTAATCACAAATCCTATACGGTCATCGGTTCCATAGAACATGCCCAACTTCTGAAGGGCAGTTCTAATCTGAGCAGGCATGAATTTTTTCTTAAGCTTCAAATCTACCTTGGTATCCCTTTCTAGGGTTAAAACCTTCTTTACCTCTTCCTTTTTCTTAAGTGTGGTAGGCATTGTTAATATATCAAAGGTTTTGAATAAAAATAGTGCGGGTTCTAGGGCCGTCTAGCTCCACGAAAAGCACCCTTTGCCATGTCCCTAAAAGGAGCCTTCCTTCTCTTACTGGAATTACAACGCTGGGCTTTATCAACGATGAAAGCAGATGAGCATAGGCGTTGTTGTCAATCAAATCATGTTCCCACTCTCCTTGGGCCAACATCCCGTAGAACCTTTCCATATCCCTTGCTAGGCGGGGCTCATACTCGTTGATGGTGATGGCTGCGGTGGTATGGGGAGTATAAACAATCACTCCTCTTGCTCCAGGAGCTATCTCCCTCTCTACCAAATCAGTGATATCAAGCACTTGAATCCTTTTGGTGGTTGAGATTCTCATAATGTTTTCCAGTATTCAAGAAGCTTTTTAGCGCTTTCCTCTAGGTCGGGTGTTTCCAGCACTATGGTTGCCTTTATTCCCAGCTCTTTCAGCACCTCCAGGAAGTATTTGTAATTGGGCTCTAGGGTCTCGCCTACGTTAAGATGGTTGCGCTCTCCCTTCTCTCCATAATTAATCTCCGAGAAATGGAAATGATAGTGGTCCATGGGCGCATCGTTGAAGAAGCGATAGTATTCGTCCTTTTTGGTGAAGTCATACTCTCGGGTGGCATGCAAGTGAGCAATGTCAAACACAGGCTCTGTATAGGGCACCTCCTCAGCCAGCCTTAGAATCTCTTGTAGCCTTCCGAATTGAGAGAGCTTGCCCGCTGTCTCTGGTCCCATCTTGGTCTTTATGTTGTGTTGTTCTATGAACTCTACCAAGCTCTCCAGGGCATTTTTCATTCGGCGATAGGTTTCCTCCTTTCCTAGGTTCTGGTAGTATCCCATATGGATTGCAGTAATGTGGCCGCCTGCCAGGTTTGTTATATAAAGGGATTTCTTGATGTGCTCTAAGGACCTTTGGAGCTTCTGAGGGTCGTCGGAGGCAAGGTTGATATAATAGGGGGCATGGGAGGAAATCCTTATATCAAGGTCCTCTGCCCTATTCTTTATGCGTTTGGCATTTTCTTCTCCCATCTTTACTCCTCGCACGAACTCTAGCTCCAAGGCATTAAGGTTGGCGTCCTTCAAGAACTTAAGAGCATCCAACGATGAGCAATTCTTACAGCCGATGGGCACGCCCGCTGTTCCAATATACATGCTTTAAAATAAACCTTATCATTATTTAAACATGGAGCAGCTGGAGCTCCTTATTCTGCTGATCATGCTTTGGTTGTTTGTGGCTTACTTGGTCAAATATGAGGTTCCTTGGAAGGAGGATTACAGCTATCTGGAGGTGGCCATTGCTTATGATATAAAAAGGGTAGCTTTTTATGAGCAAGGACCTCTTTATCAGCCCCGCAACCTTAGCATTCTTCACCATCGCTCCGCCACCATAGATGCCCTTCTTAAGTAGCTATTCTTCCAGCAGTCCTCGGATAATGAGGTCTTTGCCTATGGTCTTTAGCTTGGGCAAGGAGTGGTTGGTGATCCGGGAGAAAAGCTGAAGATGGGGCTTGCTATACCAGAGATTGGGTGGAAAGTTGGTATGCTTCTTGAGGGGCTTGGCGTTCAAGGGGAGCAAGCCATGACCATATTTGAGGAAGGCATTGAGGTTGGAGGCTTTATGCTTGCGCAGGAGCTTAAGATAGTGCTCTTTATCTACTGCTACTGGCGAAAAGAGGATATAGTGATGGTGTTTTAATATGAGATGGGGATAAGGAAGGGAAGGAGGCATACGAGAAAACTCCATTATTAGGGCATGGCGTTTTGTCTTAGGGATGGTGGAGGAGGCTGCTAAAAGGGGCTTGGGAGGATGGGGAACGCTCCTACCCAAGCCAGGGATTGTCAACGATAGCGAAGCCCTGGTCATTGCCCGAAGGCTCAATGTTCCCCATCTTTTTAGATTGAAGCTCTTTTTAATACTTTGGATAAGGTGCTTGGGATTCAGCTTTTGAAAGGGAAGACATTGGTAATGGGTTTGGGAGTGGTAAGAATAGGGGAGGCGAAGGATGCGGCGTGTGTCCAAGGTTACCTTTTCGTCCAAGGCCACATCCTTGAATAAGGAAAGGATGCGTTCGCGGTAGGAAAGAGCCTCTTCTTCTCTCTCCCAAGGCCATTTCCTTTGGTAAATAACAGGATCCTGAAACACCACATGGAATCCTTTCTTTCCTGAGAAGGCCATATAAGAAAGGTTCCATCTCTGTTTTTTCCCTATCTTTAGCACTTGCCTTACTTCCTCCAGGCCCTTCTCTACCACCCTTTCTAGAGGTCCGTCCAGGTCGATGTCAAACACAAGGTCGGCTTTAAGGAAGATCTCTTCTAAGTTTTGTTGTTTGGGTCCTACCTTCTGGGGATTGAGATAATGGGCAACCGAATAATAAACATCTTCATATTGGGTTTTTTCCAAAAAGGAGTGAAGGGCCTGGTGTGATAAAAACCGGCGTTTTACCTTTACAAACCTTCCATCCTTCACATACCTTATGTGTCGGAATCTTAGGGCTTCAGGTATTTCTTCCATTCTCCACTACGCACAAAGGCAAGCGCTCCTCTTCTATAGGGCTCAGGGAAACGGGAGGCAATATCCCGAAGCTGAGGTTCTAAAGGGAATTCAGGGTTGATTTTGGCGGAGAGTAAAGCCACCAATCTCTTATATCGGGGAGGAGGTTCTCTTCCTAATAGCCTAGAGAGCAATCCTAACATATACAACACTTGCCCTTAATATATAAAAAGCTTTCCATATCTATAATAAGGGAATAGGGCCCGTAGCTCAGCTAGGTAGAGCGCTCGACTGATAATCGAGAGGTCGTGGGTTCAAATCCCACCGGGCCCACTCAAGGTGAAATAATGGGAAGGATACCTGAAGCAGATGCTGAACTCGCTCGCATCAAGATATGCTTAAAGTGTAAGGCCCGCAACAGCATCAACGCTGTAAGATGCAGAAAGTGCGGCTATACCCGTTTTAGAAAGAAGGAGACTACTGTTAAGGCTAAGAAGTAGCCTCCGTAGCTCAGCCGGTAGAGCGACCGCCTCGTAAGCGGTAGGTCGTGGGTTCAAATCCCACCGGGGGCTTAGAGGCTACGGTGCGTTTATTATGCGAGTGGCATTAATAGGGCCCGGCGATCCTGCCTTTTATTTTAGCAATGTTGTTAAATTGCCTGATTACAAAGATCACCTTAGAAGGATTGCTTCTGCTCTTAAAGAACATGAGATTGTGTTGCTGCCCGATAAAGGCGTGTCTTTAGAGCTGGCAGAAATCTATAAAGAAATGGGTGGAAAAAGGGTGATTGCCACTGCTCCTTTGAAAGATAGGGTGTTTGGGATAGCCCATCTTCAGCCTTTTTTAGAGGGCAAGCCTTTATTTGATGAGATTATTGATACCGAGGATTGGTTTAAGCAGGATCACCTCCATATACTCTTTGGTGATGTGGTTTTGGTCCTTGGAAAAAGCCTTGGGACGATGGGAGAACTTATGTATGGAACTTATCTTTTAAACTTGCTAAAGAAAGGGCGAATTAAATTAAGCCAAATTAACCCTCACCTGAGAGCCGATGAAAACTTCCAAATCTTGGTTTATAAACCCTTTATTAAAGAAGGGTTGGACTTTGAGATTGAAAGATATTTGGAGCATTATAACATTCCTTTGAAGTATGTGAATGCTGAGGAACTCGAGAGCTTTTAATCCTTTTTTGTTCATAATAATATTAGATGGAAAAGCTTTTGCCCGAGCAAGGAAAAGCAGTTAAAGAAGAGCAAAAGATAAATGGGCCCGAGGCCATTTCTTCTAACTTGGCCCTTGTAATAAAAAGAGTTACTACCTTCCCTACTCGAGATACTTCTCAACTTCCAAAAATAAGGATAGGACAAGAGGAGTTTGGAATATTATCACCTGAGATGCGAGAGTTAGGCTATAAAGCTATTGAGACAGGAAGGATTGCTGATTGCGTAGGTGTAATTATTCTGGATAAGAAAAAGGGTTACTATGCCTTGGCCCACTTGGATCCTTTAACAGCGCCTGCGGTTCTTCAGATGCTCTTCCGGATGAGGGAGGAAGGGGCAGAAGGTCCTTATGAGGTTCATATCGTTACATCTCTTCAGTCCAGCCCTGAGGCAGTGGAAACCATAAAAAATAAGTTGCAGCTCGAGGCAAAGCAAATCATCATTCACAAGGTTCCTCAAGTCCGGGTGAATATAGGGGTTGATGAAGAGGGCAACCTTTATTCTCCGGAGAGGATTGATATAAATGTGTCTTTTGCCGAGGGAGTTAGTAAAATCTTGGGAAGTGCTGCGCAAAGGATGGCAGGACAAGAGCCTATTATAAAGTATGTAAATCCTCAGCATAAGTTAGAAGCACTTTCTCCCTCGCTGGATATCCACCTCCCTCCGGACTTAGTAGAATGGATAAAGAAAAATGACAGCCGCCTCTTTGTTCCTGTCCAGGCAAGAGTCCATAGTGCAGGCGAGAAATACACCAGCTATATTCTTCGCCTACCTTTTGATGCTCCTCCCCATTTGGTAGAGGAACTTCTCTCTAATTTAAAGGGAGAGGGCAAGCTTAAGGATGTGAAAGTGGGGATTAATAGAAAATACAAGCTTGTGGA
>JAADEL010000040.1 GCA_013153395.1 Microcaldota archaeon
ACTGAGGGACTGGAAAGAAATATTACTTAATTGTTCAGATTGCTTCTCATTTAATATGTCAATCACTAGTTTAGGAGAAGAAGCAGAGATATGTCTAAATTGAAATTTTACAGCTTCTTCTAAGAAATCTCGATTTACTTTTATCTCTTTAATATAACGTTGACCTGTGGCGAAGGAAGGATAGAATGCTATTACAGAGATATTTCCTTCTGAATCTAGTTTAACTTCTTCTATAGATTTTATACCTTCTGTTTCTTTTAAGTGAGATGCAAGTAACTCAGTTATAGCCTTTTGCTCATCCTCCGTCATCTTATTCCAAGCTTCCGATAAATCGTCGCTTTCCGCTATTTTATATAAGGCGCTGATGGTGTGAAGATTATAAGTATCGGCAAACTGGTCCCAGGTCATAGTTGGGCCATTCTTGATCTTTACCATGACAGAGTCTCCTTCCACTGTTATATTTTCCACTGGAAGGCCCATCTTTTGAAGATTGGGGATAACAACTTCGTTATAAAAGGATTGTAATTGAAGAGCATCTGTTAGATTATATTCTTTCTCCTTACCATCTTCAGTGCGGACGGTGATGGTGGCCAGATTGTTACCCTGTGGTTTATAAGCTACCATACCCAAATCTTTGAGAGCTTCCAAGTTATCTACTGTAAATTTCTTGGGAGATTCGAGGAAAGCGACTGTGGCGGCTGCAGAATTATCTTTCCATCCTTGAATGGTTCGAAGATTGAGGAAATCTTGGGCTGCTTGTCGAGCTTCACTATCTTCTGGTAAAAGAATGGCGGCATTCTGGATAGCGAAGACCCTTTCCCTCACATCGTTGGAAGCAGCACCTTCAGAAACGCTTTGACCATAGTATTCCATCTTAGGAGAATATCTATCCACATCTACCTTTCCATCCGGTAAGATGTTAATGGCCACATATCCGCTTACACCTGCTGAGAAAAGAATAGAAGAGGCCTCTATTCCTTCTTTCTTTAAGATAGATTTAAATTCTTCTAGAGCTTTTTCGTCAGTAGGATTTTGTTGTAATTTCTCTACCGCCTCTTTTAACTCCGGAGAAGGATTGGTGATAAGAACATAAGGTACTTCTTTTCCTTGGATAGGATCATATATTTTTACCTCCACAGGAGCGTGAGGATTAGGGGTGAGGGCAAGATAAGCCTGGGCATCAAACTGTTTTCCTTCTAGCTGAGCCAATAAATCAGGGGAAATATTGGTGGTGGAAAGGTGAGTAAGGAGAGTGTCCAAACGTCCTGGTAGAAGGACCGCTCCTACCGCGCTATAGGTGTCTTTTTCATAGGTTTTCTCCAGGGAATTAAGCTCTTCCATAGCCTGTTTATAGGCATCGGATTGGGTGAATTCTTCCATGAATTGTTGTCTTTGTTCTTTGGAGAGTTCTTCCCATTTTCCGTATTTTTCTTCTAGTTCTTGGAACTTTTGGTTTAGGCCTTCTTTTATATCTTGGGGGATAAGGAGGTTCTCTACATGTTCGATGAAGGAGGTAGGGGTGGTAGCGCGTTGGGCCTCTCTTATATCGTTTAAGGTCTCGGCCTTAGATTTTACTGTTTCATTATATATATCTACTACCTTCTCCACTCCTGTATCCACTACAGGGGCCAGAGTAAGAGAGAGGTTGGAAAGAACCTCAGGATGGTTGGCCCAGGTACGGGCTGGATGGGTTTCCTCACTTCGGTTAGCGATCATGAAAGGACTCATAGCGGCAGATAACAGTGCAATAGAACCTAAGGCTCTATGAGTAAGCTGGTTAAGAGGAAGGTCTGCCATGCCCGCTTGCCCTAGTAAATCCACCTGGGTAAGGAATCTCTGAGCCACTATCCTTTCTTGGGTGGTAGCAAATGGATCCTTGATTATCTCTTCGGCCAATCCCTTTACTCCCCATACAATATCATGGGCATGTTCAGCTAGCCATTGGGCTTTGGCCTTTACTTCTCTATAATGCTCTTCAGAACCTTCTCCCCACATCGCTACCGGCTTCACGAGGGCATAAGCATTACCTAACCTTTCTTGAAATTCTTCGGCTGATAAAGCTTTCAAATCCTCTACATTATCCACTCCCATTAAGAAAAGAAATAGAGGAAGTGCCTCTTTATTATCTATCAATTGCTCCTTCAATTCTTCCATTTTTTCCTCGAACTTCTGCTGGAAGAGGCGATTAAACTCTTCTTTGCTAATTACAATTTTTCCATCTTTTCTATATTGTTCTAATTCAGGTGCCAGAAAATGGAGAACATTCATACCTTGAGCAGAATAAAACTCCAAAGTATCACTGCCACGTTGCATAATTAATCCATATTCCTTCAAAAGATTAGAATAGGTTTCCATATCTCTATACAAGAGGGCGATATCACTTCGAATACTTGCAGCTAACTCTTCCACATCCACTTCTTTAACTTCTTCTCTTCCCACTAACCAACGATTATAGCCCTCTCCAATTACCTCCTGTCCTACTTGATCAATTTCATCTGGCAAACCTAACTTCTTTCTCAAATACTCTTTTAACCTAGGATCCTCTACACTGTCTAAGAGCTTTTGAATTTCGTCTTTCTCTAACTTTCCATTTCCGTTTTTGTCATATTGTTTGAGGTCAAGGAGGTTGGCGAGTTGGTAGAGGCCGCGGGCATAGGCCACAGTGGCGCTAGCTCCTGCCTCTATCACCTTCTCCTCAGTAAGGAGGTTGAGTTCCTTTCGAAGGTCCATTCCTATAGCGGCTGAACCGATGTTGCTGATAAGGTTGAAGAGGAAGGCCTTGAAGGAGGTGGTGTATTTATCGGTGTTGTGGGAAAGAAGAGGATCAAGCACATGCTCTCCTAAGGTCTGGTGAAGGAAAGTTGCCACCCACTCAGCAGGCTTGCTAATCACATCAGCCACACTGGCCATTCCCTCATAGAGGGTATGCATAATACCCGCTTGAGTAACCTGAGGTTCTGTCTTCTCTTCCGCAATCTCTTCTTGGGCTTGAGAAAAGGAATGAGAATCGATGTTATCGTGTTCGGTGAAATGCATCTCTTCCAGTTTAACCTGTTGGTTGGCTACATTGCTCTCATAACGTTGTTCTTCTGCGGCATGCTCTTGGATTGCTTCCTGACCAGCCTCTTTCTTCAAGGCGTGCTCTAGCTCGTGGAACTTCTGACTGGTCTCCATCACCTTCATCCAAAGATAGGTGCGGCCAAGGTGTTTATCCGCTCCATCCTGGGCAAGGTCAAACATAGCGGCCTCACTACTACGGGTACCTCCTTCCGCATTATACCACCCTGGAGGAGCGTTCCTCTGCATAAAGTAAGAGAAAGAGAACCATCCCAGGAGGGAAGGGTTCTGGGCGATGGCCATCGCTCCTACTAAAGCTCCCAACAACAACAATCCCATCAGACCATCGTTGGTGGTTGCTCCTAAGGCCTCATTAGCCGCTAGTGTCACAAACCTAGGGCTTAGATAACCCCAGTTATACCAATCCTCTATGGTATCTCCTCCTGAGACCAGCATTACCTCATCTCCTGGAGAAGGAATCCCTCCATTACATACGGTTGCTCCCCCGGTATAGCCCTCAGGATAACAGAAGCTGTTATTAGGAGAGTTGAGGTCCTGGTCGGCACTACAGAACAAAAGATAGATAGTACGGGCATCATCCAGTCCGTTCAACTCAATATCGAATCCTCCGTTCCCATCCGTGTAAGTATAACAAACCTCAAAGTTATCGTTGGTGTCCTCTACCCACACAAACAATGGGGCATTAGCCACACCGTACCACTCTCCTCCATAATAGGCCTTCAGAATACCAGAAAGGGTAGCGGTGCTACCCGTCTTTTCATAAGACTGGACATCTATCATGGTTTGGATGGTTGCAGAAGGGGCAAACACCAACGTAAGGAGGAGCAACCACAACATGATGTTAATAATGGTTTAGGTTGTTTATATAGTTTATGGTCATGGGCTATATAGAGAAGTGGAAGGAAAAGATTGAGAAGGAAAGGAAGGTTCAAAAGGAACAAACCGAATACGAAATCCTCCATCTTAGGCCCGAAGAAAGGGCTAAGATGGGAAAAACCCTGTTGAATGCTAAGGTTTCCAAAAAGGGAAGGTTGTTGGATTTATATCTTTACAACATTTACCATCCTCAGGTAAAGGATTCCCAGATCAAAACCGGGGATGTGGTGCTTCTAACGCCTGAAGGAGGAGAGGTGATCAAAGATAGCATAGAAGGAACAGTATATGAGAAATACTCTCAGGTGTTGGTGGTTGCCCTTACTCAGGAGATAGAAAAAGGAGAATATAGGGTAGACCTCTATTACAGCGATATCACCTTTAAGAGGATGGAGAAGGCTTTGGAGAACATTCCCAAACCTTTGATGGAGCTGCTGTTGATGAAAAGGGAGCCTAAACAAGGAAAGGTAGAGGTAGACACTCCTTTAAATGAGTGGCAGAATGAAGCGGTGGGCAAAGCATTAGGTTCGGAGCTTCTGCTGCTGCATGGACCACCAGGAACAGGAAAGACTACCACCCTTGTCCAAATTATAAGGGAGTTTGTGAAAAGAGGAAAGAAGGTGTTGGCAAGTGCGGATACCAATGTGGCGGTGGATAATATGGCAGAGAAGTTAGAGGATCTAAACATCGTGAGAATAGGGAATCCTGCTCGGGTGAGCAAGACCCTGTTGGAGCAAACCCTCTCTTACAAACTCTACAATCATCCCCAATATCCTGAGATCGAGAAACTCTATACTCAAATTCAGAATCTCAAATCCGAACAATCCCATTATATAAAACCTGTGCCTAGCATGAGAAGAGGATTGGAGGATGAAGACATCCTATGGTATGCCAGAGAAGGGATGGGAACACGAGGAATAACCCCTTCTCAGATGAAATCGATGGCGAAGTGGATTGAGCTTCAGAGGCGTATATCCTATCTAGCGGAACAAATCAAAGTATATAAGGAGGCATTAGCCCAGGAGATATTAAAGAAGGCCGATGTGGTGTTGGCCACCAACTCAGGTACCTATTCCGAGGAAATGGAAACTATTTCCTTTGATGTGGCGGTAGTGGATGAGGCCTCCCAAGCCACTGAGCCCTCCGTTATTATGCCCTTGACAAAGGCAAGACAATGGGTGTTAGCGGGAGATCACAAGCAGCTTCCACCTGTGGTTCTCTCGGAGGATCCCGAACTCAAGGTAAGCTTATTCGAGAGATGGTCTGAGAGGTTTCCTACCCATATGCTCCGTATCCAATATAGGATGAATAAGGAAATAATGGAGTTCCCATCCAGGAAGTTCTATGAAGGGAAGTTGATTGCCCATTCCTCAGTAAAGAACATAAGGCTTTCTGATATAGCGGATATCCCAAAGAGTTTGGATAAACCCATAGTGTTCCTGGATATAAGAGGAGAAGAGAGCGGAAGAATCTCCAAAAAGAATGTGGCCGAGGTGCAATCTGTAAAGGAGTATGTGGAGATGTTGTTAAGATATGGAGTTCAACCAGAGCAAATAGGGGTTATCACCCCTTATAAAGAGCAGAAGGATGTTCTTCAGAGGGAGGTAAAGGTAGAGGTAAATACCGTGGATGGATTTCAAGGAAGGGAAAAGGAGGTGATCTTGATATCCTTGGTAAGGGCCAATCCAAAAGCAGTATTGGGGTTTATCAAGGATGAAAGGAGGTTAAATGTGGCCATAACGAGGGCAAAGAGGAAGGTGGTGTTGTTTGGGAATAAAGCCACCCTCTACAAACATCCTCTTTACCGGGAACTGATAGATTATATAGAAAGCCTTCCTAACTCCTAGACAGGAAGGTCCTTGAGATAGCCTTTTTCCTTGAGGTAGGCCACCTCCAGAGGCTTATAACGGGCGATGATATCTCCTCTTTCATCGCTCTGAATATCCCAGGGCTTTACCAACACTACATCTCCTTCTTTTACCCAGAGGAAGGTGCGAAGGCGACCAGGTACTCGGCATATCCTCTCCTTTCCGTCGCTGCAATATACCAGCATACGGGCACCTCCTAGCTCGCTCAACACCAATCCAAAGAGCTCGCCCTCTTTAGGAAGGCGTATCTTGCTATGGTCAAAGGGTTCCTCTTCTTTTTTCTTCTTCATCTTATCACCCTGGTGGCACCGCAGGCCTCACATACCAGCTCCTTATGCCCACCTACATTTATTATGTGGGTATCTACCTTGCCGCATTCCCAGCACACCACATAGAGGCGGAAGAAGCTCTCCAGCTTTTTCTGGATAAACTGAGGAAGGAGCTTCTTGTGGATGATGGCACGAGGGCCATCGAGCACAATAGGCGCACCCAGCTCTCGTTTGAAATACCTAAGCATGAACTCGGGGTCTCGGCGGAAGACCTCGGCAAACTTCTGGAAGTTCTTCCAGATGGTTTTGTTCCCATCGTAGGCAATCTCTATCTGAGGCATCTCAAACCTCTCCGCACTACCTTTGGTTTGAGGGAGCTTCTTATAGGCTTCTTCTAGAAGCTTAAGATATTCTTCTTCGTCCATCTGTTGTATATTGTTGTAAAGTAGGGTTTTAAAGCCTTTGGATGTTAATATTATGATGGAGAGTTTTGCCCAAGTAGAGGAGGCAAGCCCTCGGGAGATTCAACAACATCTCATCGATAAATGGAGGTTTATAGATAATGTTCTTGTCTTTTCTCGTCTGATCTTCATTGTGGCACCAGGGGACACCATACCTGGAAAGTTGTTTACGGATAAAAAAGAAAGAAAACTAAACATGGAAGGCGTGGTAGAAAGCTATAAAACTCCAGAGGGAGTGAGGATTTATAGCTATGTGCGTTTAGGAGAATATTACAACAAACTAGCCCAAGAATTGGGGAAGCTGAAGAAGGAGTTCTGGGAAAAATATAATGACTTGGCTATTGTGGTGAGGGATCTCCCCAAATATAATTATCCGGTAGGTCTAAGTCAGATAAGCACCCAAAGAATCTTGTTGAGTAAAGCACCAGGCATGGAGATTGCCCTTAGGCATGAACTAGGACATCTGGTGTGGCCCCTTCTTCTTCAATCCACTCGAGATTCCATTGCCCTCTTATATCAGCATATGATGAGAGAGGGGGGCACTCTCTTTAAGGTGTTGGATGAGGATCAGTATTTTGGGTTTCCGAAGCAGGTGGGACAACCTTACAAAAATCCTGGGGAGATGTGGGCTAGTGCCTGGACCATCTGGGAGATAAGGGATAAGATAGACCTTTCCAAGCTTTCTCCTGCGGAGAAGCAAACATTTAAGATTCTGATGGAGGAGATAGGCCGATGGAAGGCACCTTCGCAGCCTTAAAGGAATACGATGCCCAGGACCTAGAAGCCTACGGCTTGCAGATTAAGAGAGATGTGCTCGTTTATGCCAGGGATAGATTGGTATGGATATTGATGCCTGGCGATAAGGTCAACCTCCGGGAAGGAAAAGGAGTATATAAGATGGAGGCCCACCATTACAAGATAGAGGGAGTGAACATCTATTCCTTGGAACCGTTGAGTAATGAGGAGCTCTATCTCTTTTCCCAGGTGCTAAAACGCTACAGGGATTATCCCAAGGTACTCCAAGGATTGAAGATAATGGTGGGAAGGGAAAATGGACAATTCTATACGGTGGCCGATATCCGGAATAAAAGGATATACATTGATAGAACGAATGTTGAGCTTATGGAGATTGCTTTAGTGCATGAGCTCAACCACCATCTTTACATCCAATACATTAAGGGAACTCCCTTAGAAAGAGAGCTAAAGAAGGCTTATGGTCATTTATCTTCTTTAGCTATAGGAACGGAAGGAGATCCTATCTGGAATGTGGTGGATGAGAGTAGGGTGTTCCATCTTCCTTGGAGGATAGGGCATCCCTATCATGGGACAGAGGAGATGGTGGTAAGCGCTTTAACATCCCTTATGCTCCAACCCAATCAGGTGAGGTCCTATCAACAGGACCTTGATAGGAAAAGATATGAGGCCTGGGAGGAGGTCTTCCAGGCCCTGAGGAAAAGGTTCCCTTCTTTAATCGCGGATTAGGTCTATCACGGAGCGGATGGCCACATAGGCCAAGGCACCCGCTGAAAACACCATCAGGGAAACCAGGCTACCGCTCAAAAAGAGGAAAAGAGGGGGAACCAGGTTGGAGAGATAGGCGGAGCTGGCAAGTACCACCTGGAGGGAAACAATAAAGGCAATGCCCGCTACTAGGAACTCCATTTTCTCCTCCTTGGTGATGTTGAGATAACCGGCCAATATTCCCAACACCACCATCCCGAACTGGAGGGCCTCCACCGAGATGTTAAGGAGGCTAAGCACACCTATGAGAAGAGATAGGGCAACCGCCAGAATAAAAACAACTACTCCTAATCTCATTCTATCCTCTCCACGAACATAAGGGAATCTCCGCGGATGAAGATATAACGCTGGGAAAGTTCCTCTTGGAGTTGGACCACTAGGTTCATGTGAACATCAAAGGCTAGTACCTTTCCCTTTATCATCGTTCCGTCTTTGAGTTTGATCTGGGCCTCCTTGCCCAATAACTGGTTAAGAAAATCATAAGGCTTGGATATATTCATGGGATTATTATAGGGGGTTAGATATTTAAACGTTTCTTGAGCTCACTTACCGAGATATCCGTGGTTACGATGGGGATTTTCTCCCTTTCCGCTATCTTGATGGCAAGAGAATCCACCTTCTTGAGATTCATCAGAACTACTACCTTAGGCTTTATGGGGGCTATCCTTATCACCACCAGAGGGCTGCGGCCAGTACTCACTCCCAAGAACACCAATGCCCTCTCCACGATTCCTCCGTAGAGAAGGGGAAACTCCTCTAGGGGCATCTCCAATATAACCTTGAGGCTATCTAGGATAGTGTAGCCGTATATCTTTTGGTTGAGTTGTTCCTCGGTGCCTACTACCACTTCCCCCTCAATCAAATCCACAAACTCCTTGATGGTAATGCCCATGGAGAAGTTATATTTCTCATAGTATTCGGTTTTGTCGATGTCCATGATGCGCTTAAGGACAGGACCACCTCGTTGAGCATCTATATCTAACAGGGCTTCGATATATCTTCTTACAAACTTTATTCCGGGATTTTGCCTTCGCCCTGTCTCATAATCGCTTATGATAGAAGGGGAGATACCCATATATTCAGAGAGTTCTTTTTGTTTGACCTCGAAAATCTCCCTCCACTTTCTCATCGTTTTACCTACATCGGGACTAAACACCATCTCGCCGGCAATGGTGTTTCTTATCTCCTCAAGATTCACTCCTTTATTTAGGATAGAGAAGAATTTAAACGTTATCTTATTAGCACGTATTCATCTCGGACTTTATAGACGTTGTAGAGATAGTTCTTGGTGAGGAAAGGATCATAGAAATACTTTCCAAGGTTGACATCTACTTTCAGGCGTTTATCATCTACCAGGGCATAGGTTATGAGGCGGTCTCCGGGCTGGAAGTACTTGCTCTTTCTTATTCGCCAGAAATCCCGGTCTTTGTAGATGATGAAGCTTCCTTGGGGCCTATAGGAAAGGAGCTTAACAATAAACTGGAGAAGGTCCATCATAGTATCGTTTTTTATATCGGGGAAGAAGCCTCGGGGAAGATAAATCTTGGTTTCCTCGGGAGAAAGGAGGTTGTCATCTTCTTCTTTGTAATCAGCTACCTTTCCTTGGAAGTTGCCCGCCAACCTGTAGAAATTCTTTGCCCTCAGGAACATCTGGTAGCGTTCTTGTTCCAATGGGGTCTTGGCGTTCATCAGGATGGAGGTTTCATCGTACATGCTCTGAGGAGTAGGATAAAACACATTCCCGCGGATAATACCTCCGTAGTTGTTCTTCTGAGCATAGGCAAGGGCAAACAACAAATCCTCGGGCATCTCTACCTCCTTTATCCTCCAGCCATAGAGGCCATCATCTGTTTTCGCATACACAATCATGGCAGGTGAGATGTTCAACAAGGCGTTAAAATTGGACATGTAAAGGCTTTTTTCCAATCGGTCGTAGATGCCGTGGGCCTGGAAATTCCCTTCCAAGAAAGAGATATGGAGGTCCTTGGGTTGGTCGTTAAGGTAGGTGCGGCCGTATTTTTTCTCTAGCTTCCACTCAGGCTCCACCATGCCATAGGGTGTTATGTTGGAAATATGGGATATAGGGCCCCATTCTAGCACCTGGGTTTTTACCATAGAGCCTTTGTAGGGTTCTTTGGCAAGGTCCTCTATTAACATAGAGGCAAAGAAGATATCTCGGAGGCTTCCTTTTTTGATCTTCGAGAGGATTTGTTGGGCTAGGGTCTGGCCAGGTTCAAAATCCTCGGCAAACATCTCAGGTGTCATATGCTGATAGAGGTCTATCATTTCCATCCTTCGGCAGAGAGAAAGTGCTTTATGGCCTCTCCGTCGGGGGTACCGTACTTCAGAGCAAAGGCGGCAAATCTCTCAAAGAAGGCCTTGTTGGGCTTGGCCTTCATAAGGATTTTCACTATTTCGAGGATCTTTTGCTTGGGCATGCCCGAGGCATAAAGATAGGGTAAAACATACTTCATGATAAAAGGCATCAAGGCCTGGTTAGAGGAAAGGAGGTTGTAGAGCTCGGGAAAATGGCGTTTCATGCCGGTGAGAAGGCGTTCTTGGTGGTGATCTGCCTTGGGGACCTGGGGAGCTTGCTTAGGGAGGTTTTTCTTTTCTTTAAGCATACACATCAATTTAAAACCAGAGCTTTTAAAAAACCTTCTATAAGAAAAATAGTGAGAATGCTGGGGTCGCCTAGTGGTATGGCGGTGGCCTGCTAAGCCACTTCCCGTAAGGGTTCGTGGGTTCGAATCCCACCCCCAGCGCACTTATTTTATCTCCACCTTATAAGGTAGTTGGTCAGGGTCCCCACTCTCAAAGGTAAAAGTGAGATCAGTGTTGCCCATGTTTATCTTTACCTTTCCTATTCCTCTCTGCTCCTTATTGTGAAGAACAATCTCCAATACGCTGTCCTTTATCTCTACTTCGTAGGTCTCAGCCTGGCCATAATAAGGAGGGACAAACTGATAAGAGATGGCTTGGTAGGAGCCGTCTTTCCTCTCTACCACCAGCAGTTTGAAAAAGGCGTCTTCTTTGTCATAATAAAGGATGCCTAGGCGATTGTTGTGGTAAAAGAAATAATAACTGGTGCCATTTTCTCTTTCTCTTTTCCAAATCGGAGTGGGAGAAAGACGGGACATGAGGTCTCCGGCTCTTCTAGCTACTTCTTTAGGCGCGGATAGCATGAGCAAGAAATGGTTGCTTCGGGTAGGGTCACCAATAAGGGCACCTCCTGAAATCACATGGACCTCAGGGAAGAATCCTCCTACCTTGAACTCGGCGTAGATGGCTTTACCTCCTTCTAGATCTATCACTCGAGGTCTCTTGATCACATTGACCTTTCCTACCAAGTAGATAGAGTAAGGAAAATCAAAAGGTACCATCTTTACATAGTCTCTTTTAGGGCTCACCTCTATAGAGCCCAGTATCTCTACCTGATTCACGGTTTGAACAGGAAAAGAGTTGGAGGGAAGTTGGTCAGCTAGGGCGGGAGAAAAAGAAGAAAAGGCCAAAGCCCCACTCACCAATACCGGCATAAGCTTCTTTCTCATTTTTTCCATTCTCCTAGATCCCGTATGGGTATGAGTCCTATTATGTTTGTTCCATCCTTGCTTGCCCAGGCTAGCATGTATCCCTTTTCAGGAGATATCTTATCAGGATCAGTAAGAACGACAAGGAGATCTCCGGAAGGAGCAGTGGTATAGAATCCTCGGATCAGGTTGGTTTTGGGATCTCTTAGCACCTTCCATCCATTTCCCGCTATCAACCCATATTCTACCCTATTCTCTAGGTCAGTTACAATCAATAGCTTCCTGCCTTTTGGCACTCTGAGTACCCATCTTCCATCCTTGGAAGCCGACACATAGGACTCTATCTGGGAATCATAGAGAGGATACATGCCCCCATACCTATAGGCTACCTTCTTTAATGCGCTATAATAAACAGAATCAATTATGATGGCCTTTCCCCATACCATATTCCATAGGCTTAGGTTTACTGTTTTTACTATCTCTACTCCCTTCTTTTTCTCGCTTTTCTCGATAGTGGCTGGTCTAGAAGTGGTGGCAGGGGCACAAGAGCTTAATCCTCCTGCTAGAGCAAAAGCGGTCACTACTACTAGGGCCCAGCGAGTAAGAGGGGACTTCTTTACTCTCTCATACCACTCCGCTACCTTGTTTTCCCACTCTTCCCAACGTTCTTTTACTCTTGCCTGCACAGAAACTACTTTTTCTTTAAACTTGGCTCCCATGTAACTTTTCATACCATAACATATTTAAACATTTCTTAACATCGTAATACGTTTTAAAAGATCTCCACGGTAGAGTACTTGTAGCTTCCTTGGCCTTTTTTGGTGACCTCTATTACCCGGTCCCAATCCGATTCCTTGAGCTCCTGATGGTGGGTAATGACAATAAACTGGCCTACTTCTTCCTCGGTCAACTGGTTGATGGCCTCTCCCAGGGCCTTTACCGCTTGTTCATCCAAAGAGGAGGTAGGCTCATCCAGAATCAACAAAGAGTGCTTGGAAAGGAGCTTTACCAAGGTGAGCTTGAGGGCCAGTACGTAGAGGGTCTTTTCTCCCCCGCTCAACATCTCGGCCTCCAACAACCCTTTTGGGCTCTCAATAAAGAACTTGTAGGCATGTCCCACCACCTTGTTGATATATTGATAGGAAAGATGGGGATTCTGGTAATAGCGGGTGGGAGCGAGACTCTCCCAATAATCAGGAAGATAATGGTTGATGAGGGTGACGATATCTTCTCGGGCCTGCTTCTGACCTAGCTCCAACGCCTCCTCTATCACCTTGAGCTCCTGGCGAAGCTTGGTTAGGCGGGATTGTTTTTCATACTCTTGAAGGAGCTGTTCATATTGGGAGGCCCTTTCTTGGTAGAGGGCCTGGGTAGCCTCTAGCGTCTCTTTTAGGGAAGTGTATTCTCTGAGGAGGGATTGATGTTGGGCTTTGAGGTTGTGATAGCGCTCTAGGGCCTCTTCATAGGTTTTTTCATCATAAGGATGTTGTTGGAGTTGTTGGGAGAGTTGGGAGAGTTGCTTTTGGAGATGTTGTTTTCGCTGCCAACGGGCCCATCTCTCCTGGAGTTGCTTGAGCTTTACTTCATAGGAAGTATATTTATTCCTTAGACGCTGGAGCTCCTCTTCCAAGGAGGTTAGCTTCGTTTCTATCTCTTGGGGAGAAAAAGACTGGAGTTGTTGGGAGAGTTGTTGGAGCTGCTGCTGAACTTGAGCAAGTTGTTTTTCCAGGGATTCCTTCCGGGCAAGGAGCTCCGCCCTCTTGAGCTGAAGCCTTTCTTGCTCCTTTTTCCTCTTTAGCAGGCTCTTGTACTCTTGGAGCTTCTTATCATGAAGGGATTTGAGGTCCTTGAGCTTGGTGAGAAGCTCCTTCTCCAGCTTCTGGATATGCTGGGGGTCGAGCGGTCTTCCACAGACAGGACAGGTGGTCTTTCCCTTTCCTAGCTTTACCTGCTGGAGCTGAGAATAAAGCTGCTTATACTGGGCCTCTAGCGAGGCAAGCTCCTTTTCTAGCTCAGAGAGGTCGAGAGGAGTGGGTTCGGGAGGGATGTCAAGCTGGGAAAGCTGTTTTTGGAGACGTTGTTGTTGGTGGCTGTAGTGCTCTAGCATCTCGAGCAGGGAACGGTGTTGGGCCTTCTTCTGCTGAAGGTGTTTATATTGGTGTTCTTTCTTGGCAATCTCCTTGGAGAGAGAAGATAGCTCTTTCTTGATGCTTTCGAGCTCCTCGGGTTGGATAGGGGAAAGGTCTTGGTAGCCCTGGAGCTCCCCTTCTAGCCTTTGCTTCAGAGAACGGAGCCTCTCCCAATCTTCCTTCTGTTTCTTGAGGCGTTGGAGGACCAAGCTGGCCTTATCGAGGGCCTTCTGGAGATCCTCCTTTCGGTTTTCCAGGGCATGGAGGCGTTGTTTGAGGGAGGTAAGCTGAGTACGGGTTTGCTCTAGCTTATGTTTGAGCTCACTGAGCTCCTTGGGATCCACTGGATGGGTGAGCTGCTTATCGATCTCGGAGATGAGCTTCTTTGTTTGCTCCAGGTAGTGTTTGAGTCGGTGGATGTTAAAGGCCTTGTCCAGGGTTTCCTTCTGCTCTTTGGGGGTTTGTTTAAGGAAGCTGCTTAGCATCTCTTGCCCTCCATAGAGAATATGGGAGAAAACCTCCTTGTCCATGCCCAGGATCTCCAGTATAAGGGCGTTTACTCGTTCTGAACCCTCGGCCAACAGCTTCCCATTCTTATAGAGGGAGGCCTCGGATTTGGTTCCCTTTCCTTCCCTCTTTATCCTCCTTACTACCTGGTAATCATAAAACTCCAACACCACCTCGGCCATCTTCTCTCCATGGTGGATGAGCTTTCCCCTATCTAAGGATTCTCGGTAGGAGCCCTTTACATCTCCAAACAGAGCAAAGTATATTCCCTCCACAATGCTCGTCTTTCCTGAGCCATTATAGCCGATAATGAGGTTTTTTCCTGGAACAAAGAGCACCTCGCTCTCCTTGTGGGAGAGCCAGTTCTTCAACAAAAGTCGCTTTATCATATTTCCCGAATGGAAAGGGTATATTTATCGAAGTAGAAGTGGGAGCCAAGGATGATACCAAAGGGAACAATCACTAGGGCATTCACTATATTAGAGAGAAGACGGGTGGTCTCTAGGTCGTTGGTGAGGAGCAAAAACACCAGGGCAACCAGTATGGTAAGCGCACCTATGGTGAGAGCATAAAGGAGGGGATAGTGGAAGAGGCGGTGTTTATACTTCCAGAGCTGAACGAGGGCCTCTTCCATGGTATATTCATCGATAGCGATAGCGAAGGGAACAAAGAAAAACACGTATCCCAGCCCTACCAAGGCTAGGGTAAGAAGCCAATCGGGCCAGCTTCCCACATACCCGAATATAGCAACCGCAAATATAATCATGAAAAAGGTGAGGAAAAAGAGGGCAAGTTCAGGATACTGGCGAATAATGGTTTCCTTGAGGATTTCTATACGGATGTGGTCGCTTCGATGTTCTTTTACCACCTGGCTTATGAGGAGGAATGCAAGAGAGAAGAGAAGCAAAGAGATCCCATAAAGTAAGAGGGAGATGAGAAGCTCTCCTAGGCCGATGTCGGTGAGCTTAGAGATGCGGAGGAAGACACCCGAGAATGTCCAGAAGAAGTAATCAGGAAACAAGAGAGGAAGGGCAAGGGCAATAACCAATACCAGGGAGAACAATGCAATCACATCCAAGGAACGGATATAGGTCTTTATAGCCTCTTTATAAGCATGCAACATCGTTAAACAATACTCCCAGGATAAGTTTATAAAGGTTTGTGGGATAAGAATTGGAGAGGTGACAACATGGCGGAAAGATTACTTCCAGAAGAGACAAGGAAGCAACTAGAGCAATTCTTTGAGGACATGGAACCTATTAAAGTAATAGCGGTTCTTGATAAGGAGAAGCCTACCTGTGTATACTGTGAGCAGATTGAGCAACTCTTGAAGGAGTTGGCTGAAACCTCTAAAGGAAAGATCCAGGTAGAGTTTTACACCTCCAAAGATAAGGATATTGTGGAAAAGTACAAGGTAGATGATAGCCCTGTGATTATAGTGGAAGGAAAGAACAAAGGATTGATTCGATATTACGGCATACCTGCGGAGAATGAGTTTGGTATGTTTGTGGAGACCTTGAAAGAGATGTCCTTGGGACATGTCCATCTACCTGAAGAGGTAATCCAGGAGATCTCCAAGATAGAGAAGCCTGTACGCATCAGGGTGTTTGTGACCCCACAATGTCCTTATTGTCCTATGGCTGCTATTACTGCTTACCACATGGCCGCCCTCA
>JAADEL010000012.1 GCA_013153395.1 Microcaldota archaeon
TTGTTCTTAAATACCTCCCCACAACCTATTCGATAATTGATATTTTTCAAGGTTAGTATTAAAGGTGGCCAGTGTCCTTCAAATTTCATATCTTCTATCTGTTGTGCCAATTGAATGGGACCTTCAGGCCCTTTCTTTATCATTTCTAGAGCCTTTCGATAGGTAATAGTGTGGGCCATGTAAGTTATTTGTGGGAATACATTTAAAGCCTCCTAGCTTTTAAACACTTTTTACTATAAACTATAACGTGAGACAATCTATCTTCCTTCCCCTAATGGAGGAAAACCCATCCAAAGCCGCCCATTTCTTGCTCAAGCATCAAGATGCAATTCCTCCTCAAGATATCTATGAGTTTTTGCGTAATCGCCCCGATATCACCGCCTATCTTTCTAAGCTTCCTGAGGCCTATTATTTGGCTGCTTTGGGCAGAGGGGATCTCATTCAAGGCCTTACCCATACCCAACGCTACCAGGTGATAAAGAAACTCCGCAACACACCTCTACTCAAGCAGTTATTGATATCTAACGGCTTTACTCATCATCTGGCTACTTGGCGTCCTAAGATAGCTAACATCTATCTCTCCCTACTTAAGAAAAGCCTTTCAGAGCAAGAATGGGAAGAATTGTTATTTTGGGAGGATGACCTTTCCCGCAACTTTGCCCATTATATTGAATATTCTCACTCTCCTTTAGTCAAGCTTGCCCTCCAATACCCCGAGCTCCTTTACAAACGAGACCTGGATCACAACACGCCTCTCCATCTCCGCCCAATGGTATATGCACCCCATATTAAGGAGATTCCACCTCAACTCTTAGTTCTAAGAAACCACGAATATCTTTCATTCTTTGACTATTATATGATTGCCTATTATGTCACCCTTTACAATCAATACTCTAAAGTGCTTCTTCCTCAGGCCCTCAATAATCGCTTTAAGCATGGAGCTTGGAAGGAATTAGAGCGTTTCATGGTGACACCTGAGCATAGAGAAGCAGTTTTACATTCTTTAGTAGTTCCTCGCCCCAATGGTCAAACGTTGTTGTTCAGCCTTTTGATGAAAGAGCCTTTTGACCTTTCACCTTTTTTAAACTTTCTGGAAAAGCTTCCCAACCCTATAAGAAAGAATTTTTTGAAAAAGGCCACTCCTGAGTTGCTCAAGGTGGCGTTCGCCCATCCTGATGCCTGGCCCACCCTCCGTTCCCTTATTAAAAGAAAGGTGGACCAAGGGGTGTTAGAGGAGCTTATGCGTTTTGACCTCGCTTCCTTTGATTAAATCACCCGAGTCGGCTAAATTCTTCTATGATTGGGTAATGTCTAGGGTGCCTAGAACGTGGAAAACCAAACTATTGCTTCATTCCCGTGAGTTAATAGGCAAACTGGTCTCCTATGATGAAAGAATACTCGATTTACTCCAAAAACACAATAAACCTCTCCTATTTTCTTCTGAAGTGATAAGAGGAGTATGGAAAAATCCGGTGATTGTGAGAAAATATCTAAAGATAGTTATGGATGAGGCTGACCACTTTCTTCCTTATTTAAAGGAAAAGGTTATTCCTAAACTTCAGGATGGTTATCCGATAGCGTTGTTGGCAGAGTATGTTTCTCCTCAAGAGATGCTCGAGTTCCTCCTTCATAGGGATGAGGATGATAAAACGCCTCTCCACTACATCAAATCCAACCGCGAGTTTTTAGCATCTACTCTTCGCAAGATGGTTTATGCTTTGGCCAACCAGATGCCCGAAAAGGATCGACGTACTCTTTCTTATGTGGTAGGATTTATGGCGGAGGACCATCGCTTCTTCGTAAACACCGAGTTATTGGTTCTAACATTAGAAGAGATGGATTGGGAGGCCGAGAATTGGAAGGATGCATTATTCTTTCCTTTATTAGGGGAAGAGCTCGCTCGAGTATTTGCCCATAAAGAGGTGCTAGGAAAACGAGGAAAATGGAATAGAGGTAAGCTCATGATGCTAGCACGGGCAGCGCTCTGGGAACCCGAAGAGGAGCTTCTTGAAGCTTTGGAGGAACTTTCGCCCAAGCAAGGTTTCGAAGTAGTAAAAGCCTATTATCTCCACCAGGATGAGGGATGGCAAGAATTAGTAATCAAACATACCAAATCAGAGAACCTTCTTGAAAAGGTAGCTTTGGATTATTTGCCGCATAAGGTAGGGATATCTAAAAAGGATACTTCTCGTTTTTTAGCAACCATAGAGAAAAACTATCCTCAGTTGATGGAGGATATTCTTGCCTGGACTTCGGTATTTGCTCATAAAGAAAATTTTTCTTATTTTCCTCTCTTTCATCGTATTTTTCTTCTCTCACCTGAGGAATATAGGAAAGAAAGATATAAAGATTTAAAGGTACCTAAGGAGCTTAGAGAAGCCTGGATCCAAAACTATCAACAACTTATCTCTCTTCAAGATGAGAAAGGAAGAGAACTCGTTAAGGCCATCCAAAACATCAATCAAGAACTCGAAAAGGAAGGATGGAAGGGTCCTTGGCTAGAGTTGGGATGGATAAAAGAAAAGGGATTTGAAGCACTGAGAGAATGGGAATGGCAACTTCTCCATAATACATCTGCTGAGGTATATATCTCTCTCAAACCTCAATTAAGAGAAGTTCATTCCTTAATTAGGGAGAAATCTCCCTCTTCCCTTACCTTTTTAATCACCGATTCCCGGGAGCTTTTATTCCGGATGGGCAAAGGCCCTAAGATTTATTCTTGCCAGGCCCCTGATTATTGGGGTGAACAAAAGATAGGTTTGTTAGGGGCGATTACTCATGGCTCCACAAAGATGGCCGCCTTGCTTAATGAAAAGGGAGAGCTTATAGGCCGGGCTAAACTCCACCTTCTCAGAAAAGAGGGAAAATACTATGTGGCGGTTGACCATTACTATGGGGAGATGAAAGAGGTTTTAGTGGAACTCTTAAAACCTATTCTGGAAAATTGGAAGAAAAGAGGGTTGATTGCCGATTATAGGATGTTCTCCGATGTAGAGGGAGAGTTCGCAAGCCCCTTATATGCACCTCTCTATCTCGATATAAAATTAAATGGTATAAAAGGACTCCACTTCCCAAAAAGTCGTGGAGATTTTAGTTAATAAATTTTTGGCTGCTTCAATACCTATCGAAGTCAAAACTACTAGAGCTCGCCGATTTCGTTCCCTTTTCTCCTTTTTGAAAAAATATGCGGATAGAGGAGTAGTGCTAGGAAAGGAAGCCCATCATTCCCCACCTATTTTATATTATCCCTATTATCCTTCTCTAACGTTCAAAATCTTGCTTCCTAGGGGCAACTCATTCCCTATAACCACCTAACAGGGCCCGGGGTTGTCGGAAGGGTGGCTGGCTAAAAGGTGTTGCGCCCCTTTCAGTCGCCTACTAGGGTCCGGGGTTCTTGAAAGGGTGGCTGCCTATCTGGGTTCGCACCCTTTCAAACGCCGGGAGAGGGATTCGAACCCCCAAGCCCATAAGGGCACCGGATCTCGAGTCCGGCCCGTTAGCCGTTCCGGCATCCCGGCTCGTTCTGATTTGATGCTGCAGGCTTTATAAAGCTTTAGGACATATAATAGCTTTGGTGATAGACATGACAGAGGAACAAGTGGAGAAGAAGGACGACAACGTCGTTTTTATCGGAAAGAAACCAACTATCGGATATGTGCTAGCAGTGCTCACTCAGCTAAACCAGGGAGTGCCTGAAGTAATTATCAAGGCAAGAGGAAAGCAGATATGCAAGGCAGTAACAGTGGCTGAGCTAGTGAGAAAGCGCTACCTACCTGAGGTAAAGATAAAGGACATCAAGATCGATACTGAGGAGCTTACTGCTGAAGATGGCAGAACTATGAGAGTTTCTGCTATCGAGATCGTTGTTGGGAAATAGATTTATATCTTTTCTCTATTTTTTCTTTCAATTCTTCTTTTACATCATCTCCTACGTAATCGGCTTTGAAGGCAATAGCAAGCTTGGCCGCTAGTGTTCTTGCCATCTTTCCTCTTAGCTTCTTAGGCAGAGAATGCACATAAGGATGCAAGAATAATATTCCGTGCTTAGGAGGCTTTATCTTGCGGTTGCTTCTCAGATGCTTAAAGAGGGCTTTCTCCGCTCCCAACACCTGAATGGTAGATGCAGGGAAAGAAACCAGCTTCTTAAAGCTTCCCGCCTTCTCCAACAACATTCCAGCAATAAAAGGTCCGGCAATATAGCTGGCATTGGGCAACATCTTTTCCACGTTCTCCTCAATCAACTTCTTCATTTCCTTCTCTTTCTCCAACGTCTCCTTGTAGAGCTCCACGTATAATCTCAACAGCCTATCATCAAACCCATGCTCCTTTACCTTAGGTAATACTTTCTCAAGATCCTCGGGCTTCTTAAACCTGAGATTAGGGTCATGGAAGGTGTTGTTTATCCATTCTTGAATACGCTCTAAAAACAGGGTTCGCACTTTCTTCAAATCATAATAGGCACGCACCGCATTTATGATATATTGATCCTCTGAGACCTCAGCAAGCTGGGCCTTAAGCTTCTTCAGGAACTTTTTTCTTTTATCCATGTGTTTTTAATATGGCCAAGGCTTTTAAATACCTAATATCGCAAGAAGGCGCCCAGCCCCGCAAAGGTGTTCAAAAACTGCGTTCCCTCTACTGTTTTTGTTGAGATAATGTGGGTTTCAAACCCATACTTATGCCCAAGGTCGATAAAGTAATCTTGGATATCGGTTTCCTCCAAGACCTCAGTGGGCTTCTCACAAACATCCTCGGGCTTATACCCAAAACCTTCCTTTTCCTCCTCTCCGCATTTTACCTTAAAGTGCTTGAGCTCCAGTCCTTCAGACACTAGAACCTGGGCCACCCTTCCTTGCTCCAATGCCTCCAACACACTATCCAGTCCATAAACGGCTTTGCTCCCATGCACTATCTCCTTTATAAACCTGTCCAGTAGCTTCTTTTCCTTCACCGCTTCTTGCTCTTGAATGAGCTCTCCGGCCTTGGCGATTACCTCTCTCACACCCATTACATCCGTGTACCCTGTATCCACCACTCCTAGGATATTATGTTGGTAGTTGAAGTATTTTCCCTTTACAAAGTAATCCTTGGTAGGTCCTGGACCTCCGATAATAACACCCTTCACTTTGCCGAGGAAATGCTTATCCATGGCCTCTCCCACCTTTTTATAATAATACTCGGTCTGCTCCTCTATCAGGCGCTCGTATCTTCTTGCGGATTGTCCTCCCTTTCTCACCTTGGCATGGGCATGGCTTTCAATATTTTCCAATATCTCAAAATTCACTCCTCTCAACAAAGCCAGGGTAGCCTCCCTTCCATCCATCACTACAATGCCATAGGCATCCTTCTGCTCTAGCATCCTCTCTAACGGCTCCGTGTAGAACACAGAGTCACAACGATAGATAGATTGAGTGAGCTTTTGCACTGGCTCCAAAGTTATGGTGATAATATCTTGCTTTGAAGGATCAGGAGAGACATTTCCCGCAAATATTACCAGTCCATTAGGCGGAGTTTCGCGAAAGTTCTTGAGGGCATTGAGCACCCTTTCCAATGCACCTATCACGTTGGTGCGGGTTTGCTTGGATTTGATGTTTTGGGCTTGGGAGATCTCCGACCTGATCTTGGCGCTTGCCTCTCCTATAGGGTAACCAGGGGTAATATAGAGGCTAACAAGCTGGGTACCAGTGCCCCTGAGCTTTTTTATGCGCTTTAGTGTTTTAGAAAACTCATATTCTTTCTCATCCATTTGCTTTTAATATCCAGCCAAGGGATTAAAAAACTAATTCCTTGAGCTCCTCCATCAGCTGTTGGGCCTTCTCTTTGGTGCGAGCCTCCACAAATATCCTTATGTAATCCTCGGTGCCGCTCGGCCTTATTATAAACCAGCTATCCTTCATGTTAATCCTGATCCCATCCAGGGTTATTACATCGCCTGAGAAATGCTGAGGCAAGGTTTGCTTGAGCCTTTCCACAATCTCATGCTTCTTATCTCCGGGCACCGCAATCTTCTCCTTTATACGCACATAGCGAGGAAGCCTTTCCACATAGGAATCCAAGTCCCCTTTGGTGAGCTTTAGAAGCAGGAGAGCGGTGGCCAGTCCATCTTTTCCCACATTCACTTTCGGGTAAATGAGGCCTCCCGATTCCTCCCCTCCAAGGGTGGCGTTGTGCTCGAGCACTGCCTCTGCAATATAAGGCACACCCACCTTGGTATAAATCACATTCTCCTTGCCCACGATATCCTCTACTACCTTGGAAGTAGCCACTGTCATAACCACCTTAGGAGAGTCCAGCAAGGAGGCGGCCAATGCCAGTGAGAGGTCCCCGTCTATAAAGTGTTTCTTGGTCATGAGCACTGCTCTATCAGCATCTCCGTCAAAGGCAATTCCGATGTCGTAGTGGTTAAGCAAGGATTGGAGCTTGGTGAGGTTGGCGGGCACAGGCTCGGAGTTTCTGCCCGGGAAGTTGCCGTCTATCCTGTCGTTTATCTCCAGGTAGTCCTGAGCGATATGGGGCAGCACATGGGAAAACACCTTCACTCCTACTCCGTTTCCATAATCTACCGCCAAGGATTTATCCAGCTCCATTCCCAAATGCTCTAGGAGATGGAAGGCATGCCTATGGGTGTAGTCCAAGCTATGGAACACATTATGGGGCCTGAACTCGCTGGGCGTGTGTTCTAACATGGGATTGGCCCTCTCTTTGGGCAATACAACCCCTCTATGGTCGATTACCTTGATGCCGTTCCATTCAGGTGGGTTGTGGGATGCAGTAACCATAAAACCTCCGTCCATCCCTTGCTGGGTGATATAAAGCTGGAGAGTGGGCGTAGGCGCCAATCCTATGTCATAGACCTCCTTTCCCAGATAGAGAAGGGCACTCCTGATGCTATCTTTTAAAGCCTGGGAGTTATTCCTTCCGTCCATAGCTAAGGCAATCTTTTTTCCCATCTGAGAACCTATCTTCAATGCGATCTCATAAGCTTCCTTGGGAGTAAGCTCCCAGTAACGTCCTCTTATACCAGCCGTTCCAAACCTCATATTTTGTTGAAAGATTAAGGATTTAAAAGGACCACCTCATATATATGCATGGAAGTTGAAGAGGTTGAGATAGAAGAGGAAGTTCCTGCAAAATTAGAAAAAGTAGAGGTTCAGAAAGGTTCAAGACCAGAATGGGTTGTGCTCCAGCCCGACGTAGGGCAGAATGGTGAGAAAGTGCTTAGGCGAGTGGGTGCTATGTGGAAGCAAACCACCAAAGATGGCAGAGACTACTACGTCCTCCGCATAGGAGATTTGAGGTTGTTGGTGTTTAAGAATGACCGAGAGTAATGTTCCTAAGGATTTGGAGGATTTGCCGGGTGTAGGTGCAGCAACCGCAGAGAAGCTTCGTGCAGCCGGATATGTAGACCTAGAGAAGTTGGCGGCAGCTTCTCCTTTTGAGATCTCCGAGGCCACTGGGCTTAATGTGGAAACCTGTAAGAAGATAGTGGAGGCCGCTAAAGAAGCCCTTAACCTAGAGATGAGGTCAGGATGGGATATCTATCAGATGAGAAAGACTATAGGGAGGATCACCACAGGCTCTAAGAAACTAGACTCCCTACTAGGAGGCGGTGTGGAAACTCAGTCTATGGTGGAGTTCTTCGGAAAGTACTCCAGCGGAAAGTCTCAGGTAGGATTCCAGCTCTCTGTGAATGTGCAGCTTCCTAAAGATAAGGGAGGGCTAGAAGGAAAGGTGGTGTTCATCGATACTGAGGGAACCTTTAGGCCTGAGAGGATTGCCCAGATGGCCGAGGCAAAAGGTCTCAATCCTGAAGAAGTCCTCAAGAATATCTTTGTGCTGAAGCCCCAGACCAGCGAGGAGCAAATCATCTTTGTGGAGAAGCTAGAGCCCCTTATCAAGAAAGAGAATATCAAGTTGATTGTGGTCGATTCTCTGACGTCTCATTTCAGAGCTGATTACATAGGTAGAGGAAGCTTGAGCGAGAGACAGCAGAAGCTCAACCGACATGTGCATACCCTTCAGAGATTGGCCGAGCAATATAATCTTGCTGTCTATTATACCAACCAAGTGATGGACAACCCAGGAATGCTGTTCGGAGACCCAACCACCGCTATCGGAGGTAACGTGGTGGCACACGCAGCCGCCTATCGTGTCTACATCCGAAAGGGCAAGGATGAGAAGAGGATAGCAAGGCTTGTGGACTCCCCTAACCTCCCAGAGCGAGAGGTTATCTTCAAGGTAACCCAAGAGGGGATCACCGATTGAGTGCATAATCTGCGGTAAGGAGGCAAAGATAGGGTTATATTGCAAGGATTGTTATATAGAGAAAAAGCTCCCAAAGATAGAGCCCTTCCGCTATAAGGTATGCAAGAGATGTGGGTTTGTGAATCTATCGGGGGTCTGGAAGCCCCCTAACCACCTCCCTACTCATATTGAGAAGAAGCTGGAGAAGCAGTTTGAGAGCGCCACAGTAGATCTAGCCCAAAACAAGGCCTATATTACAGTGGAGAACGTGGACCTGGAGATACCGATAAAGGTAGAATACGAGAACGTGCTCTGTCCCACCTGTAAGAAAATCTCCGGAGGATATTATGAAGGCCATATTCAGCTGAGAGGAAAGGCCGTCCGCCATTTGAAGGATATCATAAGATTGTTCCACAAGAACGACAATCCTTACTCTATCAAGGAGCTCAAAGAAGGGATCGATATAAAGTTCTTTTCCTCAAAGAAGGCCTTTGATGCTATAAAAGAGCTAGGTCTCACCTATAAGGTTTCTCGCAAGCTCCACACCCAGATTCAGGGCAAGCGCAAGTATCGTCTAACCATCTTGGTGAGAGAATGAGACAGATTGAAGGAGCCTTAACCATTTTGTTTTTCTTTCTTGCCCTCTACTATCCTCAATATGCTAATCTGCTGATGGTGGTCTTCACTGCCTTTTATGTGCTTTATTTGATTGTGATGCTTGCTCTCGGGCAAAGACTCCATGAAAAGCTAGACTTAGGCTTCTTCTTGGGCAACCTTGGATATGGACTGGTGTTTTGGGTGGTGTGGTGGTTTGTAAAGTTCGAGGTTTATTTTTACATTGCTTTATTCTATACTATTATAGGAATATTGCGGATTATCTACGGTGTGGTGTATGAACAGGTCGCGCAAGGGAACGAGAGCTGAGCACAAGCTTATATCCTTGCTCAAAGCTCAAGGCTATCTGGTGATAAGGGCGGCGGGTTCAGGACATCTTACCCCTGATTTGGTGGCCTTAAAGGCAGGCAGGGCCATCATACTGGAGGTAAAGAGCTCCAAGCAGCCCAAGGTCTATATAAGGCCTGAACAATACGAGGTTCTCAAAAGGTTCTTTGAGGAAGGATTCCCTTGCTATCTTGCCCTCTACTACAAAGGAAAGTTTCTCTTTTTTCCTTTTACCTCTATAAAGAAGGCTAAGACTCAGTTTGTGGTCTCTCTGGATGATTTTCATCAGTCTTACTTGCTCTAGTTTCATTATATTGAGCGAGGGTTTGCCAGAATCGCGCCTCCTTTTCATCGTAGCTTTCTATCCCTTGCAAGTTGGTGAAGGTGGAGGTGTTATAGGTAGAGAGCTCACCTAGTAGGACCACCTTTGCCCAGTAGAGAAACTCCTCTTCATTCTGGGCATAAAAGAGACCGGCCAACAACAAAGATGCCGAAACTTCTTTTCCCTCTCCCACCGTGGTTTTCCACTCATCCAAGAATCTTTCCATCAGCTCCATCCTTTTGTTCTCATCTTCAGTGGAAATAATCTTCCTGTAAAGGTTAAATAGGCGTTGGAAGGACTTATCCTGGGCAAGCACAAAATCCTTATATTCCCAGCTATCGTCCATTCCCAATAACATGGAGAACTCAAAGAAGCTGTTAGGGAGGTCTGCCTTCTCCTTTTTGATATTGTTCCACAACCTCCACATGAATCTCAACAACTCTTCATTCTCATCATTAAAAGATGTTACGGTTTCTAAGGTATTCTCGAAGTAATTCATTACGACCTGGGAAGGAAGTTGAGAGAAGATCTCAGTAAGCTGATTAAGCATCTCTTCTCTCTGTTCTTCATTCATCTCTGTAATATAAGGCTTGAAACGTCCGCTCATCAGCACCTGCTGGATAGATGAATAATCCCCATACACTGCTAGATCATGGCCTACAAAACTTAGCTGGGGGTTAACATGAAGCCATATCATATCGCCAGGAGTGCCCTTGGTGGCTGCATGAACCACCAATCTGCTCGGGAATTCTTTTTCTCTTAATAAGACCTCAAGATAGTCTTTATCGAGATAGCTCACTTCAGGAGTGGCTAGCTTGAAAGTTAGATAAATGGCGGCAGCTACCAACGCCTTCTCCGCTGACTCTAGTTTATATTTTTGGATATATTGTTGGATCTCCTCTAAGGCCTCCTTCACTTTTTCGTTATCTCCTTTGTACTCTGCAGGATTGTTGAGATATTTTAATAAGCTGTCGAGCTTCTCAGGCTTAGCATCAGCGAACTTAATTCCCAATTCGCTTGCCACTATCTGGACATTGGAAAAGAAGTTAATGGTATCCTGTTCCTTTTCCTTGATGGCTTTGGATTTGTCCATGCCCCACTTCCAGATAGCAAGAGGATTCTTGAAAAGGCCGTAATTATAAGCCCATACCATATCCTCATAAAAGAGATTTATTCCTCTAAACCACCCCGGTCCTTGTCCTTTGGTTGCATAAACATAGTCTTCTACCTCCTCCCAGTTCTTTCTAGAGGCGCTGGATCTCATCTTCTCCACGATGCCCACGGCCTTTTTATCATCCTCTACTTTTACCTTCCCAGGATCCTTGATAAGGGCAATGAGATAATCTACCGCCTCCACAAACATCTCAATAGCCTTCTTCACCATCTCGATCCAGAACTTCACAAACTCCTGGATGAACCTCCAGATTCCCTCTAGGATGTTCTTTTCTTTTTCAGCAGCCTCCCAGGCCTGCAGAATACCCGTACTTCCTAGCACAAACCTCACTCCCTTTTCCACCAGGTTTTTCCCTTCTTCAGCTGCCTTGAACCCCTGTTGAATGGCGTTATTAATCATCCCTACTACCAACGTATTCATCGGATTAAGGAAAAGAGACTGGAAGGCCACCCCTCCCTCTCCTATCTGGAATCCTACTAGAGGCAACGCTCCCGCGAACATCAGGCTTCCTCCTGCCCTTAGCTGGAAGCTGCGGCCTAAGGTGGCTCCGATAGAGGCCTCGGCGTTGTTTTTCTTTCCTTTTACTCCTAGTTTGGTTCCATCTCCGCTTACTTTTATACCCGCGGCCGCTGATGCCTGCTCAGTACCTTCTTTATGTTCAATTCCTACTCCTGCAAAAACCTCTGTGCCCTGATTGCTCAATACACCTCCCACTTCTGCTATTCTCTGAGTGGAAGGAGGAGTCTTCTTTCCTTCTTTAATGAAAGAAGCTAGTGGGATGCCTTTTCCATCTTGGTTATAAAGGTCCTTTACTACCTTCTTAAAAAGCTGATAATCTATCTCTACTACCACGGGCTTCCCGTTTTTTAGGAAGGAGACCCCCTTGGAGGCTAACGTCATTGCTATACGAGAGGATATCTCTAGCGCCTCCTTTCCGCCAGCTAGAGAAGGATCCAAGGTAAGTTTTATATACTCTCTATTATTCTTCGTATATACATAATCCTTGGCAACCTTATCGATTTCCGCATCCAGCTTATCCTGTTGGATCACACCTTCAGGCATCCTTTCACCATACCTTTCTGTAGGTGATGCCTAGGCCATATACAGCGTTGCTCTCATCTCCTCTGGTAGCTGTTCCTGCTACTACCTCTACCGCCAAGTTATCGTTTCCTAGGAGATCCTGGGTTTCCACTCCTGCCTTGACGAGCACACCACTAGTATAACCCCAGCTTCCAGTAATCTCACCGGTGAGTTTGATAGGAGTCTCTCCCATTTCAAGGTTGTAGTAAATCTTTCCACCTAATCCTACGCTTTCTCCTCCCTCTTCTTGCTTGAGGTTGGCGGCCACCTCAAATCCTATGTTACCCTCTTCACGATAGAATCCGATATAGAAGTTGTTCTGGGAGAAGCCCCCTGTCTTCTGGGCAATATATCCTATAATACCTCCCATCTTTCCGTTCTTTAGTCGGGTTTCTATCACTCCCTTTATGTTGGTTTCTTGATAGCTAGGCAGGTTGATGAGGTAGAGCTTTACCAGGGCAGCCAGCTCGGCTGAGGTATATACTCCCCATGCTCCTACCATAGTTCCCTCTCCTATACCTAGCGTACCTCCTACTTTCATGTTATCCAATACTGCACCCGCGTTAATAACCCACATATTAGCTCCCTGGATAGAGAGGTTGAGGAGCTCTGCAAAGCCCCATTCACCCTGGGCCAATAGGGAGGTATAGCTGGTGGCGTTGATGAACATACCGTAGGCGCTTGCCTTAGCTAGATGGGACTTGGCCTGAGCTGCCAACTTACCTCTGCTGGTAGAGGTATCAGGATTCTGAAGTAAGGCAGGGAGCTCGGTTGGGAGTACTCCTTCTTTTTCAACCAACTCCTCGAGTATTTGATCAGCTAAGGTAGCATGGCGAACATACTGAGCACGGGCATACTCTGTGAATCTATACTGTCTGGTAAACTGGATAAACTGCTCTCCTTTCTTTCCTTTTATGACGATGGTCTGGGCATCCTTGGCAGCCGCGTATTTAGCTAACCACTCCACACCTCCTAGAGCGGCTACCGCCTGGAATGCCAGAGATTGTTCTCCTTGGTAGCTTGTATATACTCCTACCACAGCAAGGTCTTCATTCTCATATACCAACCTTATTCCGGTGAGCTCTCCTAGGGCAAGGTCTCCTGCCACCACCATGTTCTTATCTCCCATCTGACCTCCTGCAAACACCGTTCCCTTCACAAATCCTCCATAAACGATCTCAGGGATGTTGTTTCTCTCACCAAGAATAGTTTCAATAGAGAGGGTTTCTGGGTTGAGGAGGTAGGTGGCAATTACCCCAAAGCTATCCTTGTTGAGCTCCAGCTCCACTCCCAGCTGTTTCATATCTATTCCTACCACACCAAATACACCTTCGCCCTCTTTGAGCTCAAGGTTGGCAAAGATGTTAGCAAATCCTGGAATATAGGTATCCATCTCCATAAGCCATTCATTAGCTCTGTCGCCCCATACTCTTCCCACCCTGTACCAGTTTCCTTGGCCATCTTTGTAATAGATGTAAAACTCCTTCTCGCTTCCTCTTCCTTTGTAAACAATGGCAACATTTCCTTGGATCTTGTCCAATTCGGCCTTTACCTCGGCATCTACTCCTGCTCTATCCCAGGTTAGGGCAAAGTCCATCTCATTTCCGAAGTAGTTAAGGTCCTGTCCAATAACGTTCAATTGGAGGTCTCCTTGCTCACCCGAGATAGTGGCCTCTACCAAAGAACCTGTACCCACCAGTCTCAGGGTCACTACTCCTTCTGTTCCTTCCTTCACATCTCCGCTATAGGCTACGATCTCCCCTTCTGCAGTAAGCTTAATCCACCTGTTTCCTCTATAAACATAATCCTTAGGCACGAATTCAGTAAGAGGAACCAGGTTAAGGGCGAGTCCTTTTACTATGAGCTCAGGTTGATAGGCTTGGGCCTCTGGTGTGATAGGCCGTCCTGTTTTTTCTCTTTCTCCTTTTATAGCTGCTTTTACACTCCAGCTCTGCTCCTTGAATGGGTCTATTTCACCCGTTACAGTGCCCCAAAGGGCCTCCTGAAGGTCAAGGGCAGGCGGAACCACCGTTTCCTCACTTCCCAATCTCACCCTTGCCACACCATTCCATGCCCTGTCATAGTAATTCAACAATCCCTCGCTTAGGCCCGCCTTTCCCGCGATGCTTTCCCTTACGTCCCTCACTAGAGCGGCCTCTGTTTCATAGAGCTTCTGGGCCACAAAGTCTATATACTGGCTGGCCACAATGAAGTTAAACCCTCTGTACTTAGGAGACCTTTCCAATCCTTCTAGGAAAGAAGCAATGGTAAGGGTCTTTGCCTCCAGGGCATCCAGATTCCTGCTCGTTTCAATCAGAGGCTTTATATCCACCACATAAAACCTAGGATGGCGATAGAGAACATCCCTATCCCGGGTAAGTACCTCTATCACCTGTCCCATGTTTTCAATAGGCTTTATCACATAACCTCCGTTCTCCATCTCGTAATAGGTATAGGTAGAAAGAATGTAGTCCTCTCTAGGGGCAAGATTCTTAATCAACCAGTAACGGGCAAACCATGGCACATCCTTGAACCACTTTTCTTGCCAGCCTTCTGGCAGCTCTACCGGGTTCTCCAGCATGCTTTCAATAGTTTTTCTGTCCAATCCTCCTAGCACCAACACCATATCCGCAGTTCCTTCTTTAGGAGAAAGCTCCCTCCAAATGTTCCTGAACTCTTTTTCGCTCTTAGCGGTTTTGAGGAGTTCTACCTGCTCCCTCATGTACTTGAGCTCTCCTAAGCTCACATTAGGATCCACTCCATATCTTATCATCAAATCTACGAGGTCTGCTGCCCATTGGTAAACATCATTCTGAGGGTCTTGGGCCACAAATCTTCTTACCTCCTCTAAAGACTTGAACTCCCGACCAAACATCTCTCCAAAGAATTCTAGCACGCTCATTCCATAGATGGTTTCAGGGATGCGCACATTCAATGAAGGGTTGAGTATGCCCGCCATGTAGAACATGTATTGGTATTGGTGCTCTAAGGAGCTCTTCTCCTCTGTAGTGGGGCTTTGAGAAGGAGCTGCCTTTTCTTCAGGTTCTATTACTACCTGAGGAGCTACTCTCTTTCCCTCCTTGGCCTGTACTAGAGCGGCTAAGTAATAATAGAGAGGGAAATCCTGGTTTTGTTGAGCCCATAATCCCTTCAAGGTAGGATATTCACTCTCCACAAAATAACGGGCCTCCTCCTCGCTAAACCCATATCCTACTAAGAAGGCTATAGGATCCTCTGCTTTCTTAGCCTCTTCCACCAACTTCGGGTCAAGTACCTGAATATTTCCCTTTAGGAGCTCCCCCAAAATCTCTATCTTCCTCTGCTGGAAGATGTATTCTTGGTTTGTTATTCCTACATCAGTTCGGGCTTTCCTCTCTTCAGTGCTGGTAGCCTCTTCTTTGGGTGTTTCTACCTGCAAGGTCCTTTCTTCTATAGGAGGTTTAGGAGGCTTTACCTCTTCTTTTGGAGGAGTGAGAGCCTCAATCAACAATTCTATAATCCTTTCCTCGGCTTTATCAGCATTGGACCAATCCATCCTGCTCCAGATATAGTCGGTTACTTTAGCAGGATCCCTCTTTATTCCCAACCTTTCAAACACATCCTTCACAAAGTCAAAAAGGGCCTCTTTCCTTTCTTCAGGATCCTTGATATAGGTGAGCATTCGAGATTGAAGCAATTCTTTAATCTCGGCAGTTTCTTCCTTTTCTATAACGCCTAGAGCTCCCATAGTTAAATTGTGTGTAAAAGAGTTTATAAAACTAAACGTTTTGTGTTAATCTATGGTAGAACGGTTTCATACTTGAACATCTGGGAGTGCTTAGGAGGCTGGGCCACCGCAAGCATCTTGCCCTTGTGCATTATTCTTACGTATTTGCTATCTAGGCTTTCCCAGCTCACCACAT